>NZ_JBFJTH010000271.1:0-1707 GCF_041625495.1 Litorivivens sp. | reverse complement strand
CGACGAAGTCTTTCCGCACGATTACCACTTCCAGGATGGCTATTTGAAAGTGGGCGACACCCCCGGGCACGGCGTTGATATCAACGAAGAACTGGCGGCGAAATATCCCTACGAGCGTGCTTATCTTCCGGTAAACCGGCTTGAAGATGGCACCTTGTTTAACTGGTAATCACAGGTAACCCCATGCGAATTTTGGTAATGAAAAGTACTGCGTTGGCGGCAGCGACAATCAGTTTGAACTCTCTGAGTTTGGCGCAGCTTGAAGAAGTGATTGTAACCGCGCAAAAGCGGGAGCAGAGCATGCAGGATGTGCCGATGGCGATCACAGCTATCAGCGGACGGATGCTGGAAAATAATGAGATCAATAGTGTTTCTGATCTCAGTCGGCTCGTGCCGTCCCTTAAGTTCACACCGGGAGACAGCCCCAAGAACAACTCCATCCGGATTCGCGGTGTTGGCACCGATGTATTCAGTTCCGCGGTAGAACCCAATGTCTCGGTGGTGCTGGACAACGTGCCCCTGGCTCGCACCAGTCTGGCTAACTTTGATTTTGCTGACGTCGAACGCGTGGAAGTACTGCGCGGGCCACAGGGAACGCTCTTTGGCAAAAATGCTTCCGCCGGACTGATTCACGTTATTACCCGCGATCCTCACTCCGAATTCGAGGCGCGGGCACGTTACAGCTATGATCAGGCCGGCGATTTTGACAGTGATATGTGGAAGTTTCAGGCCAGTCTGAGTGGACCTCTAACTGATGCGCTGGGGGCGCGCCTCACCATTTATAAAAAATCTACGGATGGCCACATTTACGATCTGGCTACCGACGATCAAATCCCGTCGAGCGAGAGCCAGGGCGCGAGGCTTAAATTCAAGTGGGACGTCAATGATGTTTTAACTTTGTCCTTGATTGGAGAGTACTCGGAGTTCGACGGCGAGTCTTATCCCATGGTGCAGCGCAGCGCAAACCCGGGCATAGAACGCAGCAATGACCCGATCAACGCGAGCGAAGAAAATCGCCAGGCCCGGACTATAAACGGCACCGAAAGTGACTCGGAAACAGAGGCGCTCACCCTGCTTGTTAATTGGGATTTGGGTAGCCACACATTGTCGAGCGTAACAGGGCTGCGCGAAGCCGATATATTTGCTGATACGTCCGCTGCCGCTTTGGACGGTGCCAATGCCAATCTCGAATCCAATGGCGGCCCCCGCACGATCGAAACCTTCACTCAGGAGTTGCGGATATCCTCTCTCGATAATGAAGTGTTGGAATACACGCTGGGCGCGCTCTGGTTTGATAACAAGCTGGTGAATACCTTCGACCGCCGGGTGACCGACATTACTGCGAACTATGCCGCGAACCTTTACACCGACGATCCTTTGGTGATTCCCCTTAATGTCGGTAGCATCAATCAGGAGGCCGGTTTCTGGAACCAGATCGATACAACGAATCTGGGTGTTTTTGGTCAGGCTACCTGGCATGTAAGTGATCGTTGGCACACGACTATGGGTTTGCGCTATATCGATGAAACGCTCGGAGCAGCCTTTACCAGCTACCAGCGACTGGAAGAATCTGCCACCGGCTTGCCATTGTCCGCCGCAAATACCAGCGTGAGCGTACCCCATGCAGAAGTATCGGACACGGCCGTGACAGGGACCTTTTCCCTGCAGTACGATCTGGGTGATTCGTCCATGGTTTATGCTACCTAT
>NZ_JBFJTH010000270.1:0-2005 GCF_041625495.1 Litorivivens sp. | reverse complement strand
GGTAGTGATGTTGCCATTGGGAATAATATGCAGTGTGCCGTCCAGCGCGCGCATACGCACTGTGCGCAGCCCCAGCGACATCACTTCGCCGGATTTGCCGCCCGCTTCAATGATATCGCCAACGCGAATCTGGTCTTCCGCCAGCAGGAAAAAGCCGGTGATTACGTCGCGCACCAGGTTCTGGGCACCAAAACCAATCGCCAAGCCACCCAGGCCGGCAACCGCGAGAATCGGCGCAATATCCACCCCAATCTCTTTCAGTACCATCATGCCGGCCGCAAGAAACAGCAGCATCCACAACACCGTTCCGAGAATGCCGGTTAGCGTGTCGGCGCGTTTTACCCGTTCGATATCCCCATGCTTGCCGGCAATGGTTTTGTGAACGCGGTTCAACAGTTTGCGGCTAACCAGCATCGCCACCCACGCGCCGATCAGAATCAGCACAATCTGCAGGCCCGAAGTGGCCAGCCACGTGAGGGCACCCTCCACCACAGTCGCCATGGCGTCGCGGCTGCGGGCGGTCAGGTTTACTAGGTCGTCCATTTGTTTTCCTCCTTAACTACAGTGAGTCGAACATGGGCGCAGGGTAACGTATCGAGAATCGGGAAACTGTCAGTATTCACATTTGGCGGCAGAAACGTGGAAATGTTCATGTTTTTCAGGTGTATAGCGGTAATTCACGGTACAAAAACAGGGGGCAGCAGACTTTTTTGCTGCGCTGAGCAGAAAAATCTCACTCCGACCCCGGTTTATTTTGGTGAGTGCTGGAATGGGTTTTATTTCCGTTGGTTAGGTTAAATACCAGGGAATTACTTTAACTTTTGGTGAGGCTGGGGTGCCCAGCGGGCCGGTTTTGATACGAATTCCGCAACATTTGGCGCTATAATTTATTTTCTGATAATTATTAATTTGCCTGAGAATAATTTGGCGTTCATCGCATCGGGCAAGTGTGCAGCAAAATAAAAAGCACAAACACGGTGACAATCATGTATCAACGGATTTTTGCATGTCTCCGCTCAGCTCAGGTTGCCGGGCTTGCGGTGTTTCTCTTTAGTCAGACCGTGCCGGCGCACCAAGTTACGCCAATGCAGCTCGATCTGTATCCGGGGCAAACCAGGCAGGTTTCAGTGAAGGATGCAGGAACCTGCAAAGCTTTCGTGCAGGGAAGGGTGCTGGACACCAAAATCGCGACTGTAGAAGGATATACCCCGGCAGATGCCGAAGGCGTGGAAGTTCTGATCAGCGTCAAGGCGGCTGATCAAGGAGTCGGCGAAACCACGATGGAAGTTACCTGGGTAGGCGAGAACGCGCCGTCGGGAAGCAATCCAAACGCCGAATTGCCCTGTCAGGAAGATAACCGGGAATTTCCGGAAATCGTAAAAATCATTGTCAAAGATCCCAAGTCGAAAAAAATAAGCTCCTCCGGTACCTCGCTAGACCCGGTAAACACCTTTTCCGGCGAATTCTTTTTTCAGGAAGTTGACGATTTTTATCTCGGTGGCCCGCTGCCACTGTATTTCAACCGCTATTACGGGTCGCAATTGCTCAAGGGCGATATAACCGGAGACACCGGGAATAACTGGCTGCACAATTTTGAATGGCGGCTTCACCGGGCAGGCAATATCGTTGTTGTGATTAGTCCGCGTGCGGAGGTATATCAATTCAGCACCGACGGTAAAGGCAACTGGTCTCAGCAGGGCGGGAACGGTCAGCGCCCACTGCAACTGATTGAAAATGGTTCAGACTTTGTTGTGTTTAACGGTTATGAGCAGCTGAGCTATCTGTTTAATAGCGAAGGACAGTTGCTTAACGTCAGTGATGGCAAAGGCAATAACCTGGTGCTTACCAACGACACCAACGCGCTTAGTAATACGTATGGAAAACCGCTACGAATTACTGATGGCTATGGTCGTCGATTATATTTTAGCTACGACAACGTGGGCAGTGGTCACAGGCTGCAAAATGTAGAAACCGATCATGCGGGCGGGGCCGTAGAGGATTTACT
>NZ_JBFJTH010000269.1:0-2083 GCF_041625495.1 Litorivivens sp. | reverse complement strand
GGGCCATCCGGTCATGACGGCCCTGCGCAGCGGGTCCAATGTTGAGCATATCAATTGCGAGCACAATAGCGATTGGGCGGCGATGGCCGCGATCCGGTACCGCAGTCGGCGAGACCTGTTAGAGATACTCCCAGCAACCTTCGGCAGCGATCATCACCAACTGAAACTGGACGCCATGGCGAGCACCATCGCCTTCCCGGCGTCAAAATGGTTTATCGCGGGAGGCCCCAAACTGGCGGTAGCGTTGGCTATCCTGCTATTGGCATGTGCAGCTGAGCTACTGATCTAACGCTGCATGCACAACGCGAATGCCAGCTCACTGGTAGATAAACTGGAATGAAATTTACAGTTATCGCTTATAACACGCATTATTATTGAGGGATTTTCCGGGATTAAGTATTCTCAAGGAATAGACTTGGAATCCATTAGATAACAACAGGGAATATTGTCCATGACAGCCACCGGCACTTCTTACGTACTGCCCGTCGAGCAGCTAAAAGCCAATCTGAAAAACAGGCCCAATGACACGTGGCTTCACCAGCCCACTAATGGTGTATGGAAAAGCTATACGATAGCCGAAGTCGTTGATCAGGGCAGCCGGGTCGCTAACGAGCTGTTAAAACAAGGAATTAAACCGGGCGACCGTGTCGCGATTCTTGCCAAAAACAGCTACGCCTGGCTGGCGGCTGATTTCGGTATGATGCTGGCTGGTATCATACCGGTACCAATTTATTCCACCGCCTCTTCAGAAACCATCGACTACGTGCTTGAACACAGCCAAGCCAAGCTGTGTTTTGTCGGCAAGCTCGATGACTGCAGCGCAGCGCAAGCGAGCTTGAGCAACATTCCTGTCATCAGATTTCCCGACGCCAATGCCGACTATAAAGACGCGCGCGACTGGCAGAGCATTCTGGACTCCTCAACACCCTTGGAAAGCTATAACACACCCAAGGCCGACGACATGGTCACCATCGTTTACACCTCGGGTAGCACCGGCAAACCCAAGGGCGTTGTATTGACCCACGGCCATCTGGGCGCGGCTGCCGTTGAAACGAAGAACCGCATGGTGGGCGGTGATCAGCCACACCGCATGATGTCTTACCTGCCACTGGCTCATATCACCGAGCGCTCAGTGGTCGCCATGACATCCATTTACGGAAAGGTTGAGCTCTTCTTCTCCGAAGGGCTTGAAACCTTTGTAGATGAATTGCACCACTGCCAGCCCACCGATTTTATTTCAGTCCCCAGACTCTGGGCCAAGTTTCAAGCAAAAGTGCTGGCGCAAATCCCTGACGAGCAGCTGCAGGAAATGTTGGCAGGTGAAGGCGGCGACGCGGTAGCCGCCGCTATTCGCGATAAGCTAGGCTTTGGTTCCTGCAGCAATTATTGCTCCGGCTCGGCGCCTATCTCCCCCGCCCTGCTCGAATGGTTCCACCGTATTGGCGTTGATATCGTCGAAGGTTGGGGGATGACCGAAACGTCTGGGCTTGCGTGTTCGAATCAACCATTTACCGTTGAAGGGATGGGGACCATCGGCACCCCGCTTGCCTGCAATGAAATGAAACTCTCCGACGAGGGTGAGGTGCTGATTCGCGGAGCCGCGATATTTAACGAGTATTACAAAAATCCAGAAGCAACGGCTGAATCTTTTATTGATGGCTGGTTTCGCACCGGTGACAAAGGTGTGGTTGACGAAAACGGCGCCTACCGCATTACTGGCCGCGTGAAAGAGCAATTCAAAACGGCTAAAGGCAAATATGTCGCGCCTGTGCCCATCGAAAGCCGTCTGGCCACTAACTCATTGATTGAGCAGGTTTGCGTGCTGGGTGCGGGCCGTCCGGCGCCCATGGCGGTAGTCGTGCTCAACGATCAGGGGCTAAGCAAAGAGCAGATCAAGGGTAATCTTGAGCAAACTCTGAATGACGTCAATCAGCAGCTGGAATCCCACGCCCGCCTTGACCGCATCGCAATCTCGGAGACTACCTGGGACGTAGAGAACGATCTTCTGACACCGACCATGAAGCTAAAGCGCGACAAGATCGAAGCGTTCTATCGCGATGCGATCGACAGCGAAGCAGAAAGT
>NZ_JBFJTH010000268.1:0-2944 GCF_041625495.1 Litorivivens sp. | reverse complement strand
TCTTGAATGGCGCCGTAGATGCCGTGCAGATCGTCGGGCACGGTGGTCAGGTAGCAGCTGGAGAGCTGCGGACGCAGGGTGCCGGAGTTGAACAGGGTCGGGGTGGAGCTCATGTAATCGAAGGAGCTCAGCAGTTCATAGAACTCGATGGCGCGGGCGTTCTTGTCGTCTTCGCGGGTCGCCAGACCCATCGCGACGCGCATGAAGAAAATCTGCGGCAGTTCGATGCGCACATCGTTGCTGTGAATGAAGTAGCGGTCGTACAGGGTTTGCAGACCGAGGTAGTTGAACTGGTTGTCGTTCTCGGGCTTGATGGCCTGGCCCAGACGCACCAGGTCGTAATCGCGCAGTTCCGGCGAGATCAGTTCCAGCTCAATGCCTTTTTCAATATAGGCAGCCAGTGCTTTGGGGTAGTACTCGACCATATCGTGCTGGGTGGCGCTTTCGGCAATGCCGAGGAAGTTGAGTGCTTCGGCGCGCAGTTTGTCCAGCAGCAGGCGGGCAGTAACGTAGCTGTAGTTGTGTTCTTTTTCCACCAGCGAGCGGGCGGCGATAACCAGAGAGGTGTTCACCTCGTGGGCAGCCACGCCGTCATACAAACCTTTCAGTACTTCGTCGAGTACCGCTTTGGCGCTGACATCGGCGAGGCCTTCGCAGGCTTCGTTAACGATGAATTCCAGGCGACCCAGATCCAGCGGGGTCAGGGAGCCATCTTCCTGGGTGACGCGAATGGAGGGGTGAGCCTTTTCTTCGGGCTGGGCCTTCTTGCGCTCTTCGGCGCGGGCGGCGCGGTACAGCACGTAATCGCGAGCCACTTTGTGTTCGCCGCTGCGCATCAGGGCCAGTTCTACCTGATCCTGAATATCTTCAATGTGGATAGTGCCGCCGGAGGGCATGCGGCGTTTGAAGGTGGCGCTCACTTGTGATGTCAGCTTGGCTACGGTTTCGTGTATGCGGGTAGAGCCGGCTGCATTGCCGCCTTCCACCGCCAGAAACGCCTTGGTGATAGCCACTGAAATTTTGTCGTCGGTATAGGGTACGACGGTGCCGTTGCGTTTAATAACGCGCAGCTGGCCCGGTGCCGTTGCCTGAATTTCGGCGCTGGAGGGGACGTTGGGCGGCTGTTGAGCGGCGCGTTGGGGGCTTTGTTGTTCGTGGGTTTGCATGGTCTCTCCGGACGTTTTGGCTATCTATATCTAGTGTGTGACTGTCTGTTGACTACAACATCTGGAATGTTGAAAAACACGGTACCGCTTACGGCTTGATCCAACTACCTGCCTGCGACAATCTTCGGGGAAGTGGTAATGATCGTTGACGAACTCGTTGCGAAAAGCCTCGATCTTATAGTTTTCACCCCGGAGACTGGTAGTGCCATCTGGTGTGGCCCCGCAGTCAAGGACACAAGATAGTGCGGTTTTAGTGTATGTGCAAGCACTAAATATTGGGGATTGCGTGTGGGAAAGCTGTGGATAACTTAAAGGTGGGCGGGTGCTAACCTGCAGCCTCCCGGCATGGCCACTTTTCAGCTGAGCAGTGTCAACATGGTGCAAAAAACCGCCTTATACGGAGTTCTTATAAGCAGTATAAGTCTTATGATGTTTACAAGGGTGTTGGTCAGGCGGTCGCCGCAACGGGTTCGGTTTTGTGGAAGGCGATGAGGTGTTCCACGTCGGCTTCGATGGTGATGGTTTCGCCAATCTGAAAATCCCGGTGGCTGGGGAGCAGGGCTTCTACGGTGCTGCCGGTGGGTAGGGCCAGTTTGTAGAGCGTGGCGCCGCCATTGAACACTTTCTTTTCTACCGTGGCGGCGATGCCGCCAAAGTCACTGAGAATGATGTCATCCGGGCGCAGCAGCACATCTACCGGTGAGCCTTCCTGCCAGGGGTAGGCGCGGTTGCCGTGCAGGTCGCCCAGCTCGGTGTTAATGCTGTTGGGGCCGGTCACAATGCCGGGGAGAAAGCGGCCGCGACCGATAAATTCCGCCACCAGCCGGTTGGCGGGTTCGTGGTAGAGGTTGAACGGGGTGTCCCACTGCTGCAGCGCGCCGTGGTAGAGCAGGCCAATATGGTCGCTGAAGGCGAAGGCTTCTTCCTGATCGTGGGTGACCAGAATGGCGCTGATACCGAGGTCCTTGAGAATGTCGCGCACTTCCAGGCTAAGACTTTTGCGTAGTTCTGCGTCGAGGTTGGAGAAAGGCTCGTCCATCAGCAGCAGTTGCGGCGCCGGCGCCAGAGCCCGGGCCAGGGCAACGCGCTGTTGTTGGCCGCCGGAGAGTTCGTGAGGGTAGCGATTTTCCACCCCGCTCAGGCGCACCAGCTCCAGCAGACGACCGACGATGCGATTCTGTTCGGCGGCACTTTTCTTGCGAAAGCCAAAGCAGATGTTTTGTTTTACGGTGAGGTGGGGGAAGAGGGCGTAGTCCTGAAATACCATGCCAACCTTGCGCTGCTCCGGTGCTAGAGAAAAGCCGGGCTTGCTCAGCAGGGTGTCGCCCAGCCAGATTTCGCCCTGGCTGATCGACTGAAAACCCGCGATAGCACGCAGTGCGGTGGTTTTGCCGCAACCGCTTGGCCCGAGCAGACAGCAGATGTCGCCTTCATTAACGTGGAAGTTGATATCGTTAATGACGGGCTCGCCGTCGTACTGGCATTGGATGTTTTTAAGCTGGAGCATGGGGGTCCGCCGTTTGTGCTGCTAGTGGGGGCTCATTGGCAATAGGCAACAAGCGCCCCCGCTGCGCGTGGGAGCTGGCTTTGCCAGCGATGGCGGGCTGACAGTTCCCGGCGCGTTCATGGCCTACTTCGCCGCCTCAAGCAACAGAAATTCCATCAGCGCCTTCTGCGCGTGCAGCCGGTTTTCGGCTTCGTCCCAGATGACGGAGTCCGGCCGATCCATCAGCTCTGCCGATATTTCCTCGCCGCGATGGGCGGGCAGGCAGTGCATA
>NZ_JBFJTH010000267.1:0-2975 GCF_041625495.1 Litorivivens sp. | reverse complement strand
TATTGCCTTGAACAGGTCGCCATTCGGAACCAGACATACACGCTGATCCCAGGGCTCATAACCGGGCGTAAAGTGTTTCATGTCTGCGGCACCGCGCAGTTGCTGTTTCACACTCTTCAGGAGTAAGCGTTTGACGATTTCAGGCTTGCGTTTTGATAGTTGATAGAAACCCATAAACATCACGATATTGCGCCAGCGTACAAGGGCATGAGCCAATCGATCGGGTAGATACCTGAACAGGCGAGAGCCGCTATCGGGCATTGACATAATCCAGGTCGGCGAGCGCTGCAGTAACGTAATCTTTGCGCCGGTCTTCGCGAGCGTGGGCGCAAGTGTGACCGCGGTTGCACCGGAGCCGATGATCGTGACGCGCTTGCCAGTGCAGTCTAGGGATTCCGGCCAATTTTGCGGGTGCACTACGGTGCCGCGATAGCGTTCGACGCCGGGAAAGTCAGGCGTGTAACCTTTGCTATAGCGGTAATAACCCGTGCAGCAAAACAAGAAATCGCAACTCACTTCTTCGCGCTGTGCGTTATGGGTTGATTCCAGCGTCAGCGTCCAGCGGCTGGATTCACTGTGCCAATCGGCGCTGATCAATCGTGTGCCAAAGCTGATCTTTGATTGCAGACCATTTTCGTCCACAGTTTCCTGCATGTATTTGAGTATGGTATCGGCTGGGGCGATGGCTTTTTCTGCCGTCCAGGGTTTGAAATTATAACCAAAGGTGTACATGTCGGAATCGGAGCGAATGCCGGGGTACTTGAACAGGTCCCAGGTGCCACCAATATTGTCGCGGGCTTCGATCACGCGAAAACTGCGATCGGGGCAGCGTTGCTGCATATGGAAGGCGGCACAAATGCCGGATAGGCCCGCGCCGATAATGACTACGGAAACATCTGCCATCGTGTTGCCTGAAGGGTTGTTCATTGTAAAACTCCTGATTGAGTCAACTAGTTTGACCAGTAGATGGCTTCATCTTTCCCGGTAAACGGCGCGCTGAGGTCCTTGTCGATACGCACTGGCGACGAGCTTTTCGCGGGCCAGCTGGGCGGTTTCTGTTCTGCGTTGTGGGCCGCCAAAGCGGCTTTCAGCTCAGTAACTTTGTCGGGGTATTGCTCCGACAGGTCGTGCTTTTCTGTGGGGTCGACGGCAAGGTTGTATAACCAGTGTCGGTAGAGCGCCGGATGCCCCGGAGGTGCGCTCACATTCAGCTTCCAATTGCCCACTATCGCAGTCTGGGAGGCGCCGCTGCGCCAGAAAAGTTTGTCGTGCGGTTTGCCGGGCTTCTCGCCCTGAACGTAAGGCAACAAATTAACACCGTCGATTTTGCGATCGCTTGGCAGCTTGGCGCCCGCCGCTTCGACAATCGTTGAAAACAGATCAAAGTGATGTACAGGATTGTTGAATGTTGTGCCCCCGGCAATCTTTGCCGGCCACTTGATCATAAAGGGCACATGAATGCCGCCTTCGAAGAATGTCAGCTTCCATCCACGATAAGGTTTATTGATTTCCGGTAAGCCAATGTAGGGTGCGCCGCCGTTGTCCGAGCTGAAAATCACGATGGTATTGTCACTCAACCCGTGATCATTCAGCGACTGGAGCACGCGTGTCACGCTGCGCTCAAGGCTTGCGATCATCGCGGCGTAGACTCGTTCACGATGGAGTTCGATATGATCGAGCTTGTCGTAGTCTTCGCGTAGGGCTTGTAGCGGGGTATGTACCGCCCAATGGGCCAGATACAGAAAGAAGGGCCGATCTTTATTCGCCTCGATGACTTTCACTGCTTCGTCGGTGTAGTAGTCGGTCAAATAGTCACGGGGCCTGAACGAGGTTTTGCCGCCGTTTACTGACGACGTGGCGTCAGAAATGCTCCACAAAAAGCGATCGATACCGTCGAAGGGGATTTTTGCGTTGACCACATCGGGGTGATCCTCAGGCAGATAAAGCGTGTTGATGAGCAACAGGCTTTCGTCAAAACCTTGATCCAGTGGCCCCATGCCGTTGGCAAGCCCGACATGCCACTTGCCGATATGCACATTGTGATACCCCTGATCTGCCAGCGCCTCGGCAATAGTGACTTCCCCGGCGGGCATGCCCATCGTTTCGTAGGTGAGCTCGCTCTCGCCCTCGTGTTTGATCCCTTTCGGTCTATCGGGAAACTGCTTCTCGTTACCCAATGCCGTGAGTTCCATAAATCCCGGTGGTGTGGGCGTGAATTCGAAACCAAAGCGGGTTGGATATCGCCCGGATAGAATCGCGGCTCTCGACGGGGCGCAGGTGGCATTGGCAGCATAACCATTGGTGAAATTGACCCCATGCTGTGCGATGGAATCAATGCTCGGTGTCGGTACCGTGCCACCGGCAATGCCACCGTTCAGCGTGATGTCATTCCAGCCCAAATCGTCGGCCAGTATCAGCACGACATTGGGCGGCCGTTGGTGTTTTGGCCGTTCCAGCGGATCTGTCCCTGAGGCCCACTGAATATCGGGTTGCGGCACGATCTCTGGCTGGAACAGCGGCACCATGGTTTGTGCCATCTTCAGCATCAGCGGATACCGGAAATGGTAGGCGGTGCCGCCTAACACCATCAGGATTAGCGCAGTAACGCCAAGTCTTTTGATTATTCTCATTTCAATTGCAGCTCCGATTCCGTTTTAGATCAACTGCTGGGTCTTCGGTGAAATTGGCGCGCAAATCATTGCGACCAGTTGATCGAGGAGGTTTTCCACAAACAGGTTCGCGTCCTTGCCATGAAATGCCTTATCGCTCTGGGCTCTGCGCGTTAGGGCCAGGATCGCCATCGCGTTCGCGTTTTCCAGACGCATCAGCAATAGCGACAAATCCATAGCGGGTAGCTGGTCAACAATAATCTGGAATATTTGTTCCAGGCTGGAAGTGATCGGTTCGACAATAAGCAGCGAATTGCCGTGGATCATGGAGTACTGGCCAAATTTCGCCAGAAATCGGCGAAAACT
>NZ_JBFJTH010000266.1:0-3040 GCF_041625495.1 Litorivivens sp. | reverse complement strand
TTTTTGCTTGAACATGGTGTCTCCCTAGAGCGTTTTGCCCTCTCCCGTTGGGAGAGGGCGGGCGTTACACTTCGTCTTTGCCTTTCAGGCCGATTTTGAACTTGCCGAGGTAATCATTCGGCTTGGTACCGTCGTAGGTCACACCGTCGATAAACTCTGTCTGCGGCGGTTTGAAGCCGTTTTCTTTAGCAAAGTTCGGGAATTCGCTGGCTTGCATGACGCCGTCGGCAATCAGTTCTTCGGCCGCTGCGCGATAGATGTCAGGGCGATAAACCTTTTTGGCTGTCTCCATATACCAGCTGTCCGGCTTGTGATCGGCGATCTGGCCCCAGCGTCGCATCTGCGTGAGATACCAGATGGCGTCGGAGTAGTAGGGGTAGGTCGCGTTGTAGCGAAAGAAAACGTTGAAATCTGGAACCGGACGTTTGTCGCCTTTTTCGTACTCGAAGGTGCCCGTCATGGAATTGGCGATAACCTCTTCGTCTGCCCCAACATAGTAGGGTTTTGACAGGATTTTCACGGCTTCTGGACGGTTGGCGTTGTTGTTGGCATCCAGCCATTTAGCGGCGCGGATCATGGCTTTCACAACGGCAATATGGGTTTGTGGATATTTGTCAGCCCAGTCCTTGCTAACACCGAACACCTTCTCGGGGTTGTCTTTCCAGATTTCGTAATCGGTGATTACCGGAACGCCGATACCTTTGAATACGGCTTGCTGGTTCCAGGGTTCACCCACGCAGTAACCGTAAATAGTGCCGGCTTCCATGGTGGACGGCATTTGCGGAGGCGGGGTCACAGACAGTTGCGCGTCGGCATTGATCATGCCACTGGTATCACCTTTTTTGGGGGCGTAGTAGCCCGGGTGAATGCCGCCGGCTGCCAGCCAGTAGCGCAGTTCATAGTTGTGGGTGGAAACTGGGAATACCATTCCCATTTTGAAGGGCTTGCCGTCGGCCTTGTATTTATCCACGACCGGTTTGAGGTAGTCTGCCTTGATCGGGTGCACCGGTTTGCCGTCGGCCTGTTTCGGGATATGAGGCTTCATTTGCTCCCAGATATCGTTGGATACGGTGATGCCGTTGCCGTTCAAATCCATACTGAAAGCGGTGATGATATGGGCTTGGGTGCCAAAGCCTATGGTGGCGCCCAGCGGTTGTCCGGCGAGCATATGGGCGCCGTCTAGCTGACCGTCGATAACGCGGTCGAGCAATACTTTCCAGTTGGCCTGTGCTTCGAGTGTTACGTAGAGCCCTTCGTCTTCGAAGAAGCCCTTTTCATAGGCAATGGCTAGCGGTGCCATATCGGTGAGTTTTATGAAACCGAACTTCAGTTCCTCTTTTTCGGGCTCTGCAGCCTGGCTGAAAGAGGTGCTGCCGAGCAGCACGCTTGCTGCTATCGACTTGAACCACTGTTTGTACCTGAGCGACATAACGATCTCCTTGGTGCTGGTTAAATGGGCCGTCGGCTGCAGTCCTGGTGCCCGGGCAAAATGCCAGCTGGTTTTGCTATCACGTACAGCAATGAGTGTGCCAAGGTTAAATAATATAATTAAAACAAGTAGATAGGGTTGTTGTGCGCTAAATCGGGCAATGTGTTGGTTTTCTTTGTGCGCGCAGTTGGTGCTAAAAGGTGGAGGGGTGCATTACGGAGAGTCGATCAAAATGCCCCTGGATGGGGCGGTTAGCCTTTGGGTTTTATAGGGCGATAGCGCGCTGCTGCAGATCGATACCGTCGGCGCTTGCGTGTAGATACCAAAGATTTGTATCCCAATCGCCAAGAACAATCCGCTCGGCGGGTTTGCCTGCGACGGTCAATTGATGGCGTGCCGGCCGGTGGGTATGCCCGTGGATCAGGCGGGTGCAATCGTGGTCTTGCAGGACCTTGACCACTTCGTCCGGCGTGACATCCATAATATCTTCGGCCTTGTTGCCGGTAGCCTCAGAGCTCGCCATACGTAATTGCTGAGCCAGCTCGCGCCGCGCCGCCAGCGGTTGAGCCAGTAGTTGCTGCTGCCACTGTGAAGAGCGCAATTGCTGCCGAAGTTGCTGGTATTCAGTATCCGCCGTACAGAGGCTGTCACCGTGCATCAGCAGGGTTGGAATACCAAACAGATCGATAGTGCAGGGGTCGTCGAGCAGGGTGCCGCCGGTTTGGTTGGCGAAATCCTGACCCAATAGAAAGTCCCGGTTGCCGTGCATAAAAAACAGTTCTGTGCCGGAATCGCTCAGCTGCCTGAAGGCGGCAACACTTTGTAAGGCAATGTTCGAATCGTCATCATCGCCCACCCAGGCTTCAAATAGGTCGCCCAGTACATAAAGGCTATCTGCGCGGCATGCGTCCTGCTCCAGAAAATGTAAAAACGCCCGGAATATGTCCGGGCGTTTTTCATCCAGATGCAGATCTGAGATGAACAGTACGGTCATTGCTTACTCGGCGACGTAGGCTTTCTCGATGATCACGTCTTGTGCTGGCACATCCTGGTGACCGGCGGCCATAGTGGTGGCGACGCCTTTGATCGCGTTGACGGTATCCATGCCTTCGACAACCTTGCCGAACACTGCATAGCCCCAGCCTTGGGAGGTTTTACTGCTGTGGTTCAGAAATTCATTGTTCTTTACGTTGATGAAGAACTGTGAAGACGCTGAATGGGGGTCCATGGTGCGAGCCATCGCCAGCGTGCCCAGCTCATTTTTCAGGCCGTTGTCAGCTTCGCATTCAATCGGGTCGCGAGTTGCCTTTTGCTGCATGCCGGGGGTAAAGCCGCCGCCCTGGACCATAAAACCGTCAATGACGCGGTGAAAAATGGTGCCGTCGTAAAAGCCATCCTCAACATATTGCTGGAAATTGGCTGCTGTTTTCGGTGCCTTTTCAAAGTCCAGCTCGATTTTGATATCACCATGATTTGTTTGAAGAATAATCATTTTACCGCCTGTGTTGATTGGTGTTGAAAGCCGCTATAATACCCGCCTTTTGCGCCGGACGCGAAATCCGTGTCTGAATCGGCAATCCCCCCCATTGGAAGAGTGCATGAGCAAACCCG
>NZ_JBFJTH010000265.1:0-3159 GCF_041625495.1 Litorivivens sp. | reverse complement strand
GCATGTCGACGCTGGCTGGTCCCACATAGATAACACCGATATCGGCATTGACCGCAAATCCGGATGTAGCGCGATGCCCCCAGCCTAAGCCGAAATAGGGGGCAATTTCCTCGAAATCGACTTTCGTGGTTACCTCACCGAGGATGGCGGGTGAGTAGACGCTGTTACCGAATTCGCAGGTGGCGAACTGCTGAATGATGAAGGTGGCGTTACAGCTGGTGATGACGGTTGCGCCACTGTTATTGAAAAAGGTGCCGCCGGAGACGCGGAATATTCCATTCCAGGGGTGCCAGTCTGCCAGGAAGTAGGCATTTTTGAGGTCGATATCACTGTCGTACTGTAGTTCGTCGCCCTCTACCCCGTTGTTGTCTTGTGCATCAAATTCGACATCAAAATCGCCTACCAAGTAACCGGCGCGGATGCCCCAGGGCTCCTCCCAGCGATAGCCGATTTCGGCCCCAAGGCCAATATCGGAACCTTGGATGCGGGTAGTGATCTGCGCTTGCGCTGCCGTTCCTGTCAATATCAGTAAGACGACCAGCAGGCCTTTGACAAGTTTCAGTTGTGACATGGGTATCCCCGGGTGTTCATTAAATAGCCCTCAAGGTTAGCGCACTTTGGCCCAGACTTCAGGTCTTGGTTTCCCAGAAAATTACCCATCAAACGTGCCAGGTGTCCGGTGAGTTTTATGGGTAGTGTTTGGCGGGGAAAGGGTAATGGGATGCCTCGGGGATGTCTGCTATTGTTGGTTGCTTAGAAGTTGAACGGGTGGCTGCGGTCATCGGCCAAACGCATGCGGCACCACTCTTTGACATAACAATAAACCTGCACCAGGCATACCAGCAATAGGAGCACCGTGTGAAGAAAATCAGTCAGCATTACATTGATGGCCAGTGGGTTGAATCGCTCCAGCCCGGCGCCAGACACGATATTGTTAATCCGGCCACGGAAGCTGTCATCGGCCAGCTTCAGTTTGGCGGCATAGCCGACGTAGACAGCGCCGTCAGTGCAGCAAGCAAGGCATTTAGTTCATTTAGTCGCACATCACTGCAAGAGCGAGTTGATCTGCTGAGTGCTGTGGTAAGCGAATACGAAAAGCGGATGGGCGATCTGGCACTGGCGGTAAGCTCAGAGATGGGTGCCCCCCAGAGCTTGGCTAATAGTGCTCACGTGCCGTTGGGTCTTGGGCATTTCAAAACAGCTATTGCACTGGCAGATCAGATTGAATGGCAGACCCGCAAAGGCAGTACTTTGATTTCCCGCGAACCGGCCGGCGTATGTGCGCTGATTACGCCCTGGAACTGGCCGCTTAATCAGATTGCCTGCAAGCTGGCGCCGGCCTTCCTCTCGGGCTGTACCGTGGTGCTTAAACCGTCTGAATATGCAGCGCTTTCGGCGCAGATTATCGCCGAAATTATGGACGCGGCTGGTTTGCCGGCCGGCGTGTTTAACCTGATCTGGGCCAGTGGTCCGGAGGTGGGGCCGCATATGTCGTCTCACCCTCTGGTGGATCTGGTGTCGCTGACGGGGTCTACGGCGGCGGGCGCGTCGGTCGCCCGCTGTGCGGCGGACGGTATTAAACGGGTATCCCTGGAGTTGGGGGGCAAATCGCCCAATATCCTGCTCGAGGACGCCCCATTTGAAGAGGCAGTGAAAAAAGGCGTTCTGCACCTGATGAATAACAGCGGCCAAAGCTGCAATGCACCGTCTCGGATGCTGGTGCCTGCATCGCGTCTGGCAGAAGTCGAGGCACTGGCGGTAGCGGCGCTGGACGATTTGACCGTAGGTGATCCGCAGGATGCGAGCACCACCACCGGGCCGGTAGCGAACGGCCGCCAGTTTGAGCGAGTTCAGAAGCTTATCGGCGTGGGTATTGCCGACGGCGCTAAACTTCTGGTGGGTGGTGAGGGTCGCCCTGATGGTTGCGAGGCTGGTTATTTCGTTAAGCCTACGATCTTTTCGGTAGATTCTAACGACAGCCGTATTGCGCGCGAGGAAATCTTTGGCCCGGTGCTAACACTGATACCCTATAGCGACGAAGCCGAGGCGATAAAGATTGCCAACGATACAGTCTATGGATTGTCGGGCTATGTGTATGCCGGGAGTGTCGAGCGCGCGCAAGCGGTCGGACGCCAGCTGCGCGCAGGGCAGGTGCATCTCAATGGCGCGGGGGCGGATATACAGGCACCTTTTGGTGGTTTCAAACAATCCGGTATCGGTCGCGAATGGGGGCTGGCCGGCGTGGAAGAGTTCACCGAATACCAGGCCATGATGGGTCTGGAATAGCCGCGTCTCATCGCTGGCTAGCAGCGCGCATGCCCCCGCACTCGCTGGGGGCATTTTGTGCAGTCATTGCCAGTTTCGTGCAGTCAAGTCTGAACAGCGATGGCGGTAGCGTCTACAATGCCGTCCTTCGCTTTCCTTTCTCTAATACAATGGTTTTTCGTTTATGTGGTTTAAAAATCTACTGATCTATCGCTTCACCAAGCCCTTTACTCTATCGCCGGAGCAGGTGGAGGAGAAACTCCATGAGCATGCTTTTAAACCGTGCGGCGGCCAGGATATGTCGACGCTGGGTTGGGTAAAGCCGTTGGGTCAGCAGGGCAGTGAGTTGGTGCACACCAATAACGGTTGCATCATGGTGTGCAGCCAGCGGCAGGATAAAGTATTGCCGGCTTCAGTGATCAAGGACGCCTTGGAGGAAAAGGTGCTGACGATTCGCGAAGATGAGGATCGTGTGCCCAGTCGCAAAGAGCGCCTGGATATAAAAGAAGAACTGGTATTTGATATGTTGCCCCGGGCCTTCGTGAAGTCACGCAGGCAGTTCGCCTACATCGACCCCAAGAATGGGTGGTTGGTGGTGGACTGTGGCAGCCATAACCGGGCCGAAGAGATGATCGTGTTGCTGCGGGAATCGCTTGGTTCAATGCCGGTGATTCCGTTAGCAGCCAAAAATACCGCTTATCACACCATGACCGAGTGGCTGAAAGTTGCGCCACCCAGCGGTTTTGAACTGGGCGGCGAATGCGAGCTGATTGACTCTGCTGACGAAGCGGCGGTTATACGCTGTAAAAATCAGGAGCTTACGTCGAAGGAAATTCTCAATCATATCGACAGTGGCATGCTGGTGAAAAAGCTGGCGCTGAGCTGGTCGGGCGG
>NZ_JBFJTH010000264.1:0-3263 GCF_041625495.1 Litorivivens sp. | reverse complement strand
CGAAAGAGAAAGTAAGCAAAGAGAAAGGGCACCCCGTTCCGCAGTCGCTTAGCGCTGTGCGCCAAGCGATTCCCTGTGCGCTTCGCAGTCGGCGGCGCGAGCGGAAACTCGGCCTGTCGCCCTCGGACACCCGCTCGCTCGTTTCCGCCAACTGCTGCAGTGCTCGGCGGCTCCAAGGGGATTCTCCCTGCCCCACCACCGAGCAATAGAAGGAGCCAGAAAAGGGACTGGTTTAATTTCAACCCTCCCCTTTCTGATGCCTCAACCAACTAATAAGATCGGCGATCACTTCGCTCTGATTGATCTCATGAAGTACATCATGCCGCGCTTGTGGGTAAAGCTTTAGCGTCACATTGCTTAGGTGAGCTTTGAGCCACGCGGCCAGCTTTTCAACGCCTTTACCGTTATCGCCCACGGGGTCCCGATCTCCGGAAAACACATAAACGGGAATATCAGGGCGAAACTGCTTCAAAGATTGCTGGCTGTATAAGGTATTCAGAAAACGAAACATGTCGCGCCAAAAGGCATTGGAGACCTGCATGCCACAGCGCGGGTCGTTCACGTAGGCGTCTACGAAGGCGGTTTCTCTACTCACCCAGTCAAAGGCCGTGCGAGCGTTCTTTATGGCGCGACTAAAGGCACCGAAGGTTAGCGCATGTATTACAGGGCTTTGACCCTTTGGGCCTTGCCGTACACATTCAAAAGCCGCAATCCATCGCGCAGCAAAGGTCAGCCAGCGTGCCTGGAATGCACTGCCTTCCAACAACAGAAAGTCTGCACGCTCAGGGTACGCCTGAGCAAAGCGCTGGGTAATAAACGAGCCCATACTGTGCCCGAGAATGGCTAAGGGCGTTCCGGGATTGGCCTCCCTCATCAGCGTATTAAGGGAGAGCATGTCCTTGAGGATATAGTCCCAGTTCTGGGACTCACTCACTACGCCAAGCTCCTCAGTCGGCACATTCTCCCCATGACAACAATGATCATGGGCGTATACACTGAAACCCTCCGCATTAAGAAGCCGCGCCACATCATCGTAACAACCTGAGTGCTCTGACATCCCATGCACAATATGAATTACCAGGCTGGGCGCGGGCACCAGCCATTGCCGGTAGGCCACACGCCGGTTTGAATCTGAATACCACTGAATATTGGAAGAACTGTCTGTCATAGCGGGCTTTATCATTATTTGTGCGAATGCGTGAGTATAGGCGGCTTGCGGCGTAGAAGCGAAGAGCGCCCTCTCGTCAGACCGCCATCAATACCTTGAAGCAAGAATAAACTTTTCAACAAAGGCCAAAGGAAAAAAGTGAGGTGGAAGAATGAATCCGATCAACTCCAATACATCCGCCAGATGCTCTACTGACTACGCAGCACTGCGCGCCTGACGCAGCTGAAACAGATCATAACTGGCCTGCATCGACAGCCAAAATTCAGCTTTGCCCGCACCAATGAGTTCCAGCGCCAGCGCCATATCGGGTGTTAGAGATGCGCTGCCATTGATCACTCGATTGAGTGTGTTGCGGTGGCAACCCAGCTGTTCAGCCACAGTGGCGATACTACCGAGCTTCTGGCCGTCTTCATCCTCAATCAGGCGCTGGCGGAGGATTCGACCTGGGTGTGCGGGTTTATGCATAGGCATGGTGTGCGCTCCGATCAGTGATAGTCATCGTAGTCCAGAAGATAAACATTCCCGTCCCGAAATTCGAAGAACAGCCGCCAGTTTCCCGATACCTTGATGGCATGCTGACCTTTCAATTTCCCTGTTAGCGGATGCAGCCCCCAATTACCTGCAGCAATATCATCTAGGCAGGTCGCCGCATCAAGAACCGTCAAACGGTCGCGCAAGCGTTCTACATGATCAGCGCGAATCCCCTTGGTGATTCCTCTTTCGAAGAACGCTTTCATTCCTTTGTGTTTGATGCTTTTGATCACTCAACCTACTCCCTGGTTGACAGGCCTAATTGTATCGTGTCGCGCGACATGGTGCAAATCAACCAATTAGCGCACCTCGACTCAATGCACTAGCCTCACTTTCCTAACGCCACCACCGAGAGATGCCCCATTAACTTAATCAATTAAGGTAAAATCACCGCCCTATTCTTCCCCACCAACAATGCGAGGAGACAACAGCCCCGTGACCTTTAAAGTGTACCTTTCCGGAGAAATCCACACCGACTGGCGCGACCAGATTATTCAAGGCTGCCGGGCGCAGAATCTGGCCATTACCTTCACCTCTGCCAACACTGACCACGAATCCAGCGATGCTGCCGGCGATGTGCTCGGCCACGAAGACAAAGGCTTTTGGCGCGACCACAAATCAGCCAAGGTAAATGCCATTCGCACAAAGACCCTGATCGGGCAGTGTGACGTGGCGATCATTCGCTTTGGCGACAAATACAAACAATGGAATGCTGCCTTCGATGCCGGTAACTGCGCTGCACTTGGCAAGCCCTATATCACGCTACATAGTGAAGACATCATCCACCCACTCAAGGAAGTAGACGCCGCCGCAATGGCCTGGGCAACGACAACGGATCAGGTGGTTGAGATTTTAAAATACGTGGTGAGTGAGCAGTAGAAGAAAGGCGAATAGGGTTTGTCTTTGCTCGTTGTTTAGCAAAGTGCAAGACACCCGAGTTTAACGTCTAAGCTAGCTAGGAACAGGGCGTGAATTGTAGGTGTGCCAATACAACTGCACTTCAGCGGACGCCTCTAGCGAGTCCAGATACGCAGCAGCGGCTTTAGCGGTATAGGTTTGATCCAGCATGATACCGCAAGCAGCAAAGCTTGCGGTGGCTTTGTCACCAGCTTCACTACGCACCCCGTACCCCTCGCCGTAATAGCTGTCGATCAGTATGGGTGCCTCTATCGCCGGCAACAAAAGGCCGCAACGTTCCAGCTGCTTGCAGGTACGCTTCATCAGTTGATGAACTGTGCCTACTGTACAGGTAGGAATTACGCCCAGATGCGAGGGCGCAACACGAACACCCACTACTTCAGTGTTAAGCCCCGCAAGCGCCGCACCAATCGTCAATCCTGCCAGTGTGGCCGCCGAGCCAACCGGCACAACAATTTTTGCGGGCATGGGGCACTGCCCCAATTCGATTTGCTGCCGCAATTCAAAGGCTGCGTTAATAAAGCCAATGGTACCGGCAATGTTGGAGCCACCGGCAAACAGAAAATAGTGCTTTCGTGAAAAGCGTAGCGGATGGCCGTAGAAGCGCAGCACTGTGTTGGCGAGTGAACCGCAAAACTTAAGTTCT
>NZ_JBFJTH010000263.1:0-3286 GCF_041625495.1 Litorivivens sp. | reverse complement strand
GCAACGCGAGGTAGCGATCAGGCTCGTGGATAACGGTAGGGCTCAGCGAAGACGGGAATCCCCACCAGGAGAGTAAGTACACACCACGTGCAGTTACGGGTATTTGCGAGTATTGGGAATCGCGGGAGAGGGCTAGTCTAGCCCCCAATGACAACATTATTGGGGGCGTAACCATGATCTACCTGACAGAGCTAAATCCCGTCTGGCTAATGGCTGGAGTATTGGCGTTAAGCACACTCGCAGGCGTTATCTTGTCGCCAAAGGGACAGCGCCCCGCCATTCAGTCGCAAGACTGTTATGCGGTCCACTTCCGCCGCGCGCTGGAAAACACCTAGAAGACTTTTCGCAGACGCCAGAAGAAATCCGCTTCGGCATCTTCCAGCCGGTCTTCATCACTGACATCCTTGCTCAGCGGGGTCGCCGCCACGATATCCATTGACAGCCCGTCGCCAAACTCTGTGGCCAGGCGGATGCCGATATCGGATGCTGACTGACTGTCACCCAGATCACTGGACGTTTCGTTGAACCAGGCCGCGCCGTGTTCAATAAACACCGACGGCCGCCAGTCAAACCCCCACCAGTTGCGACGCGTGGTAACGTTCAGGCGCAGCAGATAACCCTCATCACCAATCAATGCACCCGGTAAATAGGCACTTAAGGAATACATGCCACCGAGCACATACTGCTGCTGCTGGGGTAACTGCTCGCTGGCAAATTGCCCCTTAAAGCTGGCACTCGCAACCCACTGCGGTGCATACCGCCAATGGTAATCCACGCTCGGGTGAAAGGTGAGAAAATCTGCGCTGCGCGCCGCTGGTACTACATCCGGTACTGAGCTCGATGGGTTCTGCGCCCGGAACTCGTCATAGCGGTCCAAGGTACCACCGTCGCCGCCGAGGCCATAGCGCACTTTCAAACCGGCCTGCAGGGATGAGTCGCCACTTACAGGAACCGGACGACGTACATAATCAACGCCCAGCTCAGCCACCTGATAGGTTTCATCCAGTAACGGGTCAGAAAGCCCGTCTGCTTCTACCTTGGTGTCCACATGTTCTAATCGCTGCGACAGACTGATACCCGCCAGTGGCGTGCTGTACAGGTACTGCTTGCCGGTAAGGGCCATTTCGCTGACTTCGCCGTCGGCGCCGCGTTCAGTGGTTTGGCTGCTTGCGGGCGTGCAACCCAGAATCAGTAATGTGCAGCTGCCCTGGGTAGTTTGCACAGACTCCACGGTACTTTTGTACTCAACGTGGGCCAGTTCTATGCCATACAGGCCAAACGTAAAAGGATGGTCCAGTGAAAATTTCAGCTGGTCGAGGTCGCTGCCCAGGCGGGAGCCACCCAAATCAGAAAAAGCGTGCTGGTACGCCAGTGTGGCCTGCGTTCCCGACGCGAAGTTGTGTTGCAACCCGGCAATCCCGTAGTAACGGCCAGCAAACCGACTACCCCGATTATTCAGCTCGAGAAAGATATCAGTGGCGTCGTGGTCGGCAACCGGCTCAGGCTCCAGCACCAGCGTTGCCTGATTGCCGTCGAGCACTTCAAAGTGCGTTCGGTAATTTACTCCCGAGCGCTCCGAACGAATATTGGCGAGCTCACGCGCGTTGTAAAACTCTCCCAAGGTCAGATCAGAGTCGCCGCGCAAACCGACAAAATACGGTGTAATGCTTTCACTGCCCTCAACACCAGCTAACTCATACTCGCTGATAAAAACAGAGACAGTTGTTCCCTCTCTAAAATACAGCACGCGCGTCAGAATGTTACCGTCATCGTAATAGGCGCGCGTTAATTGCTTGATAAATTCAGAGGGCACAGCGGCCTCGGCAATCATTGCACGAACCGCTTCGGCATCGAGTTTTTGATTGCCGTAGACACGAATCGTTGTGCCCGCGATATTCCCTTGAATGCCTAATGTGTTCGACACCCCGCGCTTCAATTCATAATAGGAAGCCTCGTCCGCCAGAACTGGCGGCAGTACCGGAGGTAAATCGATTGCCATTACGCGTATTCCCCTAAGATAATTTTTAAAAGTCTGCGAGCTATTGCGATGACACCTAGCGTGTCATCGCATTGCGCTGAGCCTGCGGTGCAACAATCAAGACCGCTCGCCGGTTGCGCTCACTGCCCGCTTCACTATCTTCCGCAGCGACCGGGTCGGACTCACCGTAGGCTTTTACTTCCATGCGGTCGACAGAGATCCCATTTTCCGCAAGGTAATTGGCAACAGCGCGCGCTCTATTCAGCGAGAGTTTTTCGTTGTATGGATCGCTTCCTCTGGTATCAGCGTGGCCGGCAATAATAATCCGACCGTCAGACTGCGCGTTAAGTAATACCAACGCACGCTTGAGAATAACCTTACCCTCTGGCGTCAATTCTGCGCTGTTCGTGTCAAAGCGAACACCCTCCAATTCCAGGTGGGCAGTGGTCAGCAAGTCACAGCCATTCGCCAATACTTTGCTGCCCGGCTTGGACATTGGGCAAAGATCATCGCTATCACAAACGGTATCGGCGTCGCCGTCACTGCAACGCTCGGCAGCCGAGGCTTGTTCGTCAACACGCTGCAGCGCCATTTGATCACGGCCGTTTGAACCGTAAAAGCCTTCGCCACCCAAACCGGGCAGCGGCGCATCAGAAATATTGCTGCCGAGCAGATCTGCGATTACACCGCCACCGTCACTGCCAAGCGCATCTTCAAGACTGCCGCCGGTGATATCACCAACCACACCGTCAAGCGGTGAAATAACCGGATCGAGTACAGTCAGCAAGGGACCCGTAGCTGGCTCCAGGCCTTCGACAATTGGCTCAAGAAGGTTATCAACGGGATCGGTAATTGGGTCCAGCGTGGTGTCGATCACATCAACAAGACCACCCAGGCCTGAGCCATCACTGCTGCCGCCATCGGTGCCCGCATCGCTGCTACCGCTGCCCAGCAAATCATTAATCACGCCGTCGCCATTGCTGGTATCACCATCACCGCTGGTGGTCAGCGCATCGCTGAGACTGCCACCCGTAGTATCGCCAACAACGCCGTCCGCCGGCGCAATCACCGGCGACAGACCATCCACGACCGGTTCAGTGACCGGCTCGAGGGCTTCAACGACTGGGGCCAGCACCGCATCAACGGGATCGGTAATTGGGTCGAGGGTGGTGTCTACGGCATCAACAAGACCGCCTAGGCCAGAGCCGGAGCCATCACTGGCACCGCCATCGCTGCCCGTTTCGGAACCACTGCCCAGCAGGTCGTTAATCACACCATCACCGTTGCCGGTGTTGCTGTCACCACTAG
>NZ_JBFJTH010000262.1:0-3338 GCF_041625495.1 Litorivivens sp. | reverse complement strand
CCCCGCGTCCATAAAGATGTACATGCCCTTCTCGCGGGTAGCCGGTACACCGCGCATCACCATGGGTAATACCGGCCGCACCGATAAGTTGACGCCCGTATCGCGCGCTAACTGAACTGCGCGGTCGAAAGAGATTGCCGTATAGGGGCTACGCAGGGAAGGATAGACTTCCAGTGTCAGGCTGCCATTATCTTTGAGGCCGCCCGCATTCAATGAAGGCCGATCAATCAGCAAGGGCGCACCGGGAGTACGATCGGCACCCAGTTCCGCCAGACGTTTCTCCAAGTGGTAAAGGCGGTCTACGCCCCAGTACCACTCATCCCCATAGTGAAACATGGCGCCGGAGTAGTGTTTGAGTTCGGTTCGCAGCGCCGTTCCGCGGTCGAGGGCCTGTTCGGTTTCGCTATCCGATGCACTGCCATACTCCGCCGCCAGTTGTTCCAGCTTCTCGGCATCACCCGCCCACAAGGCCCGACCGACGACTGCGGCACGCTCAATAAACGCGTTAGGATTCTGTGCGGCTAGAATGGCACTGGCTTTGGCACGCAAACCGTCCGCTAGAGGTTGCTCGTGTTTAGGGAATTCCAGTCCGTATTCCGGCGCCACGTGGTATGCGTCGTACCGTGATAAGCGCAATAGCAAATCAGGTTCCGGCAGGTTGTGCCCCGCCGGGCCATGTACCAGATGGCAGTCGAGCTCAATGTCGTAGCGTTCTACCAGCAATGGCAGAATCTGAGCGGCAAGATGGCTATAGCCATCATCGACCTGATGAAAGTAACGCACTCGATGCGGCTCACCGGCTTTCTTCCTTCGCGCCTCGGCCCTGGCGCGACGGGCCTCCATCTTTTCCGGCGTAAAAAGCCGCGTCATCATGGTGGACGTCAGCCAGCGCACCAGCGCGTTGGGGTCTGAGTTTGCGGCACCGCCCTGATTGGAAAACTGTTGGCTCATGGTATTCGCTTATCTGTTTAAGTCGTTAATTCCCACGTTCGGCACCGTAACACGTCACTAATTAATTGGGCCAATAGATATACTCATCGCCAGGCTCGAACTTTTCGGCCAATGTTTTATCTATCGCGACCGGCATCTCTACCACGTAAGGGTACAGAGGCGCCCTACCGTTGTCTTTATGCTGATCCAGCAATGCGATCAGCTCCCTGACTTTGTCTGGGCGTTGCTGCGCCAGATTACGTTGTTCTGTCGGGTCTTCGGCCAGGTTGTACAGCCACTGTTTATTTGGACGTTCAGACACCTGCAGTTTCCAATCACCATGACGAACGATTCGGTAATAGCCACTTTGCCAGAATAGTGTGCGCACTTGATCATCGTCAGCTTGCCCTGTAGCCAGCGGAAGCAAATCTATCCCATCAAGTTCGACACCCTCTGGCGTGCTCGCGCCCACGGCATTCGCAACGGTTGGCATCAAGTCAATATGGGCCGCGGGCGTTTCCACCACTGAACCTTTGGGAATCCTCCGCGGCCACTTTATAAATAAGGGCGCTCGAATACCGCCTTCGAATGCGGTTAGTTTCCAACCACGATAAGGTGCATTCACCTCAGGCAGCCCAAGATAGCCTGCACCGCCATTATCACTGGTGAGAACAACAATTGTGTTATCCGCCAGCCCTTCGGCTTCGAGCGCCTCCGTGATACGCGCGACACTGCGATCCAACGCACGAACCATCGCGGCATAGACACGCAAGCGATGCGGCTTTATGTCACCTACTGCCTCGTAGTCTTCACGCGTCGCTTGCAAGGGTGTATGCGTTGCCCAGTGCGCCAGATAGAGGAAGAAGGGGCGGTTTCGATTGGCGCGGATAAATTTGACCGACTCTTCTGTCCAGTAGTCGGTCAGGTAACCTTTCGGTCGAAAGCGGTCTACATCACCGGTATTGAAAGACGCCGCATAATCCATCCGCGCCCATAGGAATTGATCGATGGGATCAAACGGCAGTTTGGCATTCACCACGTCTGGGTCGTCTTCCGGCAAGAAAAGTCCACTGGCCATCAACAGACTGTCATCAAAACCCTGATCACCAGGCAAAGAACCAGCACTTCGGCCTAGATGCCACTTACCAATATGGCCCGTTTGATAGCCCCTCGCCTTCAATACTTCGGCAATGGTCACCTCTTCTGAAGGAAGCCCCTGAAGTTCATAGGGCAAGGCCGCTTCGGCCGCTTCCCTGTTGAAGCGAGTGGGCGGCAAGCCGCTATCCAGTGAGTCAGCGATTTTTGCCGCCATCGGCGCCATGCCACTGGGTGTCGGTGTGAATTCAAAGCCGGTCCGGGTCGGATAACGCCCGGTCATAATCATTGCCCGAGACGGTGCACAGGTAGCGCTGCCGGCATAGGATTGGCTAAATACCGCGCCTTCAGCAGCAAGCCGATCAATGCTTGGGGTTTGCACGCGCCCCCCAGCCACTCCGCCGCCAAACGTGGAGATATCGTTATAACCCAAATCATCAGCAACGATCAGCACCACATTCGGAGGGCGGGCATCAGCGTTTGCCGCAGCTTCTTCTGGCCCCTCTGGCCAGATAATCTCACGATGTGGGGCAACCTCAAATTCGCGTTGAGACTGAAATTTCACAACCATCAGTAGAAGGTCAATGCGATTAAACCAGGCGAGAGCACCTAATCCCGCCAATCCGATCAACACTACGGCAAGCTTATTCTTCATGAATCCACCGTCCAGGGCGACTTGTATATTGGCACTCATAATGCCATTATGTTTGGAAATGCGTCAAGCTCCTCGCCTGCGCTGGCTTGGCATAATAAGAGGTCTCTGTTCGTGAAAATTTTTTATGCAGTCTTGGCAATCACTTATGGGTTATTCCTGACATGGTACGGCGGTTTTTCCTCACCCGTTACCGAGCAGGAACTGGAAAGCTACATCGAAGAGTTCAAAGCTGCCAGCCAAACCCAAGGGGCCGACCCCTCTGCCCCAATCAAGTATATGCGTGATCTCGCTGCTTCTGATCAAGGTGGCGAGTTTCTGATGGTCAATTTGATGGATTTCCGGGACGTGGCGGCTTACCCACCGGAATCGCCCTGGGCGAACGACCCTGATCCATTAGCCGCCGATGCCCGCTATACAGAAAAAATTGCGCCTTTGCTGCTAAAGCGCGGCAGCCACCCCATACTGGTCGGCCCGGTCACAGGAAAATTTATAATTGAGGGCGCGTGGGGTGACTGGGACAGCGTTGTCATCATTCGCTATCGCAGCGTTCGCGACATGCTGGAGATGCTCATTGAAATGGCTGCACTGGGTGACGTCGCGATCCACAAATGGGCTTCGATGGAGAAAACCCAGGTATTCCCAATTAAATCGACTTTCT
>NZ_JBFJTH010000261.1:0-3347 GCF_041625495.1 Litorivivens sp. | reverse complement strand
GTATCACTGGCCACTGAAGATGACTAAAGGCTTATGAATAGACTCAGACTACTCATAGGCGCTGCGCTTGGCTTTGTCGTAACCGCTGCTCTGTTTGTGCTGATGCCGACACTGATCGAAACAGCCGACAAGAGCCTGGACGACAAGCCAGCCACCCGCATCGCCGACATAGATATGCCGGATCGCGATATTGAAACCAATATCGATCGCAAGCCGGATAAGCCGCCGGAGCCTGAACAGCCGCCGCCGGATATGGAACAACCGGAGATGGAAGATATCAACCCTGATGTGGAGGTCGTCAATATGGCGCCAACACAGCAGCTCTCCCTGACCAACGCGCAGGGCGGTCTGTCGGCATCAGATGGTGAGTATCTGCCTATCGTTAAAGTGGCCCCGATCTATCCTCGTCGTGCACAGAGTCGCGGTGTGGAAGGCTACTGTACGGTTGAGTATACGGTGACCAAATCAGGTACCACGCGCGACATTACACCGGTTGACTGTTCACCGCCGGGCTATTTTGAACGTGCGTCTGTGAAAGCTGCGGAGAAGTTCAAATACAAGCCGCGGGTTGTGGACGGGGATCCGATCGAAGTTCCCGGTATCCAAAACCGCTTTACCTACGAGTTGGATAAATGAAGACTGACAGCATGATACAGAGCAAACCTTGTAGCCGTGTTCAGTCAGTCGGTCGCTGGCTGACAGCGGCCGCGCTGGGGGTTGCCGTCAATTTTGCGGTGCCCCTGGTCACGACCACGGTTGAGCCGGTGCTGGGTGAAACCGCACTGGGCAAAGTTCAGGCGCAGGACAAGAAGAAGCAGGCAACCCGGCGAACGCCGGCGATCCGTGCCAAAGTGTTTGAAAAGCTCAATGAAGCGCAATTGTTGGCGGAAGAGAAGAAGTACAACGAAGCGCTAGGCAAGTTGAACGAATTGCGTGACAAGGAAGGCCGCGGCGCGTTGAACAGCTATGAGCTGGCCAACCTGTTTAATCTATACGCCTTTATCTACTTTACCCAAGAAGACTATAACCGGGCTTTGGGTGCTTACGAAGAAGTTATTAAGCAACCAGACATTCCCTACGCGATGGAAGTGAACACGAAGTTCACCATTGCGCAGCTCTACTTCGTAAAAGAAGACTGGAAGAAAGGGGTGGATACCCTGCTCAACTGGTTCAAGCTTAAAGAAGAGCTTGGTGAGCCCGTGGGTGCAAACGCACACGCCTTGCTGAGTCAGGGTTATTACCAGTTGGGCAATCAACGTAAATCGTTGGAACACGTCGAAATTGCGATCAACGATTACAAATCGAAAGGCAAGATACCCAAAGAGCAGTGGTGGGGCTTGCAGCGATACCTGTACTTCGAGAAAAACGACATCAGAAAAGTTGTCGATATTCTGGAAGAAACGCTGAAGTACTACCAGAAAAAAGCCTACTGGCAGCAGCTGGCGGCAATGTACGGCGAGCTTAAGCGCGAGAAAGACATGGTCTCGGCCATGGAAACCGCCTACGTGCAGAACCTGCTGGAAAAGGAAAAAGAGCTGATCAATATGGCTTACCTGTTCCTGTCGATCGAGGTGCCATACAAGGCGGCCAAAGTGATCGACAAGGGTATCAAGGCGAAGCAGATCGACCCGACCTCGAAGAATCTGGAGTTGCTGGCTAACTCTTGGCGTCAGGCGCAGGAAATCAAAAAAGCGATTCCTGAGATGCGTGCTGCCGCAGCCAAATCGGACAAAGGCGAGCTTTGGACTCGACTCGGTAATATCTATCTGGATAACGACGAGTTTGAGAAGGCTGCTGAAGCGGTTCGCAACGGCTTGCAGAAAGGCGGCGTAAAACGCCCGGATAGTGCACAGTTGGTGCTGGGTATGGCGGAGTTCAACCTGAAGAACTATGACGCGGCCCGCAAGGCTTTCCGCGAAGCGAAGAAAAATGAGCGTTCGCAGAAATATGCCGAGCAATGGCTGGAGTTCATGGAGCGTGAGTTGGCGCGTGAAAAGGCGCTGGCCCAGGACGTGTAACAACCGTCACTAGGCAGTACACACTAAAAACCCGGCGTATGCCGGGTTTTTTATTTTCGCTATCTGTAAAACGTTAGAGTTTTTTCGCCCAGGCAGAAACCCCGTCTTTTACCCGTTTGTAAGCTATCTCATGGGCTTCGGACGAGCGTTTGTAGGGGTCAGGTACCGGCAGGTCGTTCTGCCATTTTCCCAACAGAAAGCATTTCCCTCGGCTCTCCGGATAGCGCCGATGGAGCTCATCCAGTTGATGGCTTTCCATGGTAAGTATCAAATCGGCAGAGTTAGTCATGGAACTGCTTATTTTACGCGCCCGGTGTGCGCTGGGGTCGATGCCGTCTGCGCTGAGTAGCGCCGCGACATTGTCTTCGACGGGGTGGTCGACAAGCGCGCCGAGACCTGCCGAGCTCACAGTAATGCCGACTCTTCCTGCTTGGTTGAGCTGATGCTTAAGCAGGTATTCGGCGGCTGGGCTGCGGGAGATATTGCCTGTGCAGACGAAGAGTATGTTATTGAACACGGCTTTCCCCTCAATGAAGAGGGGATTCTACGGGGCGTTGTAGCGTCGCTCAAGCTTGCCGCGCCAGCCACTCCTGAAAACCCGTGATATAGCGTTGTAATCGCGCTTGTGCTGTTTCATCGATGAGCTGACCGCTGTCGTCAAAGGCCTGATGAGCTGAGCCCAGTAAAAACTCGATGCTCGGGTATACCGGCGACAGTGTGCCATGGAGTACGGTACGCAGCTGAGCCTGCGCCCGGGCGCCACCGATCGGGCTCATGGACGCGCTGAGTATTGCAGTAGGCTTGTGTGTCAGCGGTGAGTTGAATGCCGGGCGTGAAGCCCAATCGATCGCATTTTGTAGCACGCCTGGCACGCTGTGATTAAATTCGGGTGTGGCAAACAGCAGGGCGTCTGCGTCCTCGATGCGCTGCTTGAAGGTTACAACGGGCTGGGGTTTGTTGTCGCCGTCGAGGTCCTCGTTGTAAAAAGGCAGGTCGGCCAAGCTCACAATGTCAAACACGGTGTCCTGATCGAGGTGGTCGCCAGCAGCTTTCAACAAACTCAGGTTGAGTGATTGTCGCCGCAGGCTGCCGTTGATGCCGAGAATATTCATTGTTGAACTCCTGAAATGGGATAGTTTCGTTTTAGGTCGTAGAGAATCACCGAGTCGTGGTTTCGGTGAATGTGCCGTTGCGGAAATCGTTCAGCGCTTGCTCGATTTGATCGCGCGTATTCATTACAAAGGGGCCGTAGTGGGCTATTGGCTCGTTTAGCGGTTCGGCGGCCAATACCAGCAACTGTGTGGTGTGGCTGCCGGAATTGCTTACGCT
>NZ_JBFJTH010000260.1:0-3376 GCF_041625495.1 Litorivivens sp. | reverse complement strand
CCCGCCTCACCACTTTTTTCCGGGTGAAACTGGGCAGCAAACACATTGTCTCGCGCCAGCACCGAGTGAAACTGCCGGCCGTATTCACTGACACCTGCAACCAGACCTTCATCTTCCACCTGCACAAAATAACTGTGCACAAAGTAGAACCGGCTGCCATCGGCAATACCCTGCCACAGCGGGTGGGCCTTTTTCTGGAACACATTGTTCCAGCCCATATGCGGCACTTTCAGTTTGTTGCCGTCGGCATCGACATGATTTTTACCAAAATAGCGCACTTGCCCGGCAATGGTATCAAAGCAGTCCACACCACCGTTTTCCTCACTGCGAGTCATCAGCGCCTGCATGCCCACACAAACTGCCAGCACAGGCTTGCCCGCGTCTATACAGTGATTAACCACATCGTCCAGCTTGAGGCGCCGTATCTCACCCATGCAATCACGAATAGCGCCCACACCGGGGAAAATCACCCGATCGGCGCTGATGATCTGCGAGCGTTCGTTGGTGACACGAACCTCGACATCGCCACCCACTTTTGCAAGCGCGCTCGCAACAGAATGGAGGTTGCCCATGCCATAGTCGATCACGGCAACAGAAGGCGTACTCATCGCATTATCCTGGTGTTGTTAAAACCTGAAGAAGTAAACGCAGCCTGCAGAAATTACAGACTGCCCTTGGTAGACGGCATGATACCTGCCATGCGCTCATCGTGAGACAACGCCATGCGCAAAGCGCGGCCAAAGGCCTTGAATACTGTTTCCGCCTGATGATGGGTATTGTGGCCACGCAGATTATCCACGTGCAGCGTTACCTTGGCGTGATTCACAAAGCCCTGAAAGAACTCGATAAACAGATCCACATCAAAACCACCCACCGAAGCACGGGTAAAAGGCACGTGAAACTCAAGCCCCGGTCGACCGGAAAAGTCGATTACTACGCGCGACAGAGCCTCGTCGAGCGGCACATAGGAGTGGCCATAGCGCACGATACCTTTCTTGTCGCCCACCGCCTGCGTGAATGCCTGGCCGAGGGTAATACCAATATCCTCTACCGTGTGGTGCGCGTCGATGTGCAGGTCACCCACCGCCTTGATATCCAGATCAATCAGGCCGTGACGGGCAATCTGATCCATCATGTGATCGAGAAAGGGCACCCCCGTCTCAAAATTGGCTGCACCGGTACCATCCAGATTCACACTGACGGTGATCTGGGTTTCCAGTGTATTGCGGGTGATTGTGGCCTTACGCTCCGCCATTTATCCTGCTCTTGTGTGAAAACGCGGTATTATAGAAAATCCCCGCCGCCATTACAGCCATTAAATACTGGATCAGTAAACACTCACTATGCCCGTAATCGCCGAAATTGTGTCAAAACCCTCCGATCAGGATCTGATAGACCTGGAAAAAACCTATGAAGGCCAGACCCAATGGCTACAAAACGCCATCGCTGGCAGCGATCTGGTCATCGGCGGACGCTTCAACGACCGGCTGGTCGCCGCCTGCGTACTTACAGACGAAGGCGACCACTGGCAGCTGGAAAAACTTCAGGTGCGCGCCATTACCCGTCGCCGGGGCGTCGCCCGCCAAACGCTCAACAGTATGCTGAAAAAGCTCGCCATCACTCGCCCCGTGCAAGTGGATCTGACCGACAATAGCGAGTTGACGGCGCTGTTTACTGAGCTTGGTTTTTCACGGAACACCGCCCATCAGGACAAGACAATCTATCAATGGCAGCCGTAACGCCCTCTTTTGCAGACCGCCTGCTACTCTGGTTCGACAAGCATGGTCGCAAGGACCTTCCGTGGCAGCAGGATATTTCTGCCTACCGGGTGTGGGTGTCTGAAATCATGCTGCAGCAAACCCAGGTCAACACGGTGATACCGTACTACCTGGATTTTATGAAAAGTTTCCCCACAGTGCAGCGCCTGGCCAGAGCCCCCATAGATCAGGTGTTGCACCACTGGGCCGGGTTGGGCTACTACGCTCGCGCCCGCAACCTGCACAAGGCCGCCAACTACGTGGTGGACGAACTAGGCGGCGAGTTCCCGAAAACCGTCGAAGACATGGAAAAACTGCCCGGCGTAGGTCGCTCCACTGCAGGCGCCATCATATCCATCGCCTACCGCAAGCGCGCGCCAATACTCGACGGCAACGTAAAACGGGTACTTGCCCGCCACCAGGCCATTGCCGGCTGGGCCGGCGAAGCCGCCACCCTCAATGCCCTGTGGCAGGCCAGCGAGGACACAACCCCGAACAAACGCCCCGCCGCCTATACCCAAGCCATCATGGATTTGGGCGCCACGGTGTGTACGCGCAGCAAACCCCGCTGCGGGGAGTGCCCGCTCAACAAAGACTGCACGGCCTTTAAAACCGGCACCCAGAGTGAATACCCCGGCAAAAAGCCGAAAAAGGCGATACCGGTGAAAGCTGTGCAGATGCTGATGATAGAAGCACCCAAGCAGCAGATTCTATTAGAGCTGCGCCCCAATCGTGGGATATGGGGCGGCCTGTGGAGCTTTCCGGAGGTTCCCGTTGAAGATCCGGCGGAAGATGTCGCCCTGCAACGCTTTGGCGTTAGCGGGAAAACCACCGCCAAAGCCGTGGTTCGCCATACGTTCAGCCACTACCATCTGGATATTCACCCTATCCACATCAAGCTCAAGGCGACTCCCACCCAGATAATGGAAGACAACCGGCTGCTCTGGTATAACGGCCCCTCGACACCGGAAGTCGGCCTCGCCGCCCCAGTGCAAAAGTTGCTAAAGCAGCTGATCAAAAAATAACCCCAACACAGTGACCCTATGACACGCAAAGTATTCTGCCGTAAATACCAGCAAGAACTCGATGGCCTTTCCAACCCACCCTTCCCTGGCGCACGCGGACAGGACATCTTCGACAATGTCTCTAAAAAAGCTTGGGACGAATGGCAGGCCCATCAAACCATGCTGATCAATGAGAAACAGCTGTCGATGATGGACCCGGAATCGCGCAAATACCTGCAGTCGGAGATGGAAAAGTTTCTGTCTGGCGAAGATTTCGACAAAGCCGAAGGTTATGTACCACCAAGTGAGTAAGGCCCCTTGACTCGGCAAACCTGAACAGGTTTAATACGCGCCTTCGCAAGTTCAGCAAGCCCATAAGAACTTCTCAGCGATATGCCCAGATAGCTCAGTCGGTAGAGCAGGGGATTGAAAATCCCCGTGTCGGTGGTTCGATTCCGCCTCTGGGCACCACTCTTATCTCATTGATTCAACATAATTTCTCAGCAGTCGCGTATCTCCGGCCATAATTAGACCAGGCTCGGCTCGGCTCTACCCCATTAACGGGGGATGGGCATTCATCTCACCCTGTTGATTATCCCGTCCCATCCACAATGG
>NZ_JBFJTH010000259.1:0-3398 GCF_041625495.1 Litorivivens sp. | reverse complement strand
GATTTCGGTATGATGCTGGCTGGTATCATACCGGTACCAATTTATTCCACCGCCTCTTCAGAAACCATCGACTACGTGCTTGAACACAGCGAAGCCAAGCTGTGTTTTGTTGGCAAGCTCGATGACTGCAGCGCAGCGCAAGCGAGCTTGAGCAATATTCCTGTCATCAGATTTCCCGACGCCAATGCCGACTATAAAAGCGCGCGCGACTGGCAGAGCATTCTGGAGTCCTCAATACCCCTAGAAAGCTATCACACACCCAGTGCGGACGACATGGCGACGATCGTTTACACCTCGGGCAGCACCGGCAAACCCAAGGGCGTTGTATTGACCCACGGCCATCTCGGCGCCGCCGCAATGGAAACCAAGAACCGCATGGTGGGCGGTGATCAGCCACACCGTATGATGTCTTACCTGCCATTGGCTCACATCACAGAGCGCTCCGTCGTTGCCATGACATCCCTCTACGGGCAGGTAGAACTCTTTTTCTCCGAAGGGCTTGAAACCTTTGTAGACGAATTGCACCACTGCCAGCCCACCGATTTTATTTCAGTCCCCAGACTCTGGGCCAAATTCCAGGCGAAAGTGTTGGCCCAGATTCCTGACGAGCAGCTACAGGAAATGCTCGCGGGCGAGGGGGGCGATGCGGTAGCTGCGGCCATTCGCGACAAACTTGGCTTTGGCTCCTGCAGTAATTTTGGCTCCGGCTCGGCCCCTATATCCCCCGCTCTGCTCGAATGGTTCCACCGCATTGGCGTTAATATTGCCGAGGGCTGGGGGATGACGGAAACGTCCGGACTTGCCTGCTCCAACCAGCCATTCACCGTTGAGGGTATGGGTACCATCGGCACCCCGCTTGCCTGCAATGAAATGAAACTCTCCGACGAAGGTGAAGTACTGATTCGCGGTGATGCGATCTTTAACGAGTATTATAAAAATCCGGAAGCGACCGCCGAATCCTTCATTGGCGACTGGTTCCGCACGGGTGACAAAGGCATCAAAGACGAAAATGGTGCCTACCGCATCACCGGCCGCGTGAAAGAGCAATTTAAAACGGCGAAAGGCAAGTACGTCGCCCCCGTACCTATTGAAAGCCGCCTGGCGACCAACTCCCTGATCGAGCAAGTCTGTGTGCTGGGTTCCGGGCGGCCTGCGCCCATGGCCATAGTGGTGCTCAACGATCAAGGGCTGAGCAAAGAACAAATCAAGAGCAATCTTGAGAAAACCCTGAACGATGTGAATCAGCAATTGGAATCTCACGCCCGTCTGGATCGTATCGCAATCTCGGAAACAACTTGGGACGTAGAGAACGACCTGCTAACACCCACGATGAAACTAAAGCGGGATAAAATCGAAGCGTTCTACCGCGATTCAATCGACAGCGAAGCAGAAAGTGGCGTGTACTGGGTTGATCAGTAAAGCCTCTTTGCGATAAGCGCCCTCGCAACAGGCAGTCGGGCGCTATGCCGTGAAGTCACTTGATTCAGGACGAAACCGACGCGGAACAGTGTCGTCCTGCCTATTGTGAGCGGATCGTTTACGCTGCAAAGGCCTTGGCGCACGCTGGACGCGCCAGCAGGCGATCGGCGTAAGCACTAAGGTTCGGATAATCGTCATCATTAATGACGCCCAGGCGCTTGGACATAATGCACGCATGCCCCAGCATAGTGTCTGCCGCAGAAAAATCACCAATCAGGTAGTCCCTACCCTCCAAAGCCTGCTCGACCGGCTGCCAGGCTTTGGCCAGTAAGCGCCGTGCCTGTTCGCGTATTGTTGCGTCCTGACGCTCAGGCGGCAGCAACAGCGTATGCACCACGATGGTATTGACCGGCGGCATTACCATGCCTTCGCAGTAATGGAACCACTGCAGGTATTCGGGAAAGCGCGGGTCATCAACCGCCGGTTTCAAACCGCCACTGCCGTGCCGCTCGAGAATATATTCTGCAATTGCGCCAGATTCGAAAATACGTACATCGCCATCTTCTAGCACCGGCACCCGCCCCAACGGATGACGCTTGCGGTGTTGGTCCGACTTGAGATCCTTTGGGTGGAAGTCCATCCGGTTCAGTTTGTATTCCAGACCCAGTTCTTCCAGCAACCAGAGTGTGCGACTGGCTCTTGAGTTGGGTGCAAAATGCAGTAGCAGCATAAGTCTTGTCCTTTATTTTTTACTACGCATGAGATCGACTGAAATCCCGATCACTGCGGCTGGTTGAACACCGGTTCGCGCTTTTCCAGGAACGCGGCAAAACCTTCCGCCTGATCCGGTGTGCCGAACGTTTTATGAACCGCCGCCCGCTCGGCCTGCAGCAGGTCTTCCAATGAACGGTCTTCACTACCCACCACGACATCCATCACACCTCGGACGGCGAGAGCCGGTTGTGCGGCCAGTTCCTCTGCCAGTTTGATAGCCCGGTCTTTGAGTTCCGCCAGTGGCCATACCTCATGCACCAGACCAATTCGCAGTGCCTCCGGGCCGGAAATTTTCTTGCCACGAAGAATCATGTCCAGTGCGTGGTCTCGGCCAACACACTTACTGAGTCGGGCGCTGCCGCCCCAGGCAGGTACCGTGCCCAAGTCCATTTCCGGAAGGCCAATCTGTGCACCCTCCGCCGCAGCCAGGCGGAAGTGACAGCCTAGCGGGATCTCCAAGCCGCCGCCAAGGCAGTACCCGAACAAGGTCACGACCCAGGGCTTGCCCATGTTCTCGATGGCCGCAATCACCCGCAGGCGCTGGTCGAACAGTGCGTCGGGCCCACCTGCCCGTTCGACCCCTGCCGGCAGCTGCTTGAGATTCATGCCGACAGAGAAGTTGTTCAGCCCTTCGCCGGTTAGTACGACAGCGCGCAGGGTATCGTCCGCGGCAATTTCGCTAACCAGCTCCTCAAGCCGATCGATAAACTCAAGAGTCATGCGGTTATAGGGCGCATCGTTGATAGAAATGATGGCCACTGCGTCCTGGCGGGTGAACAAAAGCGGGTTATCCATAGTATTGTCCTTCATTCGGCTGTGATCAGCTTAGGATTCGTCGCTAGACTAACCTTGCTGACGTTTCTCCAACTCTCGCTGTATTGCCCTAGCAAACAGCCACAGCCGATCCTGACCCCACAGCGCCAGCACTGATTCACCCTGCGCGTTGAGCAAGCGGAAACTCGGCACGCCCCAGAGACCGGCCTCATACATCGCTAGGCGATTTTCTTCGAGACGCTCCTCCCAACCACCGCGACCGATCAGGCCTTTGGCAACGGCCCAGTCGAGACCGGCATTCTCTACTACCGTTTTCAGGCCTGAGAGCCGGTTGGTATTGATACCGTTGGCGAAGGCGGCGCCTAGAAAGCTGGAAATAAATTCCACATCGCGCCCCTGCTCTACCGCCCAGGGGTAAAGCGAGTAGGCTT
>NZ_JBFJTH010000258.1:0-3451 GCF_041625495.1 Litorivivens sp. | reverse complement strand
GGAGGGTTCTCACCCGGCCTCTTGGCCGGATAAACAAAAAACCCGGCTGAAGCCGGGTTCTTTGTTTATATGGCGGTGAGGGAGGGATTCGAACCCTCGATCCAGTTTCCCAGATATACCCTTAGCAGGGGCACGCCTTCAGCCACTCGGCCACCTCTCCAAAATCGTCGTACTGTCGATCGTTCTTTTTAGCGGCGGATTTAATCGGTTTTAGCCGTCAAAATCTGCCTTTGCGCACGGCTGAAATCACCATAAACGCACACCGCGCCACTCTTGCGGCGCAACGAAAAACGCGCGGCATCATCCCACACTGAGCGAATATGCAAAGGGGGAGCTGCTAGAAAAACGCAAAATTGCTCAATTATTCAGCAGCTTGCGCATCTAAACCGCTTTCCTTACGGATTTTTTCGTAGACTTCCTCGCGATGGACGGCCACATCCTTAGGGGCCGTCACACCTATGCGTACCTGATTGCCTTTGATACCAAGTACGGTCACCGTAACTTCGTCGCCAACCATCAGTGCTTCACCGATACGACGGGTGAGAATCAGCATGTAATATCTCCACGTTATCTCTCCGTGATAACTGGGTTACGCCGTCCGGGGCAACTGTAATGAATATCAGGAAGGCTCCTGGATAGGTTCCTTATCCAGCTCGAAACCATCGTGCAGCGACCTGACCGCCAGCTCAAGGTACTTCTCATCAACCACCACCGATATCTTGATCTCCGAGGTAGTGATCATTTGAATATTGATGCTTTCCGCCGCGAGGATTTTGAACATCTTGCTGGCTATCCCAGCGTGCGACCGCATTCCCACGCCTACTAGAGAGACCTTCACAATTTTGGCGTCGGCTTTCACTTGCTCCGCACCAATCTTCTCGGCAATTCCTCGCAGTATCGCTTCGGCTCGCGCAAGATCGTTGCGGTGTACTGTAAATGTTAGATCAGTTTTGCCGTCATCGCCAACGTTTTGTATTATCACGTCAACCTCGATATTGGCATCACCGATCGGCGCCAGTATCTGCGAGGCGACGCCCGGGCTATCCGGCACCCCCACTACGGTCAGTTTCGCTTCATCGCGGTTAAAGGCGATACCTGCAATTGAAGGTGTTTCCATTTCCGATTGTTCCTCAAGGCTGATCAGGGTTCCGGGGCCCTCTTGAAAACTGTGCAGTACGCGCAGCGGCACATTAAACTTGCCAGCGAACTCAACTGCACGAATTTGCAGAACTTTTGAGCCCAGGCTGGCCATTTCCAGCATTTCTTCAAAGGTAATACGGTCAAGACGTCGCGCGTTTTCAACCACCCGAGGATCCGTAGTATATACGCCGTCCACGTCGGTATAGATCTGACATTCGTCAGCTTTAAGTGCGGCAGCAATGGCGACAGCCGTGGTATCGGAGCCCCCACGCCCCAGCGTAGTGATATTGCCTTGCTCGTCGACACCCTGAAACCCGGCCACGACCACTACGCGGCCAGCGGCCAGGTCTGTGCGAATATTGTCGTTGTCTATTTCTCGAATCCGCGCTTTTGTGAAAGCACTGTCGGTTAGAATCTTTACCTGGGCTCCGGTGTACGAGCGGGCCTCTAGACCTCGCTCTTCCAGCGCCATGCTCAGCAGCGCAATGGTAACCTGCTCACCGGTAGAGACCAGCACATCCATCTCACGCGGATTCGGTTTATTGCTGATCTGTTTGGCAAGGTCAATCAAACGATTGGTTTCACCGCTCATGGCCGATACAACCACGACAACGTCATGCCCTTGCGCGCGAAACTTACCTACTTTTTCAGCAACAGACTGGATGCGCTCTACTGAACCCACCGAGGTGCCACCGAACTTCTGAACTATCAGACTCATTGATTTGCTTTCCAACAATAAGGGCTCTACCCGCAAACTTTGCGCCCATAACAACCACGTTGCTTAGGCTCCTGTTTAACCGGCGAACATTCCCACCTATAGATTCTTGACATACTCTGCTGCCACCGCGAGGGCCTTTTCGACATTCGCTGGCTGATCGCCGCCACCCTGCGCCATATCTGGTCGGCCACCGCCCTTGCCGCCGACCGCTGCTGCGGCCTGACGCATTAGGTCACCTGCCTTGAAGCGACCAGTCAGGTCTTTGGTAACACCAGCGGCCAGCGCCACTTTATCGCCTTCGACAGCCGCCAGTAACAGAACACCCGACTGCAGCTTGTTTTTCAGCTGATCCATGCTGTCGCGAAGAGATTTGGCATCGGCGCCCTCAATCTTTACCGCCAACACTTTAACCCCATTGACCTCAACAGCCTCGGACGTCAAATCACGACTGCCTGCAGTGGCGAGTTTGGCCTTGAGCCGATCAATTTCTTTCTGCAGCTCGCGGTTGCTGCTCACCAGCTGCCCAAGCTTACTGTCAAAGTTTTCCGGCGTCGCTTTGAGCGTCGCCATCGCAGCGCCCAAACGCTTGCGATCAGCAGACACTTCCTGCAACGCCCCTTCGCCAGTCACGGCTTCAATACGCCGTACACCAGAGGCAACGCCGTATTCAGCACTAATGCGAAACAGGCCAATGTCGCCCGTTCGGTCAACGTGAGTACCACCGCAAAGCTCTACCGAGAAGCCATCCCCCATGCTGAGCACACGAACCTCATCACCGTATTTCTCGCCGAATAACATCATGGCGCCGGCCTGTTTGGCGCTTTCAATGTCTGTCACCTGAGTTTCTACCGCCGTATTGCGGCGGATTTGCGCATTCACCATGGCTTCGATGGTTTGCAGTTCTTCCGCACTCACTGATTCGGGGTGAGAGAAGTCAAAGCGAAGCCGTTCAGCATTCACCAGTGAGCCTTTCTGGGCAACGTGATCACCCAGCACCGTTCGCAGGGCTGCATGCAGCAAGTGGGTCGCCGAGTGATTCAACGCCGTCGCCTGACGAATATCGGCCTTTACCTCTGCCGTAACCGCATCGTTTACCTTGAGCGCACCACTGACAAGGTTCCCATGGTGTAAGTGATGATCGCCATTCTTCTGGGTATCAAGCACTTCAAACCGGGAGGTGGCCGCCGTAATCAAGCCTGCATCCCCGGCCTGACCACCGGATTCTGCGTAGAACGGCGTTTTATCCAGAACGACGACACCGCTTTCCCCCTCGGCCAGCGAGGACACCGCAGCACCATCTTTGAACAGCGCGACAACACGGGCATCACCGACTAACGAACTGTACCCACAGAATTCGGTCTGGCCGTCGAGCTCCAGTTTCTCACCACTGGCCATCTTGAACGAACTGGCTGCCCGGGCGCGCTCGCGCTGCTGTTGCATACAAGCCTCAAAGCCCTCCATATCCAGAGTGAGGTCTTTTTCACGAGCAATATCGGCCGTCAGATCAACGGGAAAGCCGTAGGTATCGTACAGACGAAAAACCGTTTCGCCCGGAATCACGCTACCTGCCAACCCTTCGAGATCCTGTTCGAG
>NZ_JBFJTH010000257.1:0-3463 GCF_041625495.1 Litorivivens sp. | reverse complement strand
GTGAGGTGAAGATGGTTCGAAAGGCAGTATCAACACCTCTGGGCTATCTGGTAAGAAAGCGTAAGTTTCTCTAAGCGCCTGACAAAGATACTGGATGCATAGCGAAATGCGCTTCTGTCTGCCAGCGTGAAATTGTCAGTACTGCGTAGCAACGTTGCCAGTAATACACGCGCTTCCATTCTTGCCAGTGGTGCGCCAATACAAAAATGAATGCCGTAGCCGAATCCGAAGTGCTTTTCCCTCTGCGGTCTGTCCAGCAATAAGCGGTGAGGCTCAGGCCAACTATTCGGGTCCCGATTTGCTGCTGCCCAACAGGCCAATACCAGGTCTCCAGCACGTAGAGGTGTTCCCCCCAGCGTGGTGTCGGCATTCACCGAACGGTAGTGAAACTTGAATGGCGGTTCCAGTCGCAATATTTCCTCGATAAAGGCCGATATCAGATTGGGTTCTGCGCGTAGGCGTTTCTGTAGCGGCTGATCTTTAGCCAACCTGAGAATGGCGCTGCCAATCAGGCTGGCGGTGGACTCTCCGGCGGCACCAAACAGAATCGTTAGAATGCCCACGGCTTGCTCTTTGCTGATAAGTTGCTCATCTACACCCTGGGCGAGCGTAGCGGTCAACGAATCACCGCGATCGCTCGCCGGTGCGGCGTGTACCTTTTCAAAATGATGGGTCAGGTACGTGTTCTGTGCAGCAGTTTCCTGCAGTATCAGTTGCAGTCGGTCGGATTCGAAGCGCCCGGCCAGAAATTCCCCGCCCATCATTGCCCAGCGTTGTACCGCTTCCTGCGCATCATCACCCAGCCCCAGCAGGCGAGTGACAACGAAGGCGGGTAAAGCCTCACACAGTGCCGAACAAGCATCACCGCCCGCGTGGAGAAAATCATCAACTTGCTGCTGTGCAAAACGCTTAATGTCCTGCTCAAGCGCGACAATACGGCCGGCTTTTAATGGTGGCAACATCAGCCGCCGATGTATCGCATGATCCGGTTCATCGGCAGTGGCAATGACATCGCTGGCGGTTCCGGCGCCTTTCAGATCGAAGATGGTGGGCGCCCCGTCGTCACCACAAACCAGCATGCCCCTTAGATTCGCCGAGAAATCCTGGTGGCGCTTAACCAACTCGGTTACCGCACTATGCGAACAGGCTACAAAAGCTCGGGTTTCGCCGATCTGACATACGGGCGCCAAGTTTCGCATCTGCTCGTAAAGTGAATGTGGGTCGTTGATAGCCTCTTCACTGAAGAAACTTGCGCCGTCGAACGCGCTCATTGGCACATCTCCTGTCTCCACACTGTGATAAACGCTAGCAAGCGGTTATCACTAACGATGATCCTTCCTGGATACTCCGGGCTTTCTAGCCTGAGCTTCCGTTTTTTGCCAGAAACTGCACGATACCCGAGCCGTTATCCAGAAGAATTTGCAGCTGGGCATCAGTGAGCCCCTGTTCGGCATCAAAGTCATAAATTTTATAGATTCTGGGCGTAAAGCTGACTCGTCTGAATACGCGTTCGAAGTTGGTTCGATACGCCTCGCTGCCGGGCTCCAGCCAGCATGCTTCACCCTCCAGCCAGCGGGCTTTGTACTTAAGCGCCATTGGCCAGGGTTCGCGGTAGTTTCTCCACCACTGACGATCGCGGGTTTCCGTCAGGCAAATCAAAAACTCGCCATCAAATTTGGTGAAGGCAACCGGCGTCTCAAATTTTTTACCGGATTTTCGGCCAGTAAAGCGAATCAAGGCCACGCTGGAACTCAACAACCAGTGCAGTGGTGAGCGTAGCAAAGGTTTAACCAGAAAATTCATTTTTATGGCAGTGTCGGAATATTTATTCGCCATTGTTTTCCATTTGTGCGGTGTAGTATCTAGCGAAAGCGAAGCCCGACAGTGGCTGACGGGCAGGTCTTAATTATCTCAATAGATGGTCTTTTAAGATCGCGACACTGGGCGCCCTTTTCATTGGTTGCGATCCCTAATGGTTTAATAATCGCAGCGGTAACCGGGTTAGCCAGTGCTGTTACGTTTTTATCCTAGCATGGCCAGTACCACTTACTCTTACACCTTTGTCATTTGAGGTGTGAGCACTGACCCTGATCCCGGTGACCCCATTGCATCAATCGCGACTGGGCTGGAGATACCTACACTTTAGGCATTGGCCGCGCCAGCGGGCGATCTACCTGAACTGAAAACGGCATGGTGATTTCGTAGGTTAAGCCCGCGATATTGTAGCCTATTGCGCCATCGCCACTATTAAATGTGCGCTGCCCGGAAACGTAAACTCGGCGACCGTCGGGGGAAATCGCTACGCCTGTGACCTCAGTGGCCCCTGGGTCACCCGGCAGTCGCAATAAGGGTATTGTGGTTTGATCAGGCATCAATACCATGCAGCGCATATCACCGCCATCCTCTACTACCAGCATTTCGCCGTCCAGCGTCATCGTAATATTATCTACGCCCGCCAATGGTGGTTCACTGTCATCGACCGGAGAGCCGATAGGTCCATCGGTGGGGTCATAAATCGATTCTATCGTATTGGCGATCGTATCAATGGCCCAAATGGTGTCGTCGCTTTTGGTGGTGACAAAAACGAAACCGTTTAGGAACCACACGCCCTCATTGCCCTCCATTAGCGTGCTATCGGGATGGCGGTTTTGGAACTGTGGTTGATCCACGGCCAGGGCATTGTGCCATGCAATGGGTGTTGGCCCCTGCCGAGCGGCATCTAATCCGGCGGGTACGCCCATCACCTGAAGCAAACCGTTATCCATTACCGGACGCTCCCCGCTTGGCCAATCGGCTGCCGTCCAAATAGTGCGATAGAAACGGTCGTCGCCACCGGCATCTTCGGTGTGATAGATCGCACGCCCTGCTTCATCCACCGCCACCATTTCATGGCCTTTAATGCCAAAAGCGGGCAAGTGCACGTGGTCACCACCATCGCGCAGTGGGCTGCATTCAAACATCAACCCATCCAGTATTTCTTCGCCATTGATCCAGGTTCCCCACGGGGTTGCCCCGCCAGAGCAGTTGGTTGTGGTGTTGGCCTGGCATCGGTACGCGTCGATCAACTCGCCCCTGGCATTGAATCGCAGCGCACTAACTCCGCCCGTCATCAGGCCTGCGGCGGCGACATCCTGTCGTCGATTGGGCGGTCCATAAGCTGTGCCAGCAACAGCAGGCCCCGTGGTGCTATCACGCCGCTCTGAATTGCTCACATAAATCCATCCGCCATCTTCCGTGCGAAAGGTTGCGCCACCGTCGGGGTCGGTATGCCAAGCATAACCGGTATCGGTGCCATCGTCGGCGATAACGTTTGCGTCGTATTCAGCTATGACGCGAGAGGTAAATCCTGCAGGCAACTGCACACCGTTCTCGTCTGGGGGCAGCAATGGCCCCATGGTTGCAAACCCGCTGTCAACGAAAGGGTTTACCGCATCCTGCAGCCCACTGGAGCTGGATGAGCCGC
>NZ_JBFJTH010000256.1:0-3489 GCF_041625495.1 Litorivivens sp. | reverse complement strand
GGTCTTAGCACAACGAACCCCCTCTTCAGCACCCGCTTGGGTGCTTTTTTTTGCCTGTCGTAAATGCACGTGCTTCAACAATCGCCATATGGTGCTCTCTTCGTTCGCTAGCAAACGCCCCCTGCTCCTCTGGGAGACGGTGTAGGAGGTGTTTTAAGCATCTAAACTAAAGCCTATCCAACTGAATTTGTGAAGAAGCATTTTTTTTGCCTGAACACGGTGGTACTTGTGCGGAAAACCCTATTAACGACAACCGTTTATCGTTATGCTCAGCGAACATAATGAGCACAGAGGCTGGCGTGGAAAAACAGGCTATCGGCTGGCGAGAATGGGTGGAACTGCCCGATCTTCACTTGGGCAAAATCAAGGCAAAAATCGATACCGGGGCCCGCAGCTCCTCCATTCACGCATTTGACATTGAACCTTTTGAGAAGGATGGCGAACAGTGGGTTCGATTTGCCATACACCCCCAGCAGCATAGCGATGACGAGGTAGTTCAGTGTGAGGCGCCGATAAAAGATTATCGCAGCATCACCGATTCTGGCGGCCACAAAACCATGCGCTATATTATTGAGACGCCATTCAAAATCGGCAACGACACGTTCCTGGCCGAACTGTCACTGTTTAATCGGTCCAATATGCTGTTTCGCATGCTGGTTGGCCGTACCGCTCTGAAAGGGCGGTATCTGGTAGACCCTGCACGATCCTACTGTCTCAGCACAGCACCTACACAGGATGTTCCACACGGGACCAAGGAGTCCAACAAATGAAAATCGGTATTCTGTCGCGCAACCGCAGATTGTATTCCACCGCGCGACTGGTGGAAGCCGCCAAACAGCGCGGGCACGAAGTACACGTGCTCGACACCTTGAAGTGCTACATGGAGCTGAGTTCAGACCAACCCTCCATCTGGTACAAAGGCACCAAGCTTGAAGGCTACGACGCGGTTATCCCCCGTATCGGCGCTTCCATCACCCAGTACGGGCAGGCGGTTATTCGTCAGTTTGAAATGACCGGTGTATACAGCCTGGTCGAATCGGTGGCTCTGGTGCGCTCGCGCGACAAACTGCGCTCGCTGCAGCTGCTGTCACGCAAAAAAGTGGGCATGCCGCGCACGAGCTTTGCCCATGAGGTGCACAACACCAAAGAGCTTATGAAACTGGTCAATGGTGCACCGCTGGTGGTGAAACTATTGTCTGGCACCCAAGGTAAAGGGGTGGTGTTGGCGGAAACCATCAAGGCTGCCGAATCGGTTATTGATGCCTTCCGTGAGCTCAAAGCGGATTTCCTGGTGCAGGAATTTATCAAGGAAGCCGGTGGTTCTGACGTGCGCTGTCTGGTTATCGGCAACAAGGTTGTGGCGGCCATGCAACGTACCGCGCAAGACGGGGAATTTCGTTCCAACCTGCACCGTGGCGGTGTCGCACAGCTCACCAAACTGACGCCCTCCGAGCGCGCAACTGCCGTCAAAGCAGCAAAAATCATGGGGCTGAATGTCGCAGGCGTAGACTTGCTGCGTTCCGCGCGCGGGCCACTGGTGATGGAAGTAAACTCTTCACCCGGTCTGGAAGGCATTGAAAACGCCACCAACAAAGATGTGGCCGGCGCCATCATCGAATTTATCGAAAACAATGCCGAGCCGTCTAAAACACGCACTCGCGGACAAGGCTAACGTGGTCGCAGATAAATTTGATATAGCCCCCGGCAGCGGAGAAGTTATTCGGCTGCCGGTCGCTCGCCTTTACACCCACAACGATCTCTCTATTGAAGTACAGGCTGTACGCGGCAAGCGCAACGGGCCCACACTCTTTGTCAGTGCCGCTATTCACGGCGACGAGATTAATGGGGTGGAAATTGTTCGCCGCCTGCTGCAACACCCAGCCATGAAAAACCTGCGCGGCACGCTGTTGGCGATCCCCATCGTCAACGTACACGGCTTTCTCAACAACTCCCGCTACCTGCCTGACGGTCGCGACCTGAATCGCTCCTTTCCCGGTTCCGCAAAAGGCTCACTGGCGGGCCGGGTTGCCCACACGTTTATGAACGACATTGTGGCCCACTGCACTCACGGCATTGATCTGCATACTGGCGCCCGACACCGCGGCAACCTGCCGCAGATTCGCGCCGATATGAACAACCCCGCTACCGCTGACATGGCGAAAGTCTTTGGCGTGCCGGCTGTTTTGCACTCTCGGGTGCGCGACGGCTCACTACGAGAAGTGGCGGCGGATATCAACATCCCGGTAATCACTTACGAAGCAGGCGAAGCACTGCGCTTTGATGAAGTAGCTATTCGCGCTGGCGTAAAGGGCGTGATTAATGTGATGCGTCACATCAATATGCTGCCACCGTCACGTAGCAAACGCAGCAAGCCAACGCCGATCATTTCCGAAGAATCCTACTGGGTGCGGGCATCCGAAAGCGGCATCTTGCGCGCACTAGTGCCCAACGGCGCCAGAGTCTCCAAGGGCGATATTGTCGCGATGGTCTCCGACCCTTTTGGCAGTAAAAGTCAGGAAATCACTGCACCCAGCGACGGCATTATTATCGGCCGCACCTACTTGCCGCTGGTGCATGAAGGCGAAGCCCTGTTTCATATTGCCAAATACAGCACTGAGATCGATCGGGTTTTATCGCGGGTAGAGGCCTTTCATGAACTCCACGAACCGGATACCGAAAAGTATCCGCCCAGTGAAGTGGATGAGCCGCCAATCTATTAGGTAATGCATGTGTTTTCGCCGGTGACCGCAGGCTCATCCATAACCAGGTAAAAGCCCGCCTCACCGGCAGGTTCTTCGTTTCGCAGCAGTCTTCGGCTTACGAACGCTTTTTCCGCGCCACCAACAGAAACTCGCGATTACCGTCGCCACCCTCAATCGGGCTATCTAAGTAATCGATAATCTCCAGCCCCGCCGCCCGCGCACAGTCACAAACTTCCTGCTTCACCACCGCGTAGCGAGACGTGTCACGAACCAGCCCACCTTTGCCTATGTATTCGCGCCCAACCTCAAACTGGGGCTTCACCAGCGACACCAGCCACCCATCAGGCTTCATCAAGGCAGGCAGGCCCGGCAAAATTTTGGTCTGGGAAATAAAAGACACATCCATCACCGCCAGATCAAAACCATCTGGCGCATGCTGTAACAACGACCGCGGCAGATCGCGCGCATTGATACCTTCGTAATTAACCACGCGTGCATCGCTGCGAATTTTTTCGGCCAGCTGGTCGTGCCCAACATCGACGCACACCACCTGATCGATACCGGCCTGCAACAGACAATCAGTAAAGCCGCCGGTAGAGGCACCAACATCCAGCGCCACACCGCGCACCGGGAAAAATGCCTTTTCCAGAACCGCCGCGAGTTTTAAGCCGCCGCGCGACACAAACCGGTCCAGCGCATCGCGCTGCACGGAAAATGCCGTATCCGCCTCAAACTTCTGGCTGGCTTTCGTTACCACCACCGCAGCCGCCGACACCTTGCCTTCGCT
>NZ_JBFJTH010000255.1:0-3692 GCF_041625495.1 Litorivivens sp. | reverse complement strand
CTCGACAATCAGGTGGTGCACTTCCGTCTGGCCGAGCTGCTAACCGAAGTGACTGCCCTGCGAGCCCTGACCTACGATGCTGTAGAAGGCTATATCAATGGCGAAGATGTCACTATGAAGGCGTCGATGGCGAAATTGAAAGTGGGCCGTCTGCAGCGTGAAGTGACGGATGCTTGTCTGCAATATTGGGGCGGCATGGGCTTTATGTGGGATAACCCGGTGGCGCGCGCCTACCGCGATACGCGGATTACCTCCATTGGCGGCGGTGCCGACGAGGTGATGCTCAGCATAATTTGCAAAATGATGGGAACATTGCCGGGTAAGGCGAAATAAGCCTCGGCTGACGGGGCCGCTTGGCCCCGGCGCTTGCAATCGGACGTCGTCACGTCAAGAATGGCGCATTCTGTAGCGCGCTCATCTCAAATAATGTCAAAAAACGAAATCTCCAGTGTCTTTAGCCGCTTTCTGCGCTTTTGGCGTAGTGTGCATAAAGTTAGCCAGGAAGAGCTAGCCTATCGGCTAGATAGCTCGCCGCGTCATATCAGCCGACTGGAAAATGGTTCGAGCCGGCCCAGCGAAGCCATGGTGACGGAAATCGGCGAGGCGCTGTCGCTGGGATCGCGCGACCGGAATCATCTTCTGCTCGCGGCAGGATTTGCGCCGGCCAACGAAGGTCGCGATTTTAACTCCCCTGAACTTAAGTGGCTGCGCAAGGCGATGATCATGAACCTGCGCGCGCTGGACCCCTATCCGACGTCTGTGGTGGATGGCGCGGCGAACCTGCTAATGGTGAATCGCGGCTGGGTGAGCTTTTATTCTCATGTGGTAGAAGACGAAGAACTCAATAACGTTAGCAATCTTTACGATTTCATTTTCGACCGCCAAGGCGCCGGTAATATCATCAGCGATTGGGAAGACACGCTTTCCGCGATATTGATGTCGATACAGCAAACGGCACTGTTTACCAATGATGAAACAACCAAGGCGACGTTGGAACGTTTGCAGCGGTATCCGAGTGTGCCGGAAGACTGGCAGCAAAGAGCGGCGCGCACGGAGCCTATGGCCAGTTTCAAAGTGCAAATTCCGATTGATGGCACACTGAAGCGCTTTTTCAGTGTGGGGACGATGGCTGGCGCTTTGGGTCCTAACGCGTTTGCTTCAGAACCCAGGCTAAGTATTTTTACGCTTTATCCGGAAGATGACAGCTTTGATTTCGATGCGCTGCTGGATGAAAGTAAAACGCATCCACTCTTGTTTTATTAGCCAGCCCGCTAGGCTACGGTTGTTTCAAGGCTAAGCACGTTTGCCAATCTCATGGACAGGCGGTCACCGCTGACGAGAGGCCCCACCCCTTGCGGTGTGCCGGTGAGTACGATGTCGCCGGGTTCCAGCGTGAAGTAACGGCTGATTTCACATAGCAGGCGGGGAATGGGGAACAGCATATCGCTGCTGTTTCCGGTTTGGCGGGCTTGTTCGTTAACAGCAAGGCCGATGTCGATCCGGTTTAATGGCGGGCACTGGCTTACCGGGACAAAGTGCGATATTGCACAGCTACCGTCGAAAGCCTTGGATTTCTCCCAAGGTCTGCCTGTCTTTTTCAGCGTACTTTGCAGGTCGCGCAGGGTCAGATCCAGTGCCAGCGCGATGCCGCTGACAGCGCCCCGGGCCTCGGATTCGTCGCAGTCCTGCAGTTTTCGGCTGATCAGCACGGCAATTTCAAGTTCATGGTGCACGGCGCCGCGTGTTTGTGGAATGTTCAGCGGCTGATGCAGGCTCTGCAATGCCGTGCCGGGTTTGATAAACAGTACTGGTTCATCCTCTGCAGGCGTGCTGTTCATTTCCTGCACGTGCAGCGCGTAATTTAATCCGGCGCAGACAATTTTTCCGGTCTGCAACTCTATAACCTGGCCGTCCTGCCATTGGTGTTGGAATCCCATACTGCTCCTGTCTGACTATCGCGTTTAGGGTGCCGTCGCGTTGTCTATCTTTCGAGAATAGCGGATCGCGCGAAAAGCGCGAATCTTATTCGGTAAACAAGGGGGCTCTCATATGCCACCAGGGTTTTGCCTGTTCAAGCTGTACGGCCAGTTGAAACAGCACGTCGTCGCGGCCGAATTGTCCGGTAAACATCATGCCAACGGGCAACTTGTCATCATTCCAGTGCAGTGGCAGCGAGACGGACGGATTGCCGGTGATATTAAAGGCCATGGTCGCGCTGACCCAATCGAATGCCTGGTCGGCCAGCCGCTGCAGCGTGGTGGCGTTGGCGCTCAGCTTGCCCAAGGGGACGCGACTTGCCAGCGGCGCCAGCCATTTCTCGAGGCCGCGTGATTTGAAATAACCGTGCTCCACGGGTGGCCCGCTGAGTGTGGGCGTGAGAAAAATGTCATAGCTTTGCATAAAGGCTTCAAAGCGCCGGCTTTCTGTATAGAGGCGGCGATGGGCGATGTCGAACTGGGCAGCGGAAAAACTGCGTCCAAGCTGCGCCAGCATCCAGGTTTCCGGTTCCAGCTCGCTATAGCGCAGTTTGCGGCCAAGTAAATCCTCAGTGGCCTGAATTTCCCCCCCGACCGACGTAGCGATACGCAGTAGGTAGCCTTCCGTCAGTGCCCCTACGGAAAAGGGGGGGTGAGCTTGCGTGACCTCATGGCCGAGTTCCTGCAAGAGCGTAACGGTCTGGTTCAGCCCCTTGATCGCATCCGGGTGAAGTTTGCCATCGCGCATCAGCGGTTGGTCAGAAAAGGCGATACGCAATTTTTTCGGTGCCCGGGTGCAGGCATCGAGAAGCGTGCCTGTCAGAGGAGGTTCGGCGTAAGGCGCGCCGAGATCAGTGCCTCGAATCGCATCGAGCATGGCGGCGCTATCGCGAACACTGCGGGTGATAACGCCGTCCTGTACCTGGCCGTACCATGGATCGCCGTGCATTGGGCCGTGGGGCACGCGGCCTCGCGAGGCTTTGAATCCCACGAGCCCTCCGCAGGCTGCCGGAATGCGCAGTGAACCGCCGCCGTCACCGCCGCTGGCCATAGGCACAATGCCAGCTGCAACCGCTGCGCCTGAACCACCGCTGGAGCCGCCCACGGTGCGCTGCGGATTCCAGGGATTGCGGCAAGTGCCGTGTAGTGCCGGCTCTGTGGCGCCAACAATCGCAAATTCAGGGGTGTTGGTTTTGCCAAAGGTGACTACTCCGCTGGCCTTGAAACGCTTGACGAGTTCGCAGTCGTAGTCCGGCACATACTCTTTGAAGGCGCGGCTGCCGTTGGTCAGGGGGACGCCGGCATAGGCGGCGCAGAAATCTTTCAGTAGAAAAGGCACGCCAGTGAACGGGCCTTTGGGTAGCGGATTGGCGATGGTCTGTCTGGCCACCTCGTCCATCGGATGTACGACCGCGTTAATCTCTGGGTTTACCGCGTCGCGGCGCCGAATGGCTTCGTCCAGCAATTCGCTGGGGGTTACCTGGCCATCGGCAACCAGTTTGGCCAGGCCCAGTGCGTCGTAATCGGCGTATTCCTTAAAAGACATTCGCTTACCTGCTTTTATCGTTAGAGTTGTCAGTGTTAACACCGTGCTGCATTATAGCTTGATGGGTGAGTACCATATCAATGGTCCGGTAATGTCCGTTTTTATGTTCTATAGTCCCCCGGCTCTCTGAGGAGTTGGGTGGGCACACTGCACTTGCCATGGTGTTTTCT
>NZ_JBFJTH010000254.1:0-3699 GCF_041625495.1 Litorivivens sp. | reverse complement strand
CTGCGCTTCTCGGCGCCTCCAAAGGGGAGTCGGGGGTGCCTACTGTTGGTTCTGTGGCACTGTTCGATCCAGCTCGGCAAGCCCCCTTTGGAGCAGCTGAGCACTGGAGCAGCCGGTGGATGAAGCAAACGGGTGTCTGAGCCCGATAGGGCGAGTTTCCGTTTGCGCCACCGGATGCGAAGCGCGCAAGGGATCGGTTGGAGCGCAGCGGAGACCGACTGCGGAACAGGGTGCCCTTTTTCTTGGTGACTTCTTTTTGGGCATGCAAAAAGAAGTCACTCGCCCAACAGGGCGAAACCTGTTCCATCACCAACCATCGCTAACGCGACAGCGTCCAATTACATCCGGAAAACCCCAAACTTAGTCTCCTCAATCTCCCGATTAAGCGATGCTGCCAAACTCAATCCCAATACCCTACGAGTATCCGCAGGATCAATAACCCCATCATCCCAAAGCCGCGCCGAGGCATAATAAGGATGCCCCTGATGCTCATACATCTCCAGTGTAGGCTTCTTGAATTCAATCTCTTCTTCGGCAGACCATTCCTTGCCTTCGCGCTCAAGCTGATCGCGCTTGATCTGCGCCAGGACACCGGCGGCCTGTTCGCCGCCCATCACCGAGATGCGGGCATTCGGCCACATGAACATAAAGCGCGGGTCGTAGGCGCGGCCACACATTCCGTAGTTGCCGGCGCCAAAGGAACCGCCAATCAATACGGTGAGTTTGGGTACCTGGGCACAGGCTACGGCGGTAACCATTTTGGCGCCGTGTTTTGCGATGCCGCCGGTTTCGTACTGTTTACCCACCATAAAGCCGGTGATGTTCTGTAGAAAGATCAAGGGAATTTTGCGCTGGGCGCACAGCTCTACAAAGTGGGCGCCTTTCTGGGCAGACTCGGAAAACAGTATGCCGTTATTGGCCACAATGCCAACGGGCATGCCGTACAGGCGAGCAAAGCCACAGACCAGGGTGGTGCCGTAAAGCGCTTTGAACTCGTCGAACTCTGAACCGTCGACAATGCGCGCAATCACTTCGCGTACGTCGTAGGGTTTGCGAGTGTCTTTTGGAATCACGCCGTAAATTTCTTCCGGGGCGTATAGCGGTTCTTTTGACTCGGTTATATCCAGCTGTTGTGGTTTGGTGCGGTTCAAGCGCGAAACGGAGTTGCGGGCTAGTTGCAGGGCGTGGTGATCGTTATTGGCGTAGTGATCGGATACACCGGAGGTTTTGCAGTGCACGTCGGCGCCGCCGAGTTCTTCGGCGGTAACCACTTCCCCTGTTGCAGCTTTTACCAGCGGTGGGCCGGCGAGAAATATAGTGCCCTGATTTTTAACAATGATAGATTCATCGGCCATGGCGGGAATATAGGCGCCGCCAGCGGTGCACGAGCCCATCACGACGGCAATTTGCGGAATACCCTTTGCCGACATATTGGCCTGATTGAAGAAGAAACGGCCGAAATGGTCGCGGTCCGGGAACACGTCATCTTGACGGGGCAGGTTGGCGCCACCGGAGTCCACCAGATAGATACAAGGCAGATTGTTTTCAGCGGCGATGCTCTGGGCGCGCAGATGCTTTTTAACGGTCAGGGGGTAATAGGAGCCACCTTTCACGGTTGCGTCGTTGGCAACAATCATACATTCCTGACCGGCGACACGCCCCACACCGGTGATGATGCCGGCTGCAGGTACATAATCGTCATACACTTCCCAGGCCGCCAATTGCGATAGTTCCAGAAAGGGTGAACCGGGGTCGAGCAGGGCGTTGATACGCTCGCGGGGGAGCAGCTTGCCGCGCTCGGTATGGCGCTTCTGGTATTTCTCGCCGCCGCCGAGACTGATCTGGGCGATCTTGGCGCGCAGGTCGTCAACCAGTGCCTGCATGTGTGTCCGGTTGGCTTCGAAGTCTTCGGAGCGCGGATTGATTGTGCTGTTAATGATCATTGCCTTTTTCCTTTTAAACTCTGGCGAGTTTTTTCGCGGGCCCGCCCGCGAACAGAATTACCCGCCAGGCCTCACGCAGTTTCCTTAAACAGTTCCCGACCAATCAGCATGCGGCGAATTTCGGATGTACCAGCGCCTATCTCATAGAGCTTGGCATCGCGCAAGAGCCGCCCAGTCGGGTATTCATTGATATAGCCATTGCCGCCCAGTGTCTGGATGGCTTGTAGCGCCATCTGCGTAGCGCGCTCGGCGGTGTAAAGAATTACGGCTGCAGCATCCTTGCGGCTTTCTTCGCCGCGATCGCAGGCGCGCGCTACCGCATAAAGATAGGCGCGGCTGGCATTGAGCTCGGTGTACATGTCGGCGACCTTGCCCTGCATAAGCTGGAATTCGCCAATGCTCTGACCAAACTGCTTGCGGTCATGAATATAGGGCACCACTACATCAAGACAGGCCTGCATAATGCCGACCGGGCCGCCAGACAGAACGGTGCGTTCGTAGTCGAGACCACTCATTAATACGTTTACCCCACGGCCTTCACCACCGAGTATATTTTCAGTGGGTACTTCGCAGTCTTCAAATACCAGTTCGCAGGTGTTGGAGCCGCGCATGCCCAGCTTGTCGAGTTTCTGGGCGCGGGAGAAGCCTGGGAAATCGCGCTCAACAATAAATGCGGTCATGCCGCGCGGACCGGCGTCGATATCGGTTTTGGCGTAGATCACATATACATGGGCGTCAGGGCCGTTGGTAATCCACATTTTGTTGCCGTTGAGAATGTAGCGGTCGCCTTTTTTCTCGGCGCGCAATTTCATGCTAACAACATCGGAACCCGCATTGGGTTCAGACATGGCCAGTGCGCCGACGTGCTCGCCACTGCACAGTTTGGGCAGGTATTTGCGGCGCTGTTCGTCGGTGCCGTTTTTGAAAATTTGGTTTACACACAGGTTGGAGTGCGCGCCGTAGGACAAACCAACCGAGGCCGAAGCCCTGCTGATTTCTTCCATTGCTACGCAGTGGGCGAGATAGCCCATATTGCTGCCGCCGAATTCTTCACTGACGGTTACCCCGAGCAGGCCCAGGTCGCCGAACTTCTTCCACATGTCCATGGGGAATTCGTTGTCGCGATCAATAGCCTCAGCGCGCGGCGCCAGTTCCGTCTGGGCGAGGTTATAGGTCATATCGCGCAGCATCTCGATATCTTCGCCGAGACCAAAATTCAAAGTGGGGTACGGTGTGTTCATGGTTTGCCCTTCCAAAAATAGTTATATGGATGTGGTGACGTGTTTCATAAGTGTCAGTGCATCGGCGCAACGCGCCTCGGCTTCATCCAGCTCGCGCATCATGGTGTGCAAGTCGTGTAGTTGTTGCTTGAGGTGTTCGCGTTTTTCGCGAATCTTGTCGATCAGGGTTTGCAGTTGTTGGCTGTTGTCCTGATCCGGGTGGTACATCTCGATGATGTCCTTGCTTTCTTCCAGCGACAGGCCGAGGCGCTTGCCGCGCAGAATCAGAATCAGTTTGACCCGGTCGGCCGCACTGTAGATGCGGGTCTGGCCATTACGTTTGGGCTGGAGTAGCCCTTTTTCCTCGTAAAACCGGATGGCACGGGTGGTAATGCCGAATTCCTCTGCCAGCTGAGAGATGGAATAGGAGCGTTGCTTGGTGGAGGTGGTCACGTGGGTAACCCCGGTTTTATACGATGAAGGGATTCTAGCGCCTAGTTTACGTTAACGTCAACGTTAGTGTTGTGTGATTTTTG
>NZ_JBFJTH010000253.1:0-3751 GCF_041625495.1 Litorivivens sp. | reverse complement strand
TTGATTGGTTCGCCGGCGCCGGATTTTGGCGGCGTCAACTTTATCGAGATCATGAACCTGATCGAGATGATGGATATTCAGAAAATGGGCCCGGCCTGGGACTCCAGCGAGACAGCGCTGAAAATGCTGCAGGCCATTTCGCTAACCACTGCCGAGAACATCATCGGCCGCTACACAGGCAAGCTGCCCAGCACCGAGAAGCTGATTTCCAAGGAATACGCCGAAGAGCGTTTCGGCAAGTTGAAGGGTAAGCCAACGAGTCTGGCCGAGATGATGGGCCTGAGCACACCGCCCCCCGGTTCCAACCACCTCACCGTTACAGATGCTGAAGGCAATGTCGCCACCGTGCTGCATTCCTGCATGTCCATGCCTTACAGCAATGGCTTGTATGTAGACGGACTGTGGATTTGCGCCGCTGGCGTTCACTACGGCTCTGGCCTGCCCAAGCCGGGCGAGCGCATTAATGCGCGTATCTTGCCCCATATGTTCCTCAAAAACGGCAAGCCGGTACTGGCAGGTGGCTCACCGTCCGTTTCGTTGATGGAAAACATGGTGCAGAACAGCACTAATATCCTCGATTTTGGCCTGTCTATTGAAGAGGCGGTGAACAAGCCGCGCTTTGGTGGCAGTTCCATGGGTAAGGCGGGTGCCATGCTGTGGGAAGCCAATATGCCGGAAGCGGCGGCCGCCACACTCCGAAAAACCGGCTTGCAACTGGATGTGGTCAACCCCTGGAACTGGAGTCACGGCTCCTACGACTCCATCGCCTTTGATAGTACCGGTATGGCCTATGGCTGTGGCGACCCCCGTCGCACCGCGATGGCGTTGGCCGTCTGATGTTTACCGTAACGCAGCGCTGGCTGCTGGCTTTTCTCTATTTGATGCCCTTCCAGATCTGGGCGGCGGATCAGGATCATGACCGCCCGGCCTTGGAATTGGTTACCTACAACGAGATTGTGATCGATCGGTCAGCGTCAGTGATTTGGCCTCACATCCTGGATCCTGAAGCCTGGAAGCAGGGTGCGAAGTTGGAGCTGGTGGGAGGCGAGCAAGGCAAACTCGGGGCGATCTACCGCGCCTTTCTGCCGGCCAAACCTGGCGAAACGCTGTTTTATAGCGAAGACGTTGAGCTGGTGCCGAATCAGGTGCGCAGTATCAAAATTTATCAGCCGGCGCAGGGGGCTCTAACAGGCTATTCGAGCTGGCGCCTGCGCGCGGAAGGGGAATCCACCCGGCTGAGTTATCACGTCCTGTCCGAATTTTTATTGCCTGCAGAAGCGGCCGCAATGCCGGCCGCTGCCCTCAATGCCATGCAGGAAAAAAACCGCAAGGACAATCACCGGCGCTTTCAACAAGAGCTTGAAGCGCTCAAGCGCCTTGTAGAAAACGAACCCAACAAACGATAAACCTATTCAACAGGAAGATCACGATGAAACTGAAAACAATGGCGATCAGTGCCTTAGCCAGCTCGCTGATTCTCGCAGGGTGCCAGACTTCGGATAAACCCCAAACCCTGGCTGCTAGTGGCTGGCCCGCGGCCGAGCGCGAAAAATACATGGCAATCGAAGGCATGGCTATTGCACCCAGCAACCCTGAAGCCACCGGGGAAATGGGTGCGGTTACCGGCAGCTTCCACGGTTATGCGCAGCGTGCAGGCCTGGAAGCTCTGAAGCAGGGTGGTACTTCAGCCGATGCCGCCATGACCACCGCACTGACGCAGGTGGCATTGGGTGCCGGTGCGGTTATCAGTTATTTTGGCATTATGTCGGTGGTGCACTACGATGCCGCCAGCGGCGAAGTCAGTTATATGAATGCAAGCTGGGATACCGTGCGCGGTGAGAAAGACCCGATGAGTATACCTGGGCGCATTGATGCCTACGGCGAGGGTTTGTACGGCCACGGCGAGCCCAGTGGTCGAACTGCGCTGGTGGGTGGATTTATGAAAGGTGTAGAGGCCATGAACGAGCGATTTGGTAAATTGCCGTTTGCGCGTCTGTTTGAACCCTCCATCGAAATCGCCGAGCAAGGCGTTCCCTTTACCCAGAATTTGATGAAATATCTTGAGCCACGTCGCAACGATCTGGCGCGCTTGCCTGAAACCAAAGCGGTGTTCACCAATGAAAAAGGTGAGTGGGTTAAGGAAGGCGAACTTTTCAAACAACCTGCACTGGCTAAGACCCTGCGCGCGGTTGCGAATCAGGGCGCCGACTATATGTACACCGGCCCCTGGGCAAAAAAATTGGTTGAAAAAGTGCAAGCCGAAGGCGGCTTCATGACATTGGAGGATCTAGCCAATTATGAAGTGATCTGGGGTGAGCCTTTGGTGGGTGAGCACAATGGCCACCAGGTTTACCTGAATGGCAAACCGGCCTACGGTGGTGTGCACGCCATTGAAGCCCTGCACTTGTCCAAAGCTGCCAAAATCAAAGAGCTGGGCCACTGGTCGAAAAGCGCCGAATCCTTCAAACATATGGCGAATCTGCTGAACAACGGCAATATCACGTTCTTGGAAGCAGCCATGCCCGATGTGGTGAAACAGATGTTGCCGGGTGTGGATACCAGTATCGAAGGCCGCCTGAAGCCGGAAAATGCGGAGAAAATCTGGAAACTGATGCAGGCAGGTGTTCCTTTGGCGCAATGGGCGGATACAGGTACCAAACATTCCGATACCGTGGTGGCGGTGGACCAGTGGGGCAACATGACCGCAGTGACTCACACCATTAACTGTGTTGTCTGGGGGAAAACAGGTATCTTCGTTGATGGTGTTTCTATTGGTGATCCGGCTGTTTCGCAAAAAGCGATCATCGCCAAAGCGGGCCCGGGTACACGCCTGCCTGACCCAACAGAACAAGGACTGGTGTTTAAGGACGGAGAGCCAGTACTGGCATTTACCTCTATGTCTATGGGTCTTCACCTGGAAACGGCTCAGTCCCTGATTAACTACATGGATTTTGGGATGAGCCCGAAAGAAGCCTCAGACGCGCCTTCCATGCTGTATCCCAAAATAGATATGGATTGGGAAAAAGGCACCGCAACGCAAACCGTACGCGTGATGAAAGGCGCCTTCTCCAAATCCCTGCTGGATCAAACCGGATTGCCATATTTGGAAATAGAGCCGAAAGAACGCCGTCTCGCCCAGGGTTTATGGGCGGGCATAGAGCGCGACCCTAAAACCGGAAAACTGAAAGCCGCTTCACACAAATACACGACCGGTCAGGCCGTTGCGTATTAGTGATAAGTGCTCCGGCAGTGTGTGCCGGAGCTGTTCCGACTAAGCATATTGTTGTCGTAATACGATGCAGGATCAGTAAGTGAAAGCTAAAGCGTTTGTCGCACTCTCTGCAGCATCAGTCATGGTGGCTGCTGGTTCCTCTGTTTTCGCGCAAGACGCGGCGGCCTCGGAAAATGCGCCCGCCAAAGAAGCGCGTAAAATTGAGGAAGTCTACGTGACCGCCACCAAACGCAGCAAATCGGTACGCGACATTCCGATCAGTATTGATGCGTTCAGCGGCGATATGCTGGTGGAGCGCGGCGCAACCAGTCTCGAAGAAATTGTTAAGTATTCGTCCGGTGTGATCCTGACAAAAGGGGCTACCCCGGATCAGGGCAGTGTCACGATTCGCGGGGTAAGCAACAGTGGTGGTTTTTTTACCCGAACAGTAGGGCGCTTCTACGACAATGTCTCTTTGATTAATCCTTCCGTCGCGGGTGTGCAGCCGGATATCGACCCTTTCGATATGGCGGCGGTAGA
>NZ_JBFJTH010000252.1:0-3760 GCF_041625495.1 Litorivivens sp. | reverse complement strand
GCCGTGGGCGGCATTGGTACCGGCACCGTAAAAGCCGTAGCCTTTTTCCGTTTCCGCTATCAGGTAGGGCAATTTCACCGGATAGTGCATATGGCCTTCACGGATGTGCGCACTGCAGGCTTCTAGCCGCGCTTCCGATTCAAAAATACCCCAGATAAACGCCGCAGGATCACGTCCGTCGATGGCGATGGGGTGAAAATCATTCTGTTCCAGATGCTCGTAGAACCAGGACAAGCCTCCCTGTTGATAAATGGTGGAGCGTTGGTCGATACGCCGCCCGTTAGCGATCATCACTGGCGTTACCAACCCGCAATCCTCCGCGCGCCACCAGCGGCTGGCCCAATCACTGCCGCGCTGTTCTTCAAAGGCACCGTCACTTAAAAACGCCACTAGCCGCTCGCCCGGCAGTGGCATGTGCACGTACTGCAATTCGGCAAAACCGAGATAACCACCTTCAATCAGGCCACCAGCGGTCTGCGGGTTTACGTGACTACCCAATGGAACACCAGGACGACCATCATCCGCTATGGCATAGCTGTAAAAATCCCGCGCCAACTGCGTCAGCCCTTCATCACTCAATGGATAGCGTTCAGACTGCTCCGGATAGAGGTTTTGCAACAGCACATTGACCGCATCGATGGCGGCCACGCAGTGCCCCTGTCCCATCAACCAGCTGCGGGTGACACCGGCCAGGCGATTGGCAACCATATAGCCCACATAGGCAGGCACCATATTCAGGGAACCGCCAGTATGTCCCTGGGGGTTGGTTTTAAAGTCGTCTGCATCGAGTGCGCTGCCGCTGAAATCCACTCTGTTGCTATAGGTCATATGCACCACCAACCACATGGCCGCACTGGCCAGGCGATCTGCGGCAGACAATATCTCCAACACTTCATCGATCTGTTTAAACCGTCCTGTACACAGCAGTTGCTGGCAAAGATCGAACACTCTCACCTGCGTTTCGTCCCGGTGTTGGATCACACCATAACCTTCCGCCCAGCGCGCAAAGGCAGGATACGTATCGCGATATAACCTTGCCCGCTGTTGTATCCTATGATCGTTTTGTTGATCTATGGCATACATGGAATTTCCTCAATCAGCCAACGACTGAAATTCATTCTCAAAAGAAAAGTGGTGTTGTATGGAGCGCAACATGGAATCCGCCTCATCGGCGGCCACCACCCAGCACTGCACTGGTGACGCTGGTTGCGATAAAATCAGTGGTAAAGCGGACTGAACCAGAGGCTCTTTTAACGTAATACCCAAGTGGAAAAGACCGGACAACAAGCGGCAGCAAATATCGACGTTGTTTTCCGCAATACCGCCGCTAAGAACGACACCGTCCAGCTCGCCCAGAATGGCGAAATACGCGCCCAGTGTTTTCTGGAATCGATAACGGAAAAAATCAAACGCCAGTTGGTGTTGCGGCTGTTCACTCGCAAACAAATCCGCCATGTTATCGATTCCGCCGGACAGACCCCGCCAGCCGGATTCGTGATTTAAAACATGATCAGTCTCTTCCGGCGTCCACCCCTCCTGCCGCTGCAACCAGGTCAGTAATCCGGGATCGATATCACCGCTGCGCGTGCGCATCAACAACCCTTCATTGGGTGTAAACCCCATGGTGGTATCGACCGGTTTGCCATCGCGGATGGCAGCCATGGAACAGCCGCTTCCCAGTTGCGCAGTCACCAGGGTGTAGTGTTCGTTATCGGGATTCACTGTCTCCCACTGTTTGACCATGGACTCATGAGCAAAACCGTGAAACCCGTAACGGCGTAATCCATATTTCTCAGTGAGCGCGACGGGCAGTCCATAAATCCGCGACACCACCGGCAGGTTGCTGAAAAACTCACTATCGAAAACCGCAAAAACAGGAATGGAAATTCGGGTATTCCGAAGCTGCTCAATCAGTTCAATGGCCGCCTTATTGTGCAGTGGCGCCAGTGGTATCAGGGTTTGCAGTTGCCGAAAGTTATCGTCGTTGATGGGGAGAGGTTTAAGATATTCAGAGCCCCCGTGTACGACTCTGATAATCACCGCGCGAACATCATGATTTGTCAGCACATCGGTCAGCCAAGGGGGCGCGCCAGGATAAGTCTGCGCAGCTGATTGGCCGACACCTGCTTGCCCAATAGCAACAGGCACCGTTGCACCCGCATATTCAAGCGCCGAGACGTTATGCGTGCTCCACTTGATGGATGAACTACCCGGATTCAACACCAACAGAACCGGTTTGTCATAGCGCGGCAAACTGCTCATCAGCTGGATAATCAGTCGGATGACTGCAAGCGGTTATAAATGGCCGCCAGCAGCCAACCGGCGATACCCGCTGCCACGAACCAGGCCACCAGCCCGATAACGACACCATTGAGAGTCAAGTACCAACCCATCTCATTCAGTTGCATATGCACCATTTCTCCGGACATGGACAACATCATGGAAGGCATTAACATCACCAGCAGACTGCAAGCCAGCCACAGTATCGCCGCGGTAATCGCGCTGGCCATCCCGAATTTGAACGCATTAAGTGTCATGATTATTCCTCCGTTTATGGTGGTGTATCTGTGAGAAATTAGTGTCTCTACAAATCCCCGAACCGATTGACAGACTGCGCCATTCGCATCATTTCGTGCTCTTCCAGCGACTGGAGTGATTCCATCAACTCTTTGGCAGAGGGGATGTCCGCCCTGGAGGCGAGATAGCGATACAGTTCAATCACCTGCTGGTGTTGATCGACTATCACCTCCATGATTTGCGTCGCATCCAGCTCGGCAAAGGGGGCGTCGCAATGCGCATGCCGAACGATGGGGTGCTTTGCCACATATTCGTAACACCAGGTGTTCAGTGCATGCTCGTCGCCTGAGGTTTCAAACCCGCTGACTACCTTGGTCAGTGCCTTCTCATGATCGGACAGATACGCAAGGATCATCCGGGCCCGTTCATCCATATTCTTGTCCGCACAGTGGGATAAACACTGGCTGAGGTGTTGGTGAAATTCCCGGGTCCAGTGCAGCACATCTTTTAAGGTTTCAATTTGCATAACTTTTTCTCCGCTGTGGATTATCTCTTCGATTACAGGCGCAAAATATCGCGATAACCCGCCACATTCACCGCAAACGCGGTGTGCTCCTGCAAGTGCACCCGAAGGCCTTCAAGGGCTTCCGGGTCACCGTGAATCAGTTGAATTCGAGTAGTATCGGTCAGCGCTGACTGCTGTAACCACTGGGTCAGTTCGAGGTAGTCTGCGTGCCCCGACAAACCGGAGATGACTTTGACAGTGGCTCTCAACGGTACCCAGCCTCCGTGGATTTTCACCGCATCAACACCCTCCAGCATTTTTGCGCCGCGAGTGCCGCCCGCCTGATAACCGGTAAACAGTACCGTGGTTTTAGAACTGCCTAACAGGCGTTTGAAGTGGTGGAGAATACGACCTCCGGTAGCCATGCCGCTGCCAGCGATAACAATATGGGGGAAAGCCTGTCCGGCAATCGCCTTCGATTCGTCCACCGTGCGGGTATAGGTCACGCCATCGCATAGGCGGTAGCATTGCTCGTGACTCAACCGGTGCTGATCACTGAACTGGCAGAAAATATCCGATACTTTGATCGCCATGGGGCTGTCGAGATAGATGGGCATTTTGGGGATATCGCCCTGATCCATCAGGGTCGCCAACAGATGTTGCAAGGCCTGCGCCCGCCCTACCGCAAAGGCCGGGACTAGCAGCACGCCGCCGCTTTTGGCGACACGGTTAACAATT
>NZ_JBFJTH010000251.1:0-3796 GCF_041625495.1 Litorivivens sp. | reverse complement strand
GCTTTACGATACCGAGGGCAAGGAATACATCGATTTTCTGGCGGGTGCCGGCACGCTTAACTACGGCCACAACAATCCCGTTCTGAAAGAGGCGCTGATTGAATACCTGCAGGCTGACGGCATCGCCCACGGGCTGGATATGCACACCCGTGCCAAGGAGGAGCTGCTGACGGCCTTTGATGAGTGCATTCTCAAGCCGCGCAACCTCGAGTATCTGCTGCAATTTACCGGCCCGACTGGCACCAACGCGGTGGAAGCCGCGATGAAAATTGCTCGCAAGGTAAAAGGGCGCAGTGAAATTATTGCTTTCACCAATGGTTTTCACGGTTGCTCGCTGGGCGCACTGGCGGCTACCGGTAACCGTCATCACCGTGGCGGTAGTGGTGGTGTGTCATTGCCTGACGTAACCCACATGCCATATTCGAACTACTTCGGTAACGATGTAGATACGATCGCGATGATTGATCAGCTGATCGAAGACCCCTCCAGTGGTGTAGATCAGCCAGCAGCGGTATTACTAGAAACCGTTCAGGGCGAGGGTGGCCTGAATGCGGCCAGCTTTGAGTGGCTGCAAGGCATCGAAAAGCTGTGCAAGAAGCATGACATGCTGATGATTGTCGACGACATTCAGGCGGGTTGTGGTCGTACCGGTACCTTCTTCAGTTTTGAGCCGGCTGGTATCAAACCTGACATCGTGACCTTGTCGAAATCACTGAGCGGCTTTGGTCTGCCTTTCGCGCTGGTCTTGATGCGTCCTGAATTGGATATCTGGGAGCCGGGTGAGCACAACGGTACCTTCCGTGGTAACAACCACGCCTTCGTTACCGCGGCTACGGCGATTCGCCACTTCTGGTCAGACGACAGTTTTGCCAAGGAGGTACAGGAAAAGGCAGATCTGTTAACCAAGCGCTTCCAGGAAATTGCCAATATGGCAGGTCCGTCAAACATGCAGCCCAAAGGGCGCGGCATGATGCAGGGTCTGAGCTGTAAAGATGGTGATTTGGCGAAGCTCGTGATTACGCGTTGCTTCGAGCTGGGCTTGGTGATCGAAACCTCCGGCGCCTACGATCAGGTAGTGAAATGTCTGTGTCCGCTGACCATCACGATGGAAGAGCTGAACAAGGCACTGGATATTATCGAGCAGAGCGTGAAGGACATTATGACCAATCGCTATCAGAAAGCTTCTTGAGAAAGATCTTTCTCTACAAAAGCTAAGGGTGTGCTTGTTCAGTGATGCAAGAGTTCGCTGCACCATGCCCTTACACACAATACAAAAGACAAAGGTTGAGGAAGCGCTATGATCGTCAGAACGCTACAGGATTGCATTAACAGTGAGCGCCATGTGCGCTCAGACAACTGGGAAAGTACGCGCATGTTGCTCAAGAATGACAACATGGGTTTTTCCTTTCATATCACCCGCATTTTCGCGGGCACGGAAACGCCTATTCACTACCAGAATCACCTGGAATCGGTGTATTGCATATCGGGTAAGGGCGAAGTGGAAACCTGTGATGACGGAAAAATTCATCGCATTGAGCCAGGTACCATTTACATCCTGGACAAGCACGACAAGCATCTGCTGCGCGCGGATGAAGGCGAAGACATTGTGTTTGCCTGTGTGTTTAACCCGCCGCTGCACGGCAAGGAAGTGCACGACAAAGACGGGGTCTATCCACTTGAAGCAGATGAAGTGAAATAGAAGAGCCTAAGCGAAATCCACCATCCTTGACGACTCAGGGGGAGACTATGTCACATACCGTTGAAAAAATTGGCGGTACGTCGATGAGCCAGTACGAGGCCGTGCGCGATAACGTAATTATCGGCCAGCGTGAGGGCAGCGAGTTATACAATCGAGTATTTGTAGTGTCAGCTTACGGCGGCATGACAGACAAACTACTGGAAGCAAAAAAAGGCGGTAAAGCCGGCGTTTATGCGTTGTTCGCAGGTTCTGACAACGACGGTGAGTGGCGAGAAGCGCTGAAACAAGTGCGCGAAGCTATGCTGTCGGTGAATGAATCGTTGTTTGAATCCGGTGAACTGCTTGATCAGGCAAACGGCTATATTGACGAGCGCATCAATGATGCGGATCGCTGCTTGAGTGATCTCGATCGTCTCTGCCAGCATGGTCATTTTGAGCTGGAAGGGCAGTTGCTGACTGTGCGGGAAATGCTCGCGAGTCTCGGTGAAGCCCACAGCGCCTGGAACATGACGCATCTGTTGCAACGCGATGGGATCAGCGCGCGTCTGGTCGACCTCAGCGGTTGGCGTGCCGATGCGGCCCTGCCGCTGGACGAACATATACGCAATGCGTTCAAGAGTGTCGATCTTGGCAAGGAACTGGCCATTGTCACCGGCTATGCGCATTGCGAAGAAGGTCTGATGGCGACCTTTGATCGCGGTTACAGTGAGATGACCTTCAGTCGAATTGCGGTTATCACGGAAGCCCGTGAGGCGGTAATTCACAAAGAATACCACCTCAGCAGCGCGGACCCTCGCGTAGTTGATGAAGAGAAAGTGGTTCCCATTGGTCGTACCAATTACGACGTGGCCGATCAGTTGGCCAATCTCGGCATGGAAGCGATTCACCCGCGTGCTGCTAAGGGTCTGCGCCAGCAGAATATTCCGCTGCGGGTGAAAAACACGTTTGAGCCTGAGCACAGCGGCACCCTGATAACCCGCGATTATGTAAGTGATTCGCCCTGTGTTGAAATCATTGCCGGCAAGCAGGTGGTGTATGCAGTGGAGTTGTTTGACCAGGAGATGGTTGGCGACGTTCACAGTTATGACCAGGAATTTCTGGGGCTGGTTAAAAAGCTCAAGGCCAAGATCATCACCAAGGATCTGAACGCCAATACCATCACCATGTACCTGGGCACTAACCTGAAAACCGTCAAACGCATTATTCGTGAGCTGGAGTCGGCCTACCCCAAAGCCGAGATCAGTTACCGCAAAGTAGCGATCGTGTCGGCCATTGGCAGCGATATGCAGGTGCCGGGCATGTTGGCGAAAACGGTTTCCGCGTTGGCCGAGAGCAATATCAGTGTGTTAGCCATGCACCAGTCTATGCGGCAGGTGGATATGCAGTTTGTAATCAATGAAGATGATTACAACAAGGCGATTCAGAGTCTGCACCGTTGTCTGGTTGAGCCACACAACCATGGTCTCGCTATCTGCGCGGCCTGATACACCCCCTCCCTCGCTGCAGAGAGGGGGCATGCGCCCTCTGAAATGGCAAAATTCGTTTGAACTACAATAGTTACATCCCCTGCAGCAGCGCTAGAGCTGGCTAGCTCTGGTCTGTGGTGTTGGAGCTTGTCGACTCCGGTGTCTCGCGGCGCCGGGTGTAGCCCTGCGTCCTATCGTGGGGTGGCTTTGCGGTCACTCATGATATGAGTGACTGATATGCATCTTTGTGAGCAGATTCAGGTGCCGAATGGACCCGATATGGTTTTTGCGCAGACCGAAAGTGATTTGCCGGAGTCTTTTCAGGGCCTTGGAAAGCCCGTAACATCAAGGTATTGCCTCTAATAAGAGATGGGCTGCTGGTTATTGTGCCTGGTGAGCTCTAGTGGTATCTACGTAGCGAAATATACCAGTTGAATGCGATACGGTATGGGTTAGAACTGGGAGAGTCCCTCCTAGGCGACCATCCGGTAGAGGCTCTGCAGCAACACGCGATGGTCGTACAGTTAGCTTTGACTTACAGGGCGGAGCAGGAGAGCGCAGCGCGCATGAATACTCAGACAGTGTTAGTGGTGGACGATTCCAGCGGAGACCGGTTGGTAATTCGTCGAGC
>NZ_JBFJTH010000250.1:0-3810 GCF_041625495.1 Litorivivens sp. | reverse complement strand
ATGGCACCCAACAGTGCAATCTGGAACCAGATCTGCAACGAGGGGTCATCAAAGTGACTCATGCGACGGGTTACCCCCATCAAGCCCAGCACATACAGCGGCATGAAGGCCAAATAGAAACCAACCAGCCAGAACCAGAACGACATCTTGCCCCAGAACTCATCCAGCTTGTAACCGGTCATTTTCGGGTACCAGTATGCAATAGCGGCAAAAACGCCAAACAGTACACCGCCGATTATGACATTATGAAAGTGTGCAATAAGGAACAAACTATTGTGCAGCACAAAATCAGCCGGTGGCACAGCGAGTAACACACCCGTCATGCCGCCAATGACAAAGGTCACCATAAAGCCGACCGTCCACAACATCGGCACATCAAAACGAATGCGACCGCGGTACATAGTAAATAGCCAGTTAAATACCTTGGCACCGGTGGGTATCGAGATAATCATGGTGGTGATGCCGAAGAAACTGTTAACGGTAGCGCCTGAGCCCATGGTGAAGAAGTGGTGCAGCCATACCAGATAAGACAGTATGGTGATAACCACGGTGGCGTATACCATCGACGAATATCCAAACAGACGCTTGCCGCTGTAGGTAGCCACAATTTCAGAAAACACACCAAACAGCGGCAGGATCAGGATGTACACTTCCGGGTGACCCCAGATCCAGATCAGATTAACGTACATCATGGCATTGCCGCCAAGATCGTTGGTGAAGAAATTCATATCAAGATAGCGATCGAGCGACAGCAGCGTAAGCACCGCAGTCAAGATCGGGAACGCCGCCACGATCAGAATGTTAGTACACAGTGCGGTCCAGGTGAAAATGGGCATTTTCATCAAGCTCATGCCCGGCGCCCGCATTTTGACAATCGTCACCACAAAGTTGACGCCAGATAGCAGCGTACCCACGCCGGCAATCTGAAGCGCCCATATATAATAGTCTACCCCCACGCCCGGGCTTTGCATTATTCCGGTAAGTGGCGGATAGGCGAGCCAGCCAGATTTGGCAAACTCCCCCACAAACAGTGACATCATGATTAGAACTGCACCTGACGCCGTCATCCAAAAACTGAAATTATTCAGAAACGGAAAGGCGACATCGCGCGCTCCAATCTGCAGTGGCACAATGTAGTTCATCAGCCCGACAACAAATGGCATCGCCACAAAGAAGATCATGATGACGCCGTGGGCGGTAAAAATCTGATCATAATGATCCGGCGGTAGATAACCCATCGAATCACCAAACGCGATCGCCTGCTGAATACGCATCATGATGGCATCGGCAAAACCGCGCAGCATCATTACCACACCCAGGATCATATACATAACCCCGATGCGCTTGTGATCGATACTGGTAAACCATTCCCGCCACAGGTAACCCCATAACTTGGCCCGCGTAACAGCGACCAACAGCGCTATGCCACCTACCGCCACCATCAGAAAGGTCGCGATGATAATGGGATCGTGATACGGAATGGACTCCAGACTGAGTCGGCCAAAAATCAACTTGGTTAGGTCGAACTGTTCAGACATGAGAACTACCGGCGCGCATGCGCTCTACGGGTGAATCGGAAAGCTGGATAACAGCTAGGGTTACAGGAAAATTACTGAAGACCGAATCAATGCGCATAATGCTCTCCTGCATCGAGCTTATGAGCGGCGTGCTGTGTATGACTCTTCATCATGTCCTTCATACAAAGCGTGCCGGGTTCCACACACCGATTCAGAATTTTGTCGTACAAACCGGGCATCACAGTACGGTAGTAGCGCACTGGCTCATACTCGCTCGGCAGCGCCAGCTGCTTGTAGATCGGCCGTGTCATAGGTTGGCCTTCACGCTTGACTTTGTCCCGCCAGGCGTCGAAATCCGCCTCGGTCATTCCATGGAATTTAAACCGCATACCATTGAAACCGGCACCAGAATAGTTAGCCGAAAAACCGTCAAAAACGCCGGGTTCGTTTATGACCGCGTGCAGTTTGGTTTCCATTCCGCCCATCGCATAAATCTGGCCAGCCAGCGCGGGAATATAGAATGAATTCATCATGGTGGTTGCGGTAATTTTGAACTTGATCGGCCGATCCAATGGTGCAGCCAATTCATTGACCACAGCGATATCGTACTCCGGGTAAAAGAACAACCACTTCCAATCCATAGCAACCACCTGCACTTCCAGCGGCTCGACGCCCTCCGGAATCGGCTTTCCCTCATCAATGCGCGACAGTGGACGATAGGGGTCCAGCTGATGCGTACTCACCCAGGTCATGGCACCAAGGGCGATAATAATCGCCAGCGGTGCGGCCCAAATGACCAGTTCAAGATGAGTGGAGTGATCCCAGTCAGGCTTATAGGTAGCCTTGGTATTAGAAGCTCGATAGCGCCAGGCAAAGAAGAAAGTGAGCGCGATCACCGGTATCACAATGATCAACATAAGGATGGTTGCCCATACGATCAGGTCTGCCTGCTGGGCCGCAATGTCGCCAGAAGGGGACATGACAACCCAGTTACACCCGGTGAGAAACACCGAAAAGGCCACCAAAAACAGGGCTTTAATCAAGCATCTGGAAACAGACATCGCCACACGTATATCCAGCTAGTGAAAACGGTCGGAAACTCTACGCGATTTGTCAGAACGAAAGAATTGGACAATTTGTCCTATGGTTGGCGCAGATCAAAACCGGTAATCTGTGCTTGTCCTGAATTACTTGATCGGAAATTCGCCTAATCATGGCCACTACTACACATACTGAAGCCGACATGCAAACTCCCGCCGGACACTCTCCGGTTGCCCCGGCGGAAATCGCCGTGGGCGTCATTATTGGTCGCGCATCTGAGCACTTCGATTTCTTCGTTTTCGGTATTGCATGCGTTCTGGTTTTTCCGCAGGTGTTCTTTCCGTTCACCGACAACCTCAACGGTATGCTTTATGGCTTTGCCATTTTCGCCATGGCATTCGTATCGCGTCCCTTCGGCACTGCGCTGTTCATGAGCATACAGAGACGCTGGGGACGCAGCGTTAAACTTACCGCGTCGCTATTCTTGCTCGGTACGGCAACGGTCGGTGTTGCCTTTCTTCCTGGCTATCACAGCATCGGCGGCACAGCCATTTTTCTGCTCGCCATGTTCCGCATTTTGCAAGGCTTTGCCCTCGGAGGTTCCTGGGACGGTCTACCCACCCTGCTCGCATTGAATGCTCCCAAAGCCAAACGCAATTGGTACACCATGTTTGGCCAACTCGGCGCACCCATCGGCTTTCTGCTGGCAAACATGCTGTTCTTGTACCTAATTCTCAGCGTGAGCCCTGAAGACTTTCAAGCGTGGGCCTGGCGCTATCCATTCTTCGTCGCCTTCGCTATCAATGTGGTCGCCCTGTTTGCCCGTCTGCGTCTGGTGTTGACCGAAGAATACACCTTTGCGCTCGAAGAGAGCGCACTGGAACCCATCAGCACCCGCGAGATGCTAGACAAGGAAGGACCAAACATTTTCCTCGGTGCTTTCGCCGCACTCGCAAGCTACGCCTTGTTCCACATTGTCACAATTTTTCCGCTGTCCTGGATTTCATTCAATCAGTCGCAGGTTATCGATGACGTGCTTCAAATTCAGATATTCGGCGCAGTAATTGGCATTATTGCCACGATTTTTTCCGGCATCATCGCCAGTCGCGTTGGTAAACGCACCACTGTTGGTGTGATGGCTGTCTTGATCGGGATCTTTGCACTGTTTTCACCGATGCTGATGAATGGCTCAGCGAGCATGCAGAATGCCTTTATTCTTATTGGTTTTGCCCTGCTGGGTGTTTCCTATGGT
>NZ_JBFJTH010000249.1:0-3830 GCF_041625495.1 Litorivivens sp. | reverse complement strand
TTGGTGGTATTGGAAAACTCCAACGTCACATGCCCTTCCCACTCCGGCTCGAGCGGCGTCACGTTTACGATAATCCCGCAGCGCGCGTAGGTGGATTTACCCAGACAGACAGTAAGCACATTGCGCGGAATGCGGAAGTACTCCACTGTTCGCGCCAGAGCAAAAGAGTTAGGAGGAATGATGCAGTATTCGCCCTGGATGTCGACAAAACTCTTTTCATCGAAATTTTTCGGATCTACCGTCGCAGAGTGAATATTGGTAAACACCTTGAATTCATCGGAGCAGCGCACGTCATAGCCGTAGCTGGATGTACCATAAGAAATAATCTTACCACTTCCATTTTCCCGCACCTGACCCGGCTCAAAGGGCTCAATCATGCCCTCGCTTTCGGCCATGCGGCGAATCCATTTGTCGGCTTTAATGCTCATTGTGGGTGTTTTCCTTATGTCTCTGGGTGCGCCGGCTAAAAATACCGGAGCTCGCCACTAATCGTTCTTGATAACAATGTTGGGGAAGGCCTTGTTCGCCCCGCTGGCCTGGCGACGCGCCAACTCTGCCGCAAGCCGGATCGCGACCTCACGGTAAATCAGCGACGTTTCCGACTCCGAATTTTCAGCCACCACCGGCAAGCCTTTATCCGCCTGTTCGCGAATATTCAGCGTTAACGGCAGCGCCCCCAGCATCGGCACTTTGTAGTCGTTCGCTATTTTCTGACCACCGCCCTCGCCAAACAGGTGTTCGGCATGACCACAGTTGGTACACACGTGCACGGCCATGTTCTCCACAATACCAAGCACCGGCACATCCACTTTCTGGAACATCTCAATGCCTTTTTTGGCGTCGAGCAGCGCAATATCCTGAGGTGTCGTTACAATCACCGCGCCGGTCACCGGCACCTTCTGCGACAAGGTCAGCTGAATATCGCCGGTACCCGGAGGCATATCAATCACCAGGTAATCGAGGTCATCCCAGTAGGTCTGATACAGCAATTGCTGCAGCGCACCACTGGCCATGGGGCCGCGCCAAACCATTGGCGTTTTCTCGGTGACCAGATAGCCCATCGACATAGATTGCAAACCATGGGCGACAATCGGCTTGAGATAGTGCGTGCCATACTGCTCGGGCCGCTGACCTTCTTTCACACCCAACATCACCTGCTGACTTGGGCCATAGATATCCGCATCCAGAATGCCAACCTTGGCACCTTCAGCGGCAAGGGCCAGCGCCAGATTGACCGAAGTGGTAGATTTACCCACACCGCCCTTACCAGAAGCGACGGCAATGACATTCTTCACCCGCTCAAGATTCTGGGTTTCCCCCACGGCCGGCGTGGCCTGCACTTCGCACTTCAGGGTCAGTTTGCACTTTTCTATACCTGAGGCCGAGCGCAGCAGTTCCAGCAATGCGGCCTCCATCGCCTTCGCCAGCAAACGGACAGGAAAATGGAGAGTGATAGCCGCTTCGACGGCACTGGGACCAGCGGTGAGCTGTTCAATGCGGCCTACCAAGTTTAACGGCAGGTTGACCTGCGGCAGGTTAAAAGCCAGCAATTGCTCGCGCAGGCGCTGTTCAAGATCAGACATGAGTATCCGGGGGAGTAAACCAAAACGGAGGCCGAGTATACGCCCTCGCGCTAACCCTCTCAACGAAGACACGCTCAACGGGCTCAGTCTCAGACAGGCCTATCGGCCAACCGCAGATGCAGCCCGCCACCAAAAACGCTATAGTACGCCGCCTCTAAACCCTAGACACACCACCGCCAAAAGACAGCATCAGGAAACCCATGTCGAAACGTCAGATTCTGGTCACCAGCGCCCTGCCCTACGCCAATGGCCCGCTCCACCTCGGCCATCTGCTGGAAACCATCCAGACAGATATCTGGGTGCGCTTTCAGAAACTGCGCGGCCACGACTGCACGTACCTGTGTGCTGACGACGCTCACGGCACCGCCATCATGCTCACCGCCGAAAAGCTGGGCATCACCCCGGAAGAGCAGATCAAGCGGGTACAGGCCGACCATGAAAAGGATTTTGACGGTTTCCTGATCAATTTTGACAATTATTACTCCACCCACTCCAAGGAGTGTGAGCGCTACGCTCAGGAGATCTATCGCAAACTGGACGCCAACGGCCATATCGAAAAGCGGGAAATCACCCAGCTGTTCGACCCCGAGAAAAACCTGTTTCTGGCCGATCGCTACATTAAGGGCATTTGCCCCAAGTGCAAAACTGACGATCAGTACGGTGACAACTGTGAGGCCTGCGGCGCCACTTATACCCCGGCCGATCTGATCGAACCGCGCTCCGTGATTTCAGGCGCCACCCCCGTTGAAAAAGCGTCCACCCATTACTTTTTCAAGCTGGCGGAATTCACTGACTTCCTGAAAGACTGGACCCGCTCCGACCGTCTGCAACCACAAATTGCCAACAAACTGGGCGAATGGCTGGAAGCTGGCCTCAACTCCTGGGATATTTCTCGCGACGCTCCCTACTTCGGCTTTGAGATTCCCGACGCACCAGGTAAGTTTTTTTACGTCTGGCTGGATGCGCCCATCGGCTACATGGCCAGCTGCGCCAATTGGTGTGAGAAGAAAGGTCGCCAGTTTGAAGATTTCTGGGCAAAGGACTCTAAAGCCGAGCTGTATCACTTCATCGGCAAGGACATCATCAATTTTCACGGTCTGTTCTGGCCCGCCATGCTGGAATCTGCCGGCTTTCGCACCCCGTCCTCCATCTATGTGCACGGCTTTTTGACCGTCAACGGCAAAAAGATGTCCAAATCACGCGGTACTTTTATCAAGGCCGGCACTTACCTCAAGCATTTCCAGCCCGAGTATCTGCGCTATTACTTTGCCGCCAAACTGTCCGGCGGCGTCGACGACATCGACCTGAGCCTCGATGACTTTATTCAGCGAGTCAACGCAGACCTGGTGGGCAAGCTGGTCAATATCGCCAGCCGCAGTGCCAAGTTTATTCACAAGGGCAACGCTGGAAACCTTAGTGCGGAGCTGGACAACCCAGAGCTGTGGCAGCAAGTTACCGGCAAGAGTGAAGAAATTGCCGGCTTCTATGAGCAACGCGAATATAGCCGCGCTGTGCGCGAGATCATGGCACTTGCCGACGCCGTCAACGAGTACTTCGACGCGAAGGAGCCCTGGAAAACGGCCAAGGACGAAGCGACCGTGCAGGATGCTGTTGCAGTCAGCTCTCAGTGCATCAACCTGTTCAGCGTGTTAATGACTTACCTCAAACCCGTGGTGCCCGCACTGGCACAGCAGGCAGAGGCCTTTCTCAATACCGAGCTGCGCTGGGATAACGAATTCAGCCCTCTGCTGAATCACAGCATAGAAAAGTTCAAGCCCATGATGACCCGCGTGGATTCGGACACCGTCGACAAGATGCTGGCGGAGAGCCGAGAAGAAGCGGCGGCAGCGCAGACCAAGAATGCTCCAGCCGCGAAGAAGAGCAGCAAAAAGGCTGCCAAAAGCGATGAGCCCGCCGGCGAAATAGACTTTGAAGATTTCGCCAAGGTTGATCTGCGCATTGCTGAAATTGCCAATGCCGAGTACGTTGAAGGCGCCGACAAGCTGCTGAAACTTACCCTGAATGTGGGCGAGGAGACCCGCCAGGTGTTCTCCGGCATCCGCGGCGCCTACGAGCCAGATCAGCTGATTGGCAAACTGACGGTATTGGTGGCCAACCTGAAACCCCGTAAAATGCGCTTCGGCGTATCCGAGGGCATGGTGCTGGCAGCCGGGCCCGGCGGTAACGATATCTATCTGCTGGAGCCGCACACCGGAGCACAACCGGGAATGCAAGTGAAATAAGGGG
>NZ_JBFJTH010000248.1:0-3863 GCF_041625495.1 Litorivivens sp. | reverse complement strand
CGTAACGTCATTATCAGATTAGGATCAGTCGCTGCACGACCACTGGAAGCGACTTCAAAGTGATCAACTACGATAAATCCAAGCTGCTGATTGATCGCCTGAAGCCAGGAAAACAGACTGAAGTAATCCCCTCGCAGGGAAACCTCAAAAGGAATTTCATCAAAGATTGTAATTCGCTTGGTCGGCATGGGTTTTACGCCCTCTAGCGTCACCCCATACTGCCAAGAGATATTCTGCAACGCGCCAACAATATGGCTTTCAATCTTGTCTGCCGATACAGCACCTGCTGTACCAAAAAGTTGTGCTTCAAGGTCAGCCATCGTCACGTAGCGACTCTGGATTTGTGTTTCCAGATCCGGCCCATAGGCAATAGCCTGGTTTAGACTTGCGTTGCTGCGAGCCAGCGCGTTATAGGCCGTTATCTGAGGTTTAATCACATACACCACCAGCGCTGTGACCATAAGCAGTAACAGGCCACCCAATAGCAACCTCAGCGATCGCGGTTCAACGTGCTCAGACCAATTGATTGCGACCATCAGCGACGCCTCCCGGGATTGACCAGAATGGCCAGCTCAAACTCAACAAGATCATTGCCACCAACAACCCGGCGCCCGGAACGGATAATCTTTACAGACCGCACCTCTGCCTGTTTCAGCAACTCGCCGACAAACGCAGATAATTTAGCGTAGTTTCGTGCATACCCCAGCACCTCGAGGTGGGTTTCAATTTGCCAGGCTTTTTCCGTGTCTGATTCATTTTGCTTCGGCAGCACAATGAAGTAGCCATTTGAGGTTGCAGCCTCTTTTTTATCCACCATGCTGCCCGCCCGGCCAAAGCTCAACCGGGCGAACCATACTTCGCTGTTATCAAGCGCCCGATCAATCGCAACCAGAAGCCGTGGTGCTGTTTGGCCACCGCGAAATCCGGAGAGCACAGACAGCTGCTCACTCATCGATTTGATTTGCTCATCGAGGGTTTGGAGTTGCGCACTTTTCTGATCGATCAGCAATTGCTGACCACTGAGCTTTTCCGCATCTGTTTGGGCAGACTGCATAAGAATTTTCAAAACCGCACTGACCAACGCAACAATAAGAATTACTATGACGGCCGCCAACGAAAAGGCCCGCAGATCGGCAAGAATCTGCCTGTTTTTGCGATAGTCATCAGGAATGAGATCAATATCATTCATGTGACATGCCTCTCAGTGCCAGACCACAGCTCAATGGCAAGCATTGCTGCGCCAACTCAGGCGGAACACCTAGGAATTCACCAAGCGGCTGATACGTGGATACGGGCGAAAGCACCTGGACAGGCAAATGCACAATGTCCTGCAACACTTTTTTTGCCACAGGCCATTGTCCAGCAGCCCCGAGGAGGAACACCTCCCGGATAGGCTCGCCCCGGGTTTGAGAGGCTGTATATAGCGTTGCTTTTTCAATTTCCTGCGAGAGCTTCAAAAATAGCGGCTTGAGTATCTGGCCAACGGTCTCGGGCAACCCTGTGGCATAAGACGCTTCATTTTCTGCCGATGGAGTGAGCTGTTGCCCAAGCATTCTGCGCGCAAATGCCTCTTCCATATCGAGGGATCGGCAGAGCTGCTGCACCATATCGCGCTCCCCGAGCATCACCTCGCGATCAAGTATCAGCCGCCGGCCAGAGAAAACTGCGAGGGAACTTTTATAGCGCCCCAGAGAAATGGCAATACTGTTGTGGTGATTGTCTGGCGCTGCCACCGACGCCAGCAGCCGGTTGATGGCCACGGGCGCAATTTCAAGCGCATCGACATACAGTCCGGCCCTGCGAAAATGCTCGAGAAAATCAATAACAACAGAGCGCTCGGCAACGGCAACCAGCGCTAATTGCTCGTCACCGGCCGATTGTGAGCGAATAGGCAGATAATCCAAAACGAAGTTTTCAAGGGGGCCCTCGAGTCGCCCCTTCACCTGCTGCAATATGGCGTCGCCAACTGAGCTAGCGCCTGCCGCCTTATAGTTAATATAGAGCAGCCGAAAATGCTCCGGCGGCAAACAACTCACTATCTTACGACCGACAAACCCGTGTTTGAGCTCTGGAGCCAACATCTGCTTTAGCAGCGCTGGTTGCTCAAGCAAATCCTCGATGTGGCGCTCAACTTCTATAAGGGCCGCAGCGGACACCACCGGCCTTGGGCCGTCGATACGGAGCTGAACAAGGTTGATCGCGCCTTCGAGTATTGAGAACCCGATCGCACTGTGGCGCGACGCCCCCGAACGTATGGGCCAGCGGGAGCGCCAGCTCAAAAGCCGCCCCCACAGTGAATAAGCGCCCACTCACCCTTATCTGGACGAAGTTTTTTCATTGCCCCCTACCCTTTTATTGTTTGCTGCTCGGCAGACCCGTTCCTACAGCTTGGCACACCTCAGGTCTCCCAGTATAGTACAGTAGACTTACCGAAGCCGGATACCGAAAACGCTGCCAGCGCAAGCATTGTGCAGCACTACCCCGGAGCAACGCATCCAGTGACTACCGAGCGACGATATTGCTCTATCGCCATTACGCTCCCCGCACGCGAACACAACCACCATAAGAGCGAATTACCGCAGCGGGGATTCACACTGGTTGAAATGCTGGTAGTCGTCGGCCTGATAGCTATATTTTCCGTCTTTTTACTATCCGGTCAGCCCAGCGTTACCGAAGTTCGACTCAATAATGCGGTTAAGGAAGTCGCCAGCAGCCTTAAGCTGGCGCGTAGTGAAGCAATGCGAACAGGAGTTCCTCACGGCATTCGCGCCAGCGCCTCAACTCAGCGAGTTCAGGCTTACCAACTAACGCCGGGGGTCACACCTGTGCGCACTTTCAGTGTCAGGCATCCTCATGACCGCCAGCTGCTCGATATTAAACTTAATTCTGATGCTCAATACAGCGGTGTCGTGCTGAGCAGTGTTAGCCTGACTTATGGAACCGGCTGGAATAAGGATGAAGTAGATTTTAGCCCCGGAGGCGCACCTTATTTTGACGCGGGCATAGATCAATACCCCCTGCTTACTGGAACTATCACGCTCAGTGCTGACGACCAAACTAAAACGATCACTGTCGAACCGCAGACTGGTCGCATCCTGGTGGCCCCCTGATGCTGCTCGGTGTAAGTCGCGCGAGCCATCTTCGAGGGATGACGTACCCTGAGGTATTAGCGGCCGTATTGATGCTCGCCATCCTGCTCATTCCCGCGATGGATGCATTACGCACAGCGCTTTCATCGAGCAAAAACCACGAGCAGCTACTACTGCAGCACTACGCCCTTCGCAGCAAAATAGAGAACCTGCTCGCCCGCTCCTTTGGGGAACTCGAAATCAACGCAAACGGCGAGGCAATACCCTCTAGTTTGAGCGACAACTACCTGATGGCAAACGGCACAACCGTGGAACGAGAAGTGTTTATCGCCGCGCACGATATAGACAATGCCGACGCCGACAACAATCCGCGCACCGGCACCGATGACGGGGCTCTGTGGCTGCGGGTCAGCATCCCCAACAGCAACCACAGTATAGAATGGGTGGTGAGCGAATGAAGTCCGCCGCCAAGCCCAGTCAGGGCTTAACACTGGTCGAAATGCTGTTCTCGATCGCGATTACGGCCGCGCTAGTGGTCAGTCTGGCCGGCATCGTCAATACAGCACTGCAATCACGGAGCCTGGTTGAAAAACGCATGGAGCTGCTGCTGGACGCGCAATTTGCGATGGAGCGTATGGCCAGCATGGTCCGCACATCCAGCAAGCTGCTCCTCCCCCTAGCCGACAACCCCGGCACCACGTGGCGCGAGCATGTGCGGGAACAGAGCATCCCCGCTGCCGCGCCCGAACCCGGCAGCACCTTCGCCACGGCCGT
>NZ_JBFJTH010000247.1:0-3884 GCF_041625495.1 Litorivivens sp. | reverse complement strand
GGAAAAGGAAAAGTTTTGGCGCTGGTGCGGCATTATTGGAAGTATTGCGATGGTATTGATGTGTCAGTCCCGCGCGGGGCTGGTGGCTATGCTGTTTGTTTCCCCAGCGGTGTATTTTATCTCACGCCTCAATAACCCCGTTTTGTGGATGACCGGCGGGGTAGGTATGGCCGCTGCGAGCATCGCCTTTACTAACCTGATGGAACTGGCGGATATCACCATCACGGAATTCAAACAGGCCCGGGCTGGATCAAGCCGGGTGCGGGCGGCACTGGCCCGCATTGCTATTCAGCGCTGGCGTGACGAAGCGCCGGTGTGGGGCCACGGCGTGGTGGAACGTGGCCCCCACCTGGTGGAATTTATGCCCATTGGTTCGCACCACAGTTGGTATGGCTTGCTGTTCGTCAAAGGTATTGTGGGCTTCTTCGCGTTGTTTATTCCGATGGTGGTGACACTGATTGTTCTGTTTATCCAGGCGCAGCGCTGTGCCACCTCGCGCGCCGGACTTTGCTGTATTCTGATTCTGATAATGTTCAGTTTCGGTGAAAATCTGGAGATACTGGCGTATCTGTTCTGGCCCGCTCTAGTGATAATTGGCGCGGCTTTTCGCAATGACATCGTAGGAAAATCATTTAATGCAAAAAACGTTTGACGCTTTGCTCGTAGGTTACTACGGCATGCACAATACCGGCGATGATATGCTCATGGCGGCCACTGCCGAAGGGGCAAAGGCACTCTATGGAGCTTCCCGTCTTGCGGCTACCTGCCCCAAGGGCAGCGAAGTTGCACAATGGCTGGAATGCGCACCCGTGCAAAGCCGGAAGCAGCGCGTTAGGGCGCAGGATCGAGCGCTCAAATATGTAGGGGCCTGGCGCAGCGAGCATATTCTGATTGGTGGTGGATCGGTATTTCATACGGCCAAAGATATTGCTCAAAAACGTCACTACCTGAAGCTTTCCGGTAATGCCGAGCACCGTGCGGTCGGCGTAGGTCTTGGCCCATTTGTCGATACAGAAGCGGAAAAGCAATGTGCTGCCTTTCTCAATGAGGCTGCTTTCACAGGCGTAAGAGATCGGGACAGTTACGACATTGCGAAATCGATAGCGCCTGCTGCCAATGTGGCGTTGACCTATGATCTGGCGCCAGGTTTGGTAGAAAGCGACGCCTTTAAGAGTGCGTTAGCATCCCAGCGCGACAATGCCATCGGTTTTGCACTTTGTCCAAAAGAGCGATTTGAGGGTTATAGCCAGCGCGAGACCAACCGCCTGTTAAAGCTGGCGGCGGCGGCAAAGCAATGGCATCGCGAAAGCGGCGCCGGCATAAGGCTATTTGATTTTAACGGTCACCCGACGCTGGGTGATGCTCAGGTTCACCAGGAGTTTATGAATCTGCTTGATGGTGTCCCGGTAGAGTATCTTCCTTATTATGCTAATCCATACCATTGTATCGCTGCCATAAGCCGTACGAAAATGATGGTAGCCATGCGATTACATGCGGCGATTTTTTCTTTTCTCACGAAAACACCGTACTTGAGCCTGAACTATCACCCTAAATGCGACAATTGGTGCAGGGATTCACAACACAGCCCCCAGTATGCGTTTGATAGCGCTACCTTCGATGTAGAAGCGTTGACCAAAAGCGGTTTTGACATCCTTAATGGTCACTATCTAGAGCCGCAACTTGCTATTGCGGCGGCCAGGGATGAAGCACTGAAAAACTGGGAGGCGCTGTGAGCAGTATCGATTTTGCAGTCATCGTGCCGCTGTACAACAAGGCATCTCACATCGTAGACACCCTGAACTCGGTGCGTGCTCAGAGCCATCCTGCGGCAGAGGTGATCGTGGTTGATGATGGTTCTACCGATGATGGTGCTGATCGTGTACAGGCCTTGATTGACGCAGGCTTTCCTGCGCTTTCGTTGATCCGGCAGACTAATGGTGGTGTATCGGTTGCCCGCAATACCGGGATAGCCGCGGCAACGGCAGATTTCATTGCATTTCTTGATGGCGATGACTTGTGGTTGCCGACGCTACTGGCTGAAATGGCGACACTGATAGCCACCTTTCCCGAGGCGGGTGGGTATTCCACGGCTTTTGCACACTATACACCCGATGGTCGTGTGAGCCCGATTCAACCGCATTTTCCAGAGCGCTACCGCGATAAACAGCAATTTCTTTACGACTACTTTGAAGCGGCGGCCACGGGTGAATTGCCGGCAATGACCTCGGCTACCTGTATACCCAAACGGGTACTCGACGAGGTAGGCGGTTTTCCTCCTGGTGAAAAAATCGGTGAGGATCAGGATGTCTGGATTCGGGTAGGCCAGCGCTATCCATTGGCCTACAGCCGTGCGGTATGCATGCACTATTTGGTCGAGGCGGAAAATCGTGCCTCCGTGATGCATGTGCCGGAGCGCGAATGTCCGTTCAGTGTCCGCTTGCGGGAGTACGCAGAGACCTCCGGTGACGAGCGCCGCCCGTTGATGCTGAAGCTCACAGCCAATCACTTGTTGCACCTGGCGCAACTCAATATCCGTAAAGGTAATTATGCAGCCGCCCGGCACTTGCTCAAAGAGCGCCGAACCTGGCTGCTGCCGGTGCGTCGGCTGAAATGGGAACTGGCGTTCTGGCTAGCGCGGTGCGGCTTGCTGTTTCGTCGTTGACGCGGATGGCGGCGGAGCGTTTAGCTCCGCGACGATTGCAGGGTCTGATTGGCTTGTAACGTGAGAAAGTAGCGGGTGGCCAGATCGTGAATGAAGGTGAACCAGAGCACGATGCCCAGGAATTTTGTTCCGTCCTCTACCAGGATAATAGCGGCGTTGCCGTCGGCGGGCAGCATGTCGGCGCAGACCGAAAGGGTCCAGCACAATAGCGCTGGCGCTGCGTAAATAAACGATGGTCCGATGGCTCGGTGGAAAATCAGCAGCGTTGCGATAATAAGAAAGCCGATGCTGGCCTGAATGGCCGCTTCGGGCAAATAAGGCACCATCTGCGACAGGGTTTCGTGAATCATCAGAGCATCGTCCGCCAGTAGCAGAAAGCTGCAGAGCGACAGCCACATCAGAGCGCTGGTCTTGCGCGGCCCACCTTGAATGCGTTTGCGAAAATTTCCAGCGAAAAAGCCCAGTGCGGCGGAGCCAGCCAACAGGCAAATACCTATAGTCGAAATGAGCCCGACAAACCAGGCGTTGTCTACCTGAGTGCCGGCGTCTTCGGTCAGGGTTCCCAACTTAATGCCGCTGCTCTGCTGGGCAACCAGCGCGACCATAAATACCAGCAGGGTAATGATGGCGGGCAGAGCGAGAGATGCCGCATTGAGCTCCGGCAATACCCGCTTTCGACGTATAACAAGTTTGGTATGCATGATTACGCCGCCACCAGGTTAACAACCTGTCTTTCCAGATTATCGTAACGGGTTGGGCGCATGATGTTCAGCAATACCGCGCAGCCCATGGTGGCACCGGTGCGGCCGAACTCTCGGACCAAAATGCTGACATCAGACTTCAGTGCGCGCTTGATCAATTCCCCGGCAGCCTTGGCATCACGCGATTGTACCGCGCGACGTGCAAGATAACGGTACTGGTAGGCACGGGCCAGGTTTTCCCATTTGATGACGAAGTCCATGTTGATACGTGCATTGTTGCTCACCGAGCGCTCCCACGAGGCAAGCTGGTTTTTCCAGTTGGCAGACAGGCCTTCACCGTTGACGCGGTAGTTGGTCAGCGCAGCATCGAGACCCGCAAATTTCCAGTCAGTGGACAGGGCGATGCGCAGCCAGCATTCAACATCCTCAGACTGACGGAAGGTTTCGTCGAAGTACTGGTGACCGAAGTGACCGCTCTCAGCGCGGATAAACTTGATGGCATCGAGCACTTCGCGGCGAAT
>NZ_JBFJTH010000246.1:0-3899 GCF_041625495.1 Litorivivens sp. | reverse complement strand
CCCTGTCCTATACGATTTTTGATGTAACAGAAACGGCGCAGCCACAGAACGACCCTGTCGCGGCGCGTTAAAAACGAGTTTTCTCAAAAGAGAACGGAGAAACAAAATGGCAAGTCAAGGCAACACGGCGCACGAAGTGTACTACGTGCCCGAGAGCAGCAAACTCGCTGTGTGTGCGACTATAGGCCTGGTGCTGACTATCTTCGGTGCTGCCAGCGGCATCAACGACGGCACTTTTGGCGATCCGAATGAGTCCACCAATTCCTGGTTTATTTTCTGGGTAGGTCTGGCCTTCTTTGCGGCTACCCTCTTCGTGTGGTTCAGCACCGCGATCAAAGAAAACATTGCGGGCAAAAACAGTGCCCAGCTGAAGCGTTCTTACGCTATTGGCATGCAGTGGTTTATTTTTTCCGAGGTGATGTTTTTCTTCGCCTTCTTCCTGGCATTGTTCTACATTCGCTGGTTTGCCGCTCCCTGGTTGGGTGGTGAGGGTGAAGCCGGACGGTCTAACTACCTGCTGTGGGGCGATTTCACCTATTCTTGGCCGCTGATGCAGACACCGCAAGACGCGATCGGTGGTGTTGCCAATCAGGTAATGGCTAACAACGGTGAGTTCTCCGGTCCCGAGCGCAGCATGGCGTTCCCTGGATTCGGTGAAATCTTCAAGTGGCTGCCCTTCTACAACACTGTGATCCTGCTGACTTCTTCTGTGACCGTTCACTGGGCTCACCACGCCCTGCTGCACGACAACCGCAAGAAATTCCATCAGTGGCTGACCGTTACGGTTCTGCTGGGTGTGGTGTTCGTCGGCTTGCAGTTGCTGGAATACTACGAAGCCTATGCTCACTACGGCCTGACACTGGAAACCGGTGTTTACGGCACCACCTTCTTTATGCTGACGGGCTTCCACGGCTTCCACGTAGCCATGGGTATGATCATGCTGCTGATTCAGTTGCTGCGCAGCGTCATTGGTGGGCACTTCACTAAAGATGACCACTTTGGTTTTGCCGCGTCCAGCTGGTACTGGCACTTTGTTGATGTGGTTTGGATCTTCCTGATGCTGGTGGTCTACATCTTCTAAAGATGTGATCCGAAGGTAGTATCTTAAGGCCCGGGCACGGAAGTGCTTGGGCCTTTGTTTTGTTGGTCGAACGTTAGTGCTTACGCCTGCAGTTGAGCGTTAGCAAATGAGAACGCAGTTACCCTTGAATCGGCAATGCTAACTTGGGAGGCAATGGCGGCAGATGATCGTGTGGCAAGCGCCTAACGACCGACGTCAGGCTCAGAGTTTTCAATCGGCTCAAGCTTGTGACGGTCCCACGGAGCGCCAAATTGCAGCTGACCGGTCTGGATGCCGTAGGCGATAAGCGCTAACAGGCTGCCTGCCAGCACAACCCGTACTCCCAGGGCATACCACTGGCGTTTTTTACTGTCACCCTGATCTTTGACGAGAAAGGTCAGACCCGTAAACAGGCTGATAACCACGCCAATAAACAGGATGACAATGGCAATTTTGAGTCCCATAGCGATAATACCCCCGGTTGAATGCGGGCAGTATACACAATCGCTGGGAGTGAACCCATGAAGCTGACAGCGCTGCGCAAGAACTGGCCATTGGCATTGTTAGTAGCGTTTATTGTGCCGGTACTGTTGACGCTTGGCTTCTGGCAACTGCAGCGCGCTCAGGACAAACAGCAGGTGCTGCAACAGCAGCAGGCTCAGCAAATGTTGCCGCCGCTAGTGCTCAACAACGTGAGAGCAGACTTGCCGGAATTCCGGGCGGTAACCATCCGCGGGCGGTTTGATCCAGTGCGCTATTGGCTGTTGGAAAACCGGATACACAATGGGCAATACGGGTTTGAAGTGGTGAGCCCGTTTGAGCTGGAAAATGGTGATACGGTGCTGGTGCATCGTGGCTGGCTGGCGGGCGATCGAGGGCGTCGCCTGTTACCCGAAGTTCAAACACCCGATGGGTTGATCACATTGACCGGTTTCCTGGATCGGGGTGGCGCGAGTGGGTTTTCCCTCGGCGAGGAGGAAACCGGTGAGGGTTGGCCCAAGCGTTTGCAGTGGTTGCCGATAGCGCGCGCGGAGCAACATCTCGGTAAGCCCCTCCCGAACTTGTTGCTGCGATTGGAACGAGGACAGCCGGGCATGTATACGCCCACCTACAGCGCGGTTAATATGCCGCCCGAAAAACATACCGGTTATGCGGTGCAGTGGTTTGGCATGGCTGCGATCATTATTGCGTTATTTGGCTGGCACCTGTGGCGCCAGCTAAGCACATCAGGAGAGCGTACGTGAGTAACTCTGGCAACAACAGTTCATCCAAGTTGGTGTTTTCACTTATCGTGGGGATTCCCCTGCTGGTTATTGCCTTCTCAAGCCTGCTGTATATGTTGGCCAATCGCGATGTAGTGTCGCTGGGCACTGTGAACAATGGCACCCTGATACAGCCGCCTTTGCAAATCGACAAGCTGGCGCCGACACATCGGAACGGCGAGCCGGTCGCATTCAACGAAATAGATTCCCTGTGGCAGTTTGTTGTGATTGGCGACGGCTACTGTGAAGCCAACTGCGAAGCCATGTTGTATCTCACGCGCCAGACTCATACCGCGCTGGGTAAGAAGATGGGTCGGGTGGGTCGTATGTATCTCAATACCGACAAGGAATTTGGCGCCCAACTCGATCAGTTGTTGATCGACGAGCATGAGAAATTGACTTCGGCCTTTATCGATGGCGCCGCGTTTCGCGCCTCAAACCTGCCGCTTGGCGATGAGGCTCGTGGCTTTTATGTGGTTGACCCGAAGGGTTGGGTGATGATGTTTTACCAGCTGCCGGATCTGGAGCAAGAAACACTGACCAGTATGGGTAAGTTGGTGATCAAAGATATGAAGCGCCTGCTGCGCTAAGCGAATGTTTGCTGGGGAGACGGACATGAGTCAGACAAAACCTGGATATCGCCTGACCTTGCTGGCTTGCGCGCTGGCGGTTGTTGTTGTTGGCTTGGGCGCGTTTACCCGGCTGGTAGACGCCGGACTGGGCTGCCCGGATTGGCCAACCTGCTATGGCCATGTGCTGTGGCCTGACAGTCACGAAGAAATCAGTGCGGCAAATGCGCACCCCGACTTTGTCGATACCCCGGTGGAAACTGACAAGACCTGGCCGGAACAGGTTCATCGCCTGTTTGCTTCAAGCCTGGGACTGCTGGGTTTGATCATTCTCGGGGTGTCGCTGAAAAATCGACCTGCGGCGCACCCCTGGAAGGGCATTGTGGCGCTACTGGCGATACTGTTTTCGGGCACCGTGGCGCGCATTATTTTCGGCGATGGCCTCGATCCCTATCTGTGGAAACTGGTGGCGCTTTATTTTGGCTGGCTCGGCTGGCTGGCTTTAAAGCAGGGCAACAGCGATGGTCAGCCGGTGAAGCTGCCGGCCTTTATCGCAGGCTTTATCATTCTGCAGGGCCTGTTTGGCATGTGGACCGTCACGCTGAAATTGTGGCCACAGGTGGTGACCGCTCACCTGTTGGGCGGGTTTACGGTATTTGCCCTGTTGTGGCTACTGGCGCTGCGCCTGCGCAATCAACGTTGGCAAATTCGGGCGCATAGCATGGCGGCGGTTCGGGGTTTGCGCTCTTTTGCCTTTGCCGCTCTGTTGGTGGTGGTTGCTCAGATTGCTTTGGGCGGCTGGACAACCTCAAATTACGCGGCCGTTGCCTGCCCGGATTTACCTACGTGTCAGAACGCTTGGTGGCCGGAAACCAACTTTGCTGCAGGCTTTAACCTGTTTCAGCACATTGGTCCCAATTACCTCGGCGGCACCATGGATAACGCGGCGCGGGTTTCTATTCACCTTTCGCATCGCATTGGCGCCATTATCACGACCCTGGTGCTACT
>NZ_JBFJTH010000245.1:0-3911 GCF_041625495.1 Litorivivens sp. | reverse complement strand
GTGTCTGATCAGTTCAGAGGCAAGGAAAAGCTGGTGGTTCCCAACGTCCACGCTCTCGAGCTGGGCTACCACTATGCGCGTGAGCACTACGAGTGTCCCATCGGTATTCGCGTTGAACGCCGCGACGAGGTGGGTGACAAAATTCTGATAGACGGCAATACAGCCGCGTCTCTCGGGGCGATCTATGGTGGCGCTACGGTTGCCGCTTGGTATCCGATTACGCCTTCTACCTCGGTTGTGGATGGCTTCGACAAATACTGCAAGCGTTTACGTATTGATCCCGGCAGTGGCAGCAAAAACTACGCTATCGTGCAGGCTGAAGACGAGCTGGCTGCGATAGGCATGGTCATTGGTGCAAGCTGGAACGGCGCGCGGGCATTTACCGCAACCAGTGGCCCGGGCATCTCGCTGATGAGTGAGTTTCTGGGGCTGGCCTATTTTGCGGAAATTCCCACGGTGCTGATTGACGTGCAGCGCGCGGGTCCATCGACGGGCATGCCAACGCGCACCCAGCAATCTGATGTGTTGGCCTGCGCCTACGCGTCACACGGTGATACCAAGCATGTGCTGCTGTTTCCATCCACGCCTAAAGAATGTTTCGACATGACAGCCGAAGCTTTCGATCTGGCAGAAACCCTGCAAACTCCGGTGATCATGCTCACTGATCTTGACCTGGGCATGAACGATAATATGTCTGAGCCACTAACCTGGGAAGACGGCCGCGAATACAAGCGCGGCAAGGTGCTGAACGAAGAGCAGCTGGAAAGCATGAGCGAGCGCTTTGGTCGCTACCTGGATGTGGACGGCGACGGCATTCCCTACCGCACCTATCCCGGCACCCATCCCACCAAAGGCGCTTTCTTTACTCGTGGTACATCGCGTGATGAGTATGCGGTGTATACCGAAGACGGGGCCGAATATGAAAAGAACATGCAGCGCCTGCTGAAAAAGTGGGAAACTGCAAAAACCGCCGTACCGGCGCCTGAAATTAGCAGCGACGGGAATGCGGTGGGTGTGATTCACTTTGGTACCAGCGCGGATTCCACCATGGAAGCCTTGGACTACCTCGCCGACGAGGGCATCAGGGTAGACAGTTTGCGCCTGAAAGCATTTCCGTTTAACGCCGAGGTTGATGACTTTATTGCCAGCCATGAAACGGTTTTTGTTATCGAGCAAAACCGCGATGCGCAGATGAAGTCGCTACTGGTCAATGAGTGCGAAGTGTCGCCCAAAGACTTGATATCCATTCTGAACTACGACGGAATGCCCATTACCGCAAGAAAGATTCGAGAGAGCATTGCTTCGGTTGTGCGTGGCGACAACGTGACGCCGTTACACAAAAAAGCCGGCAATAAGGAGTAATTACGATGACCTATCAGCGTCCCAATTTTCGTCATCCCGAGCTGCCGGTCAATGAGCTGGGCTATACGCGCCGCAATTATGAAGGAGCGTTGTCCACACTGTGCGCCGGTTGTGGTCACGATTCCATCAGTGCAGCCATTGTGCAGGCTTGCTTTGAAATGTCCATCGAGCCGCACAAGGTTGCCAAGCTGTCGGGTATTGGCTGTTCGTCAAAAACACCCACATATTTTCTGGGCAATTCACACGGTTTCAACTCAGTTCACGGCCGTATGCCGTCTGTTGCTACTGGCGCGAACTTAGCCAACCGCGACATGATCTATGTGGGTGTATCGGGTGACGGTGACACCGCCTCCATTGGCATGGGGCAGTTCACCCACGCCGTACGCCGTAACCTGAACATGATGTATGTGGTTGAGAATAACGGCTGCTATGGCCTGACCAAGGGGCAAGACTCAGCCACAGCGGATGTGGGGTCGTCTAGCAAGAAGGGTGAGCCTAACCCGTTTGAGCCGATTGACCTGGCCAGCGTTGCGTTGCAGTTGGGAGCCACTTTTGTGGCGCGCAGTTTTTCAGGCGACCGCAACCAACTGGTGCCATTGATAAAAGCGGCAATCTCTCATCGCGGCTTTGCCTTTATCGATGTGATTTCCCCTTGCGTAACGTTTAACAACAATCCGGCGTCGACCAAAGGCTACGAGCATGTACGCGACCATCTGGCTGCGACCGGGACAGTGGACTTTGTGCCAGTAAAGCAGGAAATCACCACCAGCTATGAGGCGGGAGAATCGCAGGAAGTTACCCTGCATGACGGCTCCGTGGTGCACCTGCAGAAGGCGGATACGGAACTGGATATCAGTAGCCGGCGTTCTGCGCTGAAACTGATCAAGGACTACAAAGCCAAAGATCAGATTCTAACCGGCCTGTTGTATATGGATGAGGATTCGCGCGATCTGCATGAGATTATTGGAACCAGCAATAAACCCCTGCGCTCGCTGACAGAGTCCGATCTCTGTCCAGGACAGAAAGTGCTGGATAACCTCAATGAAAGCCTGCGTTAGCGCGGCTTTCGCGCGCCGGGCAGGCTACTAGGCATTCGCGTAGGAGCTTGCCCGGAAAGACAGGCCTTTGCCTTACCCCTTGACCCCAACCGAAAAAACGCCGAAATTCTAACCTTCCCCTGTCACAAGGCAGCCCGCCATGATGGATCTGGTAGACGATTGGCAATACGTGTTGAATTTCTGGTTTGGTGATTCCAGCGACGATGGTGACGTCGCTGCAGAATATTCTGACCTGTGGTGGGGGAAATCTGATGATAGCGACCATCTGATCTGGGCTAAGTTTTCTCATAGGGTAGAGCAGGCTAGTTCAGGAGCATTGACTCACTGGCTCGACGTGCCGGAGGGACGTCTAGCGGCAATTATTCTTATTGATCAATTCAGGCGTAATATTTACCGAGATAAACCCGAGGCCTTTGCCGAGGATTCGCTGGCGCGACGCTGGTGTCGGGAAGGTTTGAGTGATTCAGTGGATCAATTGTTGCGTCCGATAGAGCGGGTCTTCTTCTACCTGCCTTTAGAGCACTCTGAGTCGATGGATGATCAGGAAGAGAGTGTGCGACGGTATCGGGATCTGGTGGATTGTGCTCCCAAAGCACACCGGGAACTGTTCACCAACTATTTGAATTTTGCCCAGCGCCACTACGATATTATTGCGCGTTTTGGGCGCTTTCCGCATCGCAATGCAATCCTCGGGCGCGAGTCATCGCCCGAGGAAATCGAATTTCTCAAACGGCCCGGGTCGTCATTTTGATGGTGCTTTTGTTGCGCTGTACCAGATGGGCGAGCTCCACGCGCGCTCTTGAATAATGGGTGAGTAGAACGGCTCTTTTTCCGGATCAAGGCAGCACTTGCCATAAACATCCTCTCCCCAGGCACCTTCGTCTTTCGCTGCGGCCGTGGCTTTTTTCGCCTGATCGGCGCAGTTTGCGCTGAACGGATCCACGCCGGCGCTCTTGCATTGGAGGGTAGACCAGCGGCAGGTGGGGTTTTCGAGTACCCGCACGTAATAGAAGGCATTTTCGTCAGCTCGAAAGGTCGGGTCTTGCCACACCGTGCAGAGGCTAGCAAAGCCAGCCCCTTCGGGTGCGCAGCTTTTCGGGTTTACTGTGGCGCCAGTGTCACCGCCAGCTACGTTGAACACCTGTTCATGGGTATTTCCTTCGGCATCGGTCCAGCCTTTGATAATTTGCAATCGCTGCAAATCGGTGCCGATTTTTCCCGGTGGTCCTGGGTCTTTACTGGCAGCGACCAGAAAGCGTGGTGAGCCTTCGGTAGCCGCTGGTAAATCACCTCCCATGGGTACGCCATTTGCGTATGCGGTTCGAATCATGTCGGGGTTTTCACACAAATCGCTGGCCAGATTCCAGCCGCCAAAAAACCGCAGTGTCGGCCGGGTGCCGCTGGTTGCGTAGGTCTCCTTGCGGCGGATCGCATCGAACACCGCGTCGCGGGTGTTTTGTTCCGCCCAAACCACAGCCAGGCCGCCGGCAT
>NZ_JBFJTH010000244.1:0-3948 GCF_041625495.1 Litorivivens sp. | reverse complement strand
TAGCCACTTTCTGCATTACGACAATGTTGAGGAGACACCGGGAGCGGGTCAATGAGTCTGGCAGATGGTCTGGTGTTGGGCGGCTACCTACTGGGCATTTTGCTGCTGGGAGTCTATTTCTCTGGCAGAACCCACTCCACCGACGACTACTTTGTGGGGGGGCGCAACTATCAAGGCTGGGTAATCGGCTTAAGTCTGGTGGGTACCTCCATCAGTTCGGTGACCTTTCTTGCCTACCCCGCAGATGCTTATAAAACCGCCTGGCTACGTTATCTGCCCAATCTGATGCTGCCGCTGGCGATTTATTTTGCCGCGCGCTACTTTTTGCCAGTGTTCCGGCGGGGCAACACTGTAACCGCCTACGAGTTTCTTGAAGCGCGTTTTGGCCCCTCAGTGCGTGTCTATGGCGCCGCCACGTTCATTATTGCTCAGCTGGTACGGGTGAGTACCATTCTCTACCTGATCTCCCTGTTGTTGTTCGAAATCAGTGGCCTCGACCCCGTGTGGTGTATCGTGCTGGCCGGTATCTTTGTCGCTGTTTATACCGTAGCCGGTGGCATTGAAGCGGTTATCTGGACCGACGTGATACAGACACTGGTGCTGCTATTGGGAGGGATTGCCTGTTTATGGGTGATTGTCGACCTGCTCCCCGGCGGCTTGGGGCAGGTATTGTCGACCGCCACAGAACACGGCAAGCTGGGCTTTTCTGAGTGGCAGAATGGCGAACTTGAGCCAGTCAGTTGGGATATCAGCCTGCTCAACAAAACCGGCACCATGATGCTGGTGTTAGGGCTGGTTAACTGGCTTACGGAATACAGTAGCAATCAAAATACCGTGCAGCGTTATTGTGCGGCTAAATCCGAAAGTGAAGCCCGACGCGGTATGTGGGTGTGTGCCCTGAGCAGCCTGCCAATCTGGGCGTTTTACATGTTTCTGGGGACTGCGCTCTACGTATTCTACCTGCAATTTCCAGTCGCTGAAGCCGCTGAAATGCTCGACGGTAGCCGCAAGGCGGAGCAGATTCTGCCATTTTTCATTTTGAACGAGTTGCCGCCGGGGTTGATTGGGCTGGTGTTGGCAGCAGCCCTGGCTGCTGCCATGTCGTCACTGGATTCCAGTATCAATGCCATATCTGCGGTGTCGGTGGTGGATATTTACCGCCGTCATATGAACACAGATGCCGCTGAGCGTCATTATCTGATGGTGGCACGTGCGATTGCCGTGGGCGTTAGTTGTTTGATGATTGGCGGTGCGATCGCGTTTTATTTCGCCGACACCAAAACCCTGCAGGACGCTCTGACCATTTTGGTGGCCCTGCTGGGTGGAGGCATGTTGAGTCTGTACCTATTTGGGTTTTTCAGCCGTCGCGGTAACGCCCGCCACGCCTGGCTCGGTATAGGAGTAACCATGCTCTTTACTGGCTGGGTGATCCTGGCTAGAAACGGCTGGTTTTTCTCGGCTGACGACATGCCCTTTGATCTGTACTACACGGCTATCATCGGTAACCTGCTCATGTTCGTCGTGCTGTGGCTCGCGAGTCGCCGCACGCCGCTTCGCACGCAGAGTTGACCGGATGTAGACCATGGCGGTGATGGCCGCAACGGGGTCAATGAGGTAGTCCCACAGGTTGTTAGATTCGAGTAGGCCCAGCTGATAGCCGAGCAGGTCGACGCTGATAATCGCGACAATTAAGTTCAGTTTTCTAAGCCAGGCAGCGGCGGCAATAACCAGCGCCGCGCCAGCAAGAACATCAGGTTGATACCCCCACTGATAGGGGTCGATCATGCCAAGTCCCAGACTCATGGGATAAAACCAGAGTGCCAAGCCCGCTATCATGCCCGCCATCCATTGCAAGTCTCGCTTGGGTAGCGGCAAGCCGCCACGGGTAACGTGATAAATGGCCAGAGCGCATAGCACCAGCGTTGAGGTCAGGCTGAATTCGCCAAAAACTCCGCGCAGGTAATACACCGGTGTTACGCCGGCGATCGGGATGCACAGAAAAAACAGTGTCAGTGCAAACACCGTGACCAATCGCGATGACAACGCAGGTCGGCGACAGATCAGAAGACTGATAAGGGCTGCCCAGTGCAGAGCTGAAACTACCAAGCCTGCGGTTATATCCATTGACTGAGCCACTCCTGTGAAAATGCGCGGTGTTTGATGTAAGCCTTGTTCCAGGTGTAGACAAGGTGAATGGTGCCGTCTGAGGCTTTGATAAGATAAGGGTAGTCGTAGCGATAGCGGCAACCGCTGTCGGTACACAGAGCAGCGGTTGCGGAATCAATGTACTTGCTCTGCAGAGCTTCGGGCATACCTTCGGTGCTCAATGCCTCTTGCAGGGCGCTGGTAAAGGTTTCGCGTGGGACTCGTCGAGGCACTTTACCATTATCGCTATTGTCCTCAATGCGCATGATGGGGTTCCAGCTGACGCCGCGATCCTCCGACACCAGCAAGGTTAGTCGATTGCGTTCTTCCTCGGTATCGTTCGCCACGGCCAGCAGTCGTCCACAGTCCATTACCACAGCGGCAAGCGCAGAGTTGGGGTTAAAAAAGGTCGCGTTTTCCGGTTCTGACCATTCCTGGCCGCTGCTATCAGACGATGTCATGACGGCCGTAAAGGGGGCATCGTCACCGGTGTCACGCAAGAGTGCCAATGCCTTGTCGCGATTAACGGGCAGAATCACCGGTTGAATCGCTTCGCGTCCGGTGGTCAGGCGGCTTTTCGACAGAATGGTGCCGTCAGCAGCAATTCTTAGCAATTCGCCAAATTTACCCGCCATCTCGTGGTAAACGGGCAGGGCAATACTGCCGTCTGCATAGCGGTGAGGGGTGCCTTTGACCAGGGTGCTCAGGTTGAAAAACGGTGACGTCACCAGTCGTCGGTAGGAATGCCAGCTGGCGCCGTCGTCGTCAGACAATGCCATATTCAGTTGGCTGGTCGCCCAGCCGCCGAGCGAAACAGAGACATAGAACAGTGCCAGACGATCTTCCGACAGGCGGGTAATTACCGGATTGCCAAGTTTTTTGATGTAGCGGCCAAGAGCCTGCTGCGTTGCTTCGCGAGTAATCAGTGGGCGAACCTCGCTCCAGATGCCTTGCGCTGGATTGAAGTAGGCCCCGTAAATGGCGACATCCTTTGCTCCCTCGCGGCTGCCGCCAAACCAGGTTGCCAGCAGACGGCCGTCTGCCAGCTCTGCTACCGAAGCGGAGTGGACCATTTCGGTCGAATTGCGCCGCGATACGATCATCGGCTCGCCGCTGTAGGGTGTTTGGACGTCAGTGGTCGGCGCTGGCAGCGCCAATGGTGTGGTTGTGCGGTTGTCTGGCAGCGAATTGTCGGCGAAAACCGGCGGGCTGACGGTGCTTTCGCCGCGAAATGTGGCGAAAGCTGCAGCGCCGAGCAATAGCAGCCACAGGAAACTTGAACGGGTTGGCATAGAAAATCAGGACTCTGAAAAACGGGCTAGGGCGTTTATTGGAAAATCGCACATTTATTGTACAGTGCGATTGTAGCTGAGAAGGGAGCCGCTGTTAAGTCTGTCACGGACTTTGATTTCATTGGGCATTGTCGGCAACCCACTAAATTGCTGGGCATTTTTTGGTCGATACCGGTACAATACCGCGCTTTAATCACTCCCAGAATCCGTAATTGTCGCAGGGTCTGCCGTGTCTGTCGCCGAATTGTCGAAAAAAGAGAAAACCGAGTTTAACAAGTTACAAAAGCGTCTGCGGCGTCATGTTGGCAAGGCCATTGAAGATTACAACATGATCGAAGCCGGTGACCGGGTAATGGTATGCCTGTCTGGCGGCAAGTTGTATCCGATAGAAACTTTGTAAAGTCATGTGGGGCTCGCCAACTGGACTCATAAAAATTGCCGCTTTGTCGCAATGTGCTGATATTTATAGCTTAAATTAGCTTTTCATTCCCCCCTGTTTGTAATAAGTCTT
>NZ_JBFJTH010000243.1:0-3975 GCF_041625495.1 Litorivivens sp. | reverse complement strand
GGCCATCGTGCCAGCCTATGTCGCCGCCGGTGCGTTTGACTACCAGACAGGTTTCGATGGAAGGGCAATGTTCAAGGGCTTTGTCGGTATTGGCCTTGAGCGGTATCTTTTTGCCACCGCGCACACCTTCATCGGCAGTTATTACCAGTTTGCAGGCGGAATCGTTAATACGGTCTTTGAGCGCTTCGGGTGAAAACCCGCCGAATACCACGGAGTGGATCGCACCTATCCGGGTGCAGGCCAGCATGGCGTAGGCGGCTTCGGGAATCATCGGCATATAGATGCACACCCGGTCACCCTTGCCCACACCACGTGCTTTCATGGCGTTGGCCAGTTTGCATACCTGTTCATACAGCTCGCGATAGGTAATGGTTTTGTCGTCGGTGGGTTCGTCGCCCTCCCAGATAATGGCGGACTGGTCGCCGCGTGTAGCCAGATGTCGGTCTATGCAGTTGTAGCTTACATTGAGTTTGGCGCCTTCAAACCAGGCGGCCTCGCCTTTAGCGAGGTTGTAACGGGAAACCTGATCCCATTCTTTGTGCCAGCTTATAAAATCGCGGGCCTGTTCTGCCCAGAACACATCAGGCTGTTCAACAGACTGCCGGTACATCTGTTCGTATTTGTCGGCAGTAATGTGGGCCTTGGCGGCGAATGTATCTGGTACTGGGTAGGTTTTCACTTGCATGGCTAACACCCTGTCCTTTATCGGTTTTTTTCGAAGTGAGATCGCTTGAGCATAGCGACTATAAAAGCTGAGTTGAAGAGCGAAATCGTCAATTTGGTGTAATTGTAGGCTTACAGAACAATCTTGTTCAGCTCTTCCATTAGGTAGTCGATAAACAGCCGTACCTTGATGGGCAGATGCCGCTGCTGGGGATACATGATCCATACCGGCTGCGGATACTGGCTCCACTCGGGCAATACCTGTGTGAGGTTGCCTTGGGAAATGTCTTCCATCACCGAGAAGAACGGCAGGCTGGCAATGCCCAGCCCACAGCGCGCTGCACTAAGCAGGGCGGCACCATTGTCGCTGCGCCAGTTACCCTCCGGCTGAATTTGTACGGTTTCTTCGCCGTTGCTCAGATACCAGAGAGAATCTACACCCACTAGGCAGTTGTGCTGGTTTAACGCTTCGAGTGAATCGGGTGTGCCATGCGCTGCCAGATAGTCCGGGCTGGCCACCAGGTAGTTAAAGTTATCGGCCAGCTTGCGGGCTACCAGCGTAGAGCTTTTCAGTTCGCCGTAGGCTACAGAAAGGTCGTAGCTCTCCTTCACCAGGTCGGGTTGTGCGTCGGTAAAATCCAGCTGTACATGCAAACGCGGAAATTGCTTGGTGAAATTGGCGAGAATGGGAACTAGAAAGCGTTCCTGAAAGGAGCCGGAGATGTTCACTTTGAGATTACCGCGTGGCTCGTTGCGCGACAGCGCCAGGTCTTCTTCGGCTTTCTCGAAGGTGTCAATGGCGTGCTTGCTACGCCGGTAAAACTGCTGGCCTTCGTCGGTGAGGGCCAGACTGCGCGTTGTGCGCAGTAGCAGGCGGGTACCGAGGCGGTCTTCGAGTCGCGAAATCAGTTTGCTGACTTGCGAGGTCGACATGTTCAGGGTCTTGGCGGCCTCGGTGAAACTGTGGTGTTCAACGACCTGCACAAACTCGTAGATTCCGTCCCAGCGCGCCATTAGCGGCTCCCAATGATCGTGTTATTGTTTCTTCAGAGGCAATAATGTTTTGCGGCATCGTATCTTAAAGGTCGGGCCCTCACAATCTAGACTTTCCCTATTGCGAGAAAACCGGAAGGCCACTATGTACGATCTGATTATAAAAAACGGCACCGTTGTAGACGGTACAGGCAGCGCAGCCCGCAGCGCTGATATTGCGGTTCAGAACGGCGTTATTGTGTCGGTTGGCAAGGTGCAGGGTGATGCGCGCCAGACCATCGATGCCAACGGTAAGCTGGTAACCCCCGGCTGGGTGGATACCCATTCCCATATGGACGGTCAGGCCAGTTGGGACGCCTATTGCAGTCCGGCATCCAATCACGGCATTACCACGTTGATCATGGGTAATTGCGGCGTGGGTTTTGCGCCCTGCAAACCCACGGAGGCCGCCCGCCAGCAGATGATTGAGGTGATGGAGGATGTTGAAGACATTCCCGGCGCCGCGCTCAGTGAAGGCATTGACTGGCAGTGGGAGACCTTTCCCGAATACCTGGATGCACTGGACAAGATGCCGCGAGCCATCGATATCGGTGCTCAGGTTCCACACTGTGCGGTTCGCACATATGTGATGGGGGATCGAGGGACCAATAACGAACCGGCCAGCGACGACGATATAAGCAAAATGATCGACATTGTGCGCGAGGGCATTGATGCCGGCGCGATTGGTTTTACCACCTCGCGAACCGAGCTGCACACGACTCGCCACGGCCAAGTCATGCCGGGTACCTACGCGGATGCAAATGAGCTGCTTGGTATTGGTAAAGCGATTGGTGACATCGGTAAGGGTATTTACGGGCTGGTGTCAGACTTTCACAACTGGCGTGAAGAAATGGAGTGGATGAAGCGGCTCTCCATCGACAATAACTGCCAGGTCAATTTTGTGCTGTTTTTCCGCGAAGAAAAAGATTGGGAACGGGTAGAGCAGCAGCTGGCATATGTGCGCGAAGCGGCAAAAGACGGTGCTCGACTGATTCCGCACGTGGGTGCCAGGCCGGTGAATATCTTAATGGCGTGGGACGGTACGGTTCATCCCTTTATGTTTTCGGCCGCTTTTGCCGAGCTGGCAGGGCTGCCGCGCGAGGAGCGCCTCGCAAAACTGCGGGACCCGGCTGTTCGACAAGCCATTGTTGAAGAACCGCGAATGGAAACCGGAGGCGATTTCTTTCTTGAAGCCATTACCAATGGTTACGACAACCTTTACGTAATGGACGACGTGCCCAACTACGAACCAGCCTACGAAGACAGTATTGAATATAAGGCCAAGACAGCGGGCGTGTCTCCCCAAGCCTATGCCTTTGACGCGCTGATGGAAAAAGATGGCAAGCAGATGATCTACTGCCCACTGTTTGGCTATGGAGCGCGCGATCTACGCAGACAGATGGCCATGCTGCAGGACGAGAGCACCGTTATCAGCCTGGCGGATACCGGCGCCCATTGTGGCGTGTTGTCCGATGCGAGTGTGCCCACCTATCTGCTGAGTTATCTGGTACGGGACCGCCAGCGCGGTGAGCGTTTTACGTTGGAGCGTGCTGTGCAAATGCACACGCAGGAAACTGCCCGCTGCATGGGCCTGAACGATCGCGGCACCTTGGAAGTGGGTATGAAAGCCGATATCAACGTGATTGATTTTGATGAGCTGCAAGTGTTACCGCCGGAGGTGATTTTTGACCTGCCCGCTGGTGGCCGTCGGGTTTTTCAAGGCGCCAAAGGTTACTTGTATACCTTGGTAAGCGGCGAAGTGATTATGGATCACGGTCGGCCCACCGGTGCGTTGCCCGGGCGGTTGATTCGCGGAGCCCAGGAAAAACCACAGCAAACAGTTGCTGCTTAGTTGTCTCGCAGCGTGTAGGCGAAGGTTTCGGTGGCGCATTCGCTTGCAAGGCAAGCTACCACCGGTTGTGCTACGGCGTGTAGTAGCCATTCTTGCGCTGATTACCGGCGGCTCTGCTGGTATTGGTCTGGCCTGTGCCAAACGCTTTGACCGTGAAGGCGTCACTATCGACGCCTTCATATAGGGTCGACGTAAAGGCAAGCATGCAAGGTGAAATGAAAATAGGGCGATTCGTAAAGCCCGAAGAAATTGCTGCTCCTGCCAATTTTGGCGCCTCAGAGTAAGGGGCGTATATTACCAATCACTCATACTCGGCAGGTCATCCCCGCGGCGTGGTTCAGATGATGCAGTTAGCGTAGGTGAGCATGCGCTCGCTTAGCAGCCAATTGTCGCGATCTTGGCGATACAATAACGCAGTATTCATTTCC
>NZ_JBFJTH010000242.1:0-3975 GCF_041625495.1 Litorivivens sp. | reverse complement strand
TTTGGTACAAGAAGTACCGCAAAAAGAGACGACGCCTTTTTACCCGCGCTCGCCCTATGCGGTGGCCAAGCTCTATGCCTACTGGATTACGGTGAACTATCGCGAGGCCTACGGCATGTACGCCTGTAATGGCGTGCTGTTTAATCACGAATCGCCGCGCCGTGGCGAGACGTTTGTTACCCGCAAAATTACCCGCGGCCTGGCCAACGTTGCCCAGGGCCTGGAGCAGTGCTTGTATCTGGGCAATATGGACGCGCTCCGTGACTGGGGGCACGCCAAAGACTATGTGCGTATGCAATGGATGATGCTGCAGCAAGATACCGCCGAAGACTTTGTGATTGCCACCGGCAAGCAAATCTCCGTACGCGAGTTTGTACGCATGTCGGCGGCAGAGCTCGGGATTGAGCTTGAGTTTAGCGGTGAAGGGGTAGAGGAAGTCGCTACGGTGAAGGCGGTCAGCGGAGACAAGGCGCCGGAAGTGTCGGTGGGTGATGTGGTGGTGCGGGTTGATCCGCGTTATTTCCGCCCCGCGGAGGTTGAAACGCTACTGGGTGATCCGTCCAAGGCTAAAGAAAAGCTGGGCTGGGTGCCTGAGATCACAGTGGAAGAAATGTGCGCCGAAATGGTCGAGTACGATCTTGACCAAGCCCGCAGGCACGCTCTGCTGAAGGCCCACGGCTTTGATGTAAACGTGTCGCTGGAGAACTGAGCATGGCCAAGACACGTATTTTTGTTGCCGGGCACAAGGGTATGGTCGGCTCGGCGCTGGTTCGTCAGCTAGAGAGTAAGGCGAATGTTGAGCTGGTTGTACGAGACCGCACTGAACTGGACCTAACCGATCAGGCGGCAGTATCAGCGTTTTTTGAGCGGGAGCAGATAGACCAGGTGTATCTCGCTGCCGCCAAGGTGGGTGGTATCTGGGCCAACAACACCTATCCAGCTGAGTTTATTTATCAAAACCTGATGATGGAGTGCAATATTATCCACTCCGCGTATCAGGCCGGTGTGCAAAAACTGCTGTTCTTGGGTTCATCCTGTATTTACCCCAAGCTTGCTGAGCAGCCTATGCGTGAAAGTGCGCTGCTTACCGGCGTGCTTGAGGCCACCAATGAGCCTTATGCCATTGCCAAAATTGCAGGCATCAAGCTGTGTGAGTCTTATAACCGGCAATACGGTGTGGATTATCGCTCGGTAATGCCGACGAACCTGTACGGGCCTAACGACAACTTCCACCCCGAAAATAGCCATGTCATACCGGCGATGCTGCGACGTTTTCATGAGGCGAAGCAGCGCGGCGATGCGCAGGTAGTGGTGTGGGGCACCGGCAAACCCATGCGCGAGTTTTTACATGTTGACGACATGGCCGCCGCCAGTGTGTACGTAATGGAGTTGGCGAATGAGCAGTATCGAGCCAACACCGAGCCCATGTTGTCGCATGTGAATGTGGGCACAGGCGTTGATTGCACCATTGGCGAGCTCGCGCAGGCGATTGCTGATGTGGTGGGCTTTGACGGCGAAATCAGCTTTGACACCTCTAAGCCCGACGGAACACCGCGCAAGCTGATGGATGTTTCTCGTCTCAAGCGTTTGGGCTGGCAGGCTTCCATTGAGCTGCGTGATGGCTTGGCAATGACGTACCGGTGGTTCCTCGATCATCAGGATGATTTTCGTGCTTAAGATCGATGGCAGTCGTTAATGAGTGGCAGCTTGGATGCATTGTAACGAGAAGCGGTGCTGGCCGATGTTAGAGCAGTTGGCCCGCACAGAAACGCAGCAGGCCCTTTCGGGAGCGTATTCTCTGTGCGCGACTGGGCAACAGGGCCGCTTCGCGAGCGCTGGAGGCCTACTGTTTGACGCCAGCAAGCAGCGGCTGTCCGGCAGTGTGTGGTCTACGCTGGTCAATCTGGCTGATGAAAGTGGGCTAAAAGAGCGCATTGCAGATCTGTTTGCCGGTCGTTACAGCAACGATACGGAGCAGCGATGGGTTCGCCACCCCGCGCTCCGTGGCCATGCGAGCTCGGATGATCCTGCTGTTGGTTTGGTGCATGAGTGCCTGGGTAAGATGCAGCGGCTCACTGAGGCGTTGCGAGGTGGTCGGTGGCAAGGGGCGACGGGCAGGCCGATTAGTGATGTTGTTAATCTTGGCGTCGGTGGCTCTGATCTTGGCCCTTGCCTGGCTGTTCATGCCCTGCAGAATGAATCGACTTCCAGTGCGGTAAAGGTCCATTTTGCCTCATCAATGGACGGTAGCCAGTTGTACAGGCTATTGCCGGAGCTAGATCCGGAAACCACGCTGTTTATCATCTCGTCCAAGTCGTTCACCACGGCCGATACCTTCGCCTGTGTCGAGACGGCGCGTGCCTGGATGGGTGAAAAACTGACCGAAGCGCAGCAGCTTGAGCGGCATATTATTGGCGTGTCTGCCTGCCCGGAAAAGATGGCTGCAATGGGCATTCCCGAGGAGCATCAGTTGCTGTTCTGGGATTGGGTTGGTGGTCGGTTTTCATTGTGGTCGGTCATTGGTTTGCCGATAGCGCTGGCTATTGGTATGGATGGCTTCAGAGGGTTGTTGGATGGCGCACGGGCGATGGATGAGCATTTTGCCAGCGCGCCATTCGAGGAAAATATTCCGGTGCTGATGGCGCTGATCGGCATTTGGAATCACAACTTTCTGGGGATTCAGAGTCACGCTTGTTTGCCCTATGACGGGCGCTTGCAGCTGTTGCCGGCTTATTTGCAGCAGCTGGAGATGGAGAGTAATGGCAAGTCGGCCACGGCAGATGGCAAGCGCGTGGGTTACCGCACGGCGCCGGTGGTGTGGGGTGGCTTGGGCACCAATGGCCAGCATGCGTTTTTTCAGTTACTGCATCAGGGGACTGAGCAGGTTACGGCCGATTTTATTGCGGTGGTTAAGCCGCGGGAAACCTCGCTGGGGCCTGCGGTGCGTGAGAGCCTGGCGAAGCAGCAGCGCTTGGCGCTGGCGAATTGTTTTGCGCAGTCGCGGTTGTTGGCATTGGGTAATATGGGCGGCGAGGAGTCGGTCGAAGACTGGCGGTTTGCCTATCCTGGTGGTATGCCTTCTACGACGATTCTGTTGGATGAGTTATCGCCGTTTAATCTGGGTATGTTGTTGGCGGCGTATGAGCATAAGGTGTTTGCTCAAGGGGTGATTTGGGGGATTAATTCCTTTGATCAGCCGGGTGTGGAGCTGGGTAAGCAGATTGCGAAGTCGACATTGGCGGCGTTGGAAGGTGAGCCGGTGAATGAGGAATGGGATGCGTCTACGGCTGCGTTGATTGCTGCGGCTCGTGGGGAGCGTTTGGATGAGGGCGGGGCGGCGTCTGAGTCGGCGGCTTGATGGGGTAGCCCACGCCGGTGGTGGTGTGTGCTGTTAATGTTGGGGCCCGGGCTCTGGATTCCAGCTTTCGCTGGAATGACTCGGTAGTAGTAGGGCGGTTTGGTTTTAAGTCGTCATCCCGGACGCGTGTTTTCGATCCGGACAAATCGTAGATTTGCGCGCCCGTCGTATTGGGCGCCCGAAGGGCAAGGCATCGCCTTGTTAATCCAGTGGCTTTGGCGTGAATGCTCCGACATACTCCGGATGATTGGCAGGCAAGAAGCGCGCGAGGGGCGTGGGCGCCCCCGGCTTATTTGTTGGATGTAAGGTCTTTCAGTGAGCCGGAAATATACTTGTGGATTATGCTTGAAATCAGCGTTTGATACGGTATGCCTTGCTGGGACGCTTTTGCCTGGACGGCCAGCAAATCCTTATTTGAGATCCGGATATTAATTCGCTTGTCCTTTTTAAAGGTGTTATTCGCAAAGGCCCTCAGCTCTTCGCGTCGAGTATCTGTCAAATCTGACTGAAATTCGCCAGCCTCAACAGCTTCAAGAAGCTCTTGTTCATCTTTCGGTAGTTTCTTTTTGCGCATGACTCACCTCCGAGATACCGTTTGGTGAATTTTCTGCTAGGAA
>NZ_JBFJTH010000241.1:0-3979 GCF_041625495.1 Litorivivens sp. | reverse complement strand
TTAAAGATTTTTTTATTTGAGGAAGTTACAAGGAATGGCCCTTTCAGTACTGAAAATGAGCGACCTGGATCTCAACGGAAAGCGCGTTTTGATCCGCGAAGACCTCAATGTGCCGGTGAAAGATGGCGTGGTTACGTCAGACGCTCGCATCCGTGCGGTGCTGCCGACGCTAAAGCTGGCGCTGGAGCAAGGTGCGAAAGTGCTGGTTATGTCCCATTTGGGGCGCCCAACAGAAGGTGAATATGACGAGTCTTTCTCGCTGAAGCCCGTGGCCAAACGTTTGGGTGAGCTGCTGGAGCGCGAAGTTGCAGTTGTTCAAAATTGGCAGGACGGCGTCACGATTGATCAGGGCCAGCTGGTGCTGCTGGAGAATGTCCGATTTAACAAGGGTGAGAAAAAGGACGAGGAAGATCTCGCTGAGACCTACGCGTCCTTGTGTGATGTATTTGTGATGGATGCCTTCGGTACAGCTCACCGCGCCCAGGCTTCTACTCACGGTGTCGCCCGTTTTGCTCCCGTGGCCTGTGCCGGCCCGCTGTTGGTAAACGAGCTGGAAAATCTGGAAAAAGCGCTGAAAGAACCGGCCCGGCCAATGGTGGCGATTGTTGGTGGCTCCAAGGTGTCGACCAAACTTGAAGTGCTTGATGCGCTATCTGATAAGGTGGATCAGCTGGTGGTTGGCGGTGGTATTGCCAATACCTTCCTAGCGGCGGCGGGTAACAATGTTGGCAAATCGCTCTATGAAGAGGATCTGGTGCCGGCGGCGAAAAAGCTGATGGAAAAGTGTGATATCCCGATTCCCACGGACGTAATCACCGGCAAGAAATTTGACGAGAAGGAACCGGCCACGCTGCGTCCAGCCTACAATGTGGGCGACGATGATATGATTTTTGATATTGGCCCGGTTTCTGCGGCCTGTCTGGCAGAAATTCTCAAGCAGGCGGGCACGATTATCTGGAATGGCCCGGTCGGCGTTTTTGAGTTCGACCAGTTTGCCGACGGCACTGAAGCCATCGCTCAGGCCATTGCGGAATCTGATGCGTTCTCAATTGCTGGCGGCGGTGACACGCTGGCCGCTATCGACAAGTTTGGCATTGCCGACAAGGTGTCTTATATCTCAACCGGCGGCGGCGCATTTCTGGAATATGTTGAAGGCAAGGTGCTGCCTGCGGTGGCGGTACTGGAAGAGCGGGCAAAGGGTTAGGAACTTCATTGTGGGAGCGGGCCCTGCCGGCTCCCACAGATAATAGATATTGTTGAAAATACAGGGGTAGCAAATGGCACTTATCAGCATGCGACAACTGCTGGATCACGCCGCCGAATACGGCTACGGCGTTCCGGCCTTTAACGTGAACAACCTCGAGCAGACCCGCGCCATTATGGAAGCGGCGCGTGAAACCAATAGCCCGGTGATCATGCAGGCTTCGGCCGGTGCCCGTAAGTACGCGGGTGCGCCGTTTCTGCGCCACCTGATTCTGGCGGCAGTGGAAGAGTTTCCGGAAATACCGGTGGTTATGCACCAGGATCACGGTACCAGCCCGGATGTGTGTCAGCGATCTATCCAGTTGGGCTTTAGCTCGGTGATGATGGACGGCTCCCTGCGTGAAGATGGTAAAACCCCGGCTGATTACGACTATAACGTGGACGTCACTCGCCGGGTTGTGGAGATGGCGCACGCCTGTGGTGTTTCTGTTGAAGGCGAACTGGGCTGCCTGGGTTCATTGGAAACCGGACAGGCAGGTGAAGAAGATGGCGTTGGCGCCGAAGGCACACTGAGCCATGACCAGATGCTGACCGACCCCGAAGAAGCGGCCGACTTTGTGGCCAAAACCAATGTTGATGCCTTGGCGATAGCCATCGGCACCAGTCACGGCGCTTACAAATTCAGCCGTCCGCCGTCAGGCGATATTCTGGCTATCGAGCGTATCAAAGCGATTCACCAGCGTATTCCCGATACTCATCTGGTTATGCACGGTTCCTCAAGTGTTCCTCAAGACTGGTTGGCCATCATCAATGAATTTGGTGGCGAGATTCCAGAAACCTACGGCGTACCAGTAGAAGAGATCGTAGAAGGCATCAAGCACGGCGTGCGCAAGGTCAATATCGACACCGACCTGCGACTGGCGTCTACCGGTACTGTTCGCCGTTTCCTGGCGAATAACCGCTCGGAGTTTGATCCGCGCAAATATCTGAAAGAAACGATCACGGCAATGAAGGATATCTGCATAGCGCGCTATGAGGCCTTTGGCACTGCAGGCAATGCGGACAAGATCAAGCCGGTTTCACTGGAAGGTATGTTCGAAGCCTATGCGGCGGGCAAGCTGGATGCGAAGGTAAACTGATGAGTGAATGGGTACGGCTGGCCGCAGACAACCGCGAATCGCTAAGCCTGCCCCCACTGTCTGCGGCGGCGGATATCTCGCCGCTGGCGCAGGCTTATTTTGCTTATTACGGTATAGATTTTGAAAACCGCATTGACGGTTTGCAGCATCATTTCGGCGTGTTCTCCTCGGCCGGTTTTGATATCGCCGCACATGTGTTTATCCCTGAATCCCCTACCAAAACAGCGTTTTTGTATCACGGCTTTTACGATCATGCCGGCCTGTTCAAACACGCCATCGAATACTGTCTGAAACGCCAATACGCTGTCTTTATTTACGACCTTCCCGGTCACGGCCTATCCTCAGGCAAGCGCGCCGAAATCGACAGTTTCGACCAGTACCTGCAGATAATGAACGACGCATTTCATGCTGCGGCGCCCTTTAATCTGCCGAAACCGAAAATTGCCTTGGCCCAGAGCACCGGCGGTGCCATTTTGATGACTTACCTGCTCAAGGGTGGCAATGCGTTTGAGAAAGAGGTGCTACTGGCGCCGCTGGTGCGGCCAAAGGGTTGGCGCTGGGGCAAACCGCTGCACAATATGATTGGTCGGGTGGTATCCAGTTTGCCCAGGCGCTGGGCAGCTAACTCCGGTGATGAGGAGTTTCTGGCATGGCTTAGGGGTAGTGATGCACTGCAGTGTCCGGTGCTGCCGATGAGCTGGGTCAACGCACTGAAAGTCTGGGAGCCGATGTTTCGTCAGTTGCCCGACTCGGACAAAACGGTATTGGTTGTGCAGGGTGATGCCGACGATACGGTGGACTGGCGCTTCAACTTGCCGGTGATTCGCGATCACTTTCCGAATGCGGTGTTTGCCCATCTTGGTGGTGCGCGGCACCACTTAGTGAATGAGACGAAAGCACTTCGGCAACAGATCTGGCGTCGTATCGACGCATATCTGGATTATACCTGAGGCCTAGTGGTAGGTTCAGACAGTCTGCGCTAGCCGATGACTGCGCTGAGGGGCCGATTTTACTCAACACAATGTCCTTTTCAGGTGCCTGGCGCTGCTCAAGACAGGGCACTTTCAGATTCAACGTAATCGACATTCAACCACCAATCAATGCTGGTCGAGTGACGCAGCTTTTTGAGAGCACCGGTTACATAGTCCCGCGGTGGTGCGAAGGCCGCTTTCATGTCTGCTTTGGCTTCGATGATGGTCGGCTGTTTCGCCGGTTTGCGGTTGTTGATGATAAGCATGTTAAACCCGTCCCTCGTTTTTCAGTGTCGTGTCTGGTTGGCAACGACACAGATTGTTAGATGTGTGTAGTTTATGGTGGTGGGGCAGGTCTCGGAATCCGTTGATACGCCTGCTCACATAGGTGTTTTCCCTTAGGCGCAGAAGCCTGCTTCCATGCGTACTAGCTCGGCGAGCACATCCATGTTTTCCTTGTTTTGGTTGCCCGCCAGCTGGTGGTAGGCGTCAACAGGGGTCTTGCCTGCAGGGCTCGCCTGGAATGCGGCAATCAGTTGCTCGGCGGCAATGGCACGGGCACGAAAACGTGAGTAAAAGGTATTGATAGACAAAATAGACATGATGGAACCCCTGTAGTTTGTTGCTCTCGTTGGAGCAATTCATTTGATGGGTCCATTCTAGGGA
>NZ_JBFJTH010000240.1:0-4028 GCF_041625495.1 Litorivivens sp. | reverse complement strand
GAGGACCAGATGGCGCCTATACTGGTAGCTGCCAACATGGCGACCACGGTTTCCGGAATGTTTGGCATGAAACCGGCAACCCTGTCACCGGCTTCGACGCCTTGTTCACGCAGTGTATGTGCCAGCTGTTCCACTTGTGTGTACAACTCAGCGTAACTCAACTCTCGACGTTGCCCATTTTCCAACAGACCGACGATGGCAATTTTATCGTCGCGACGGCGCAACAGGTTTTCTGCAAAATTCAGCGTGGCGCCGGGAAACCATGCGGCGGAGGGTTCACCGCAAGTTGGAAAGGTACCGCCGTGTTCGAGGACCTTGCCGTACGGCGAGTGTGCTTTGACATTGCAGAACTGCCAGACAGATTCCCAAAACGACTCGGGGTTATCAACAGACCATTGATGCAATGATTGATAGTCGTCAAAAGCAAGCTGATGTTTTTCAGCAAGCCAAGCCTCAAAGGCTTTCAACCGTGAGTTGGCAATTCGATTGGCGGAAGGCGTCCACAGGGGCGTGCTCATTGTTGTCCTTTTATTTTTCCCGTTTGGCGGTGATGGCGTTGGCTACGCGGGAATTGTTGGGGCGATTCAAACGATCGGAAATGCGGTTGCCCACATCGATCAGTTTGTTCAGATCAATACCGTGTTCAATGCCCAGGCCGTTCAACAGGTAGATGACGTCTTCGGTAGCGACATTGCCCGACGCGCCTTTAGCGTAGGGGCAACCGCCGAGTCCAGCCACGGAACTGTCTACTGTGGCAACGCCCATCTCCAGTGATTTCAAAATATTGGCCAGCGCCTGACCATAGGTGTCATGGAAGTGCACGGCCAGTTTGTCTACCGGAATTTCTTTGGTCAGTACTTCAAGTAGTCGCTGTACGCTGGCTGCGGTGCCTACGCCTATAGTATCGCCGAGAGAAACTTCATAGCAGCCCATGGCCAACAGCTCCCGGCTGACTTCCAGTACTTTTTCAGGTGCGATGTCGCCTTCGTAGGGGCAGCCCACTACACAGGAGATATAGCCTCGAACGGGAATTTCGGCATCTTTGGCGGCATCCATGACTGGCTTGAAACGTTCCAGGCTTTCGGCAATCGAGCAGTTGGTGTTTTTCTGGGCAAATGCTTCTGACGCTGCGGCGAATACGGCCACTTCGTCAGCCTTAACCGCGAGCGCCCGTTCAAAACCTTTCAGGTTGGGGGTGAGCGAAGAGTACGTAACACCACTTTTGCGGTGTATACCCTGAAACACTTCTTCGCTACTGGCCATCTGTGGCACCCATTTAGGGTTTACAAAACTACCACTTTCAATTGTGCCTACACCGGCGTCAGCCAAGGCGTGGATAAGTTCAATTTTATCCTCAGCGCTGAGTGGCGTTTTCTCATTCTGCAGGCCGTCACGGGGGCCGACTTCAACAATACGAACTCTATTGGGTAGCATTATTCACTCGCCTCAAATTCCAGCAGCTGGGCACCGCCATCAACCAGATCGCCCGCCTTGAAAAAGAAAGTCACCACCTTGCCATCCGCGGGCGCATTAATGGTGTGCTCCATTTTCATGGCTTCCATAATCATCAAAGTGGCACCTTTTTTGACTTCCACACCCGGTTCTACACCGTGCGCTACAATTGTGCCGTTCATTGGGGCCGCAAATGATGCCCCAGCCGCGCTGTCATCCATCTCACCGGTGTCGGGCTGAACCAGAGTAAAACTGAAAGCGCGATCGGCCAGATAGACCTGATAGTCATCCCCGAACTTGCTCACGGTCGCTGTCACGCGGTGACCATCCACGATTGCGCTAAGCTTACGATCCTGCAGAGTGCCGCTAACCAACGCGGTTTCGCCTTCAAAGCTGAGTTGAAACTGGTCACCCAGCGGCTCAACAGAAACGCGATGTTCCTGCTCTTGCCAGCGAACGTCCACGTGGCAATAGGCGGGCAGGGCGCTGCGCCAGCCAAAAGGCGTATTCCACGGCGAATCGGGTTCGCTGCTTTTTTCAGCCTGTGCGCGCTGTTGCTCGGCCTGCTCCAACAGTACATAAAGCGCTGCCAGCGGCAGCAGTTGGTTCAGGTCGGCGTCGTTATCCTTGAACAGATCATCGTTGTGTTGCTCAATAAAACCCGTCGTCAGCTCAGCATTCTCAAACGCTGGATGGGTTGCCAGGTTGTACAGAAAGGGCAAGTTGGTAACGACACCACCGAGATTGTATTGGGCCAGCGCACTTTGCAGACGCTTTAGCGCGCGGTCGCGATTTTCATCCCAGGTTATCAGCTTGCTGATCATGGGGTCGTAGTACACGCTGATCTCATCGCCTTCCACCACACCGGTATCTACGCGAACGTGATCACCCTGCGCGGGCTCTTTAAGAAAGCGCAGATTGCCGGTCTGGGGCAGGAAATTGTTGTCCGGGTCTTCCGCGTATACGCGGGCTTCGAAAGCGTGGCCACGAATGCTTAGCTCTGCCTGCTTGCAGGGCAGCGTTTCACCATTGGCTACTTTTAACTGCCAGCTAACAAGATCCTGACCGCTGATCATTTCGGTCACGGGGTGCTCAACCTGCAGGCGAGTGTTCATTTCCATAAAGTAGAAAGAACCATCCGAATCCAGCAGGAATTCGACGGTACCTGCGCCGACATAATCAATGGCCTGAGCCGCTTTGATTGCTGCTTCGCCCATTGCTGTACGAAGCTCCTCGGTCATGCCGGGGGCTGGGGCTTCTTCAATCACTTTCTGGTGGCGGCGCTGAACGGAGCAGTCTCGCTCAAACAGATGCACCGCATTGCCGTGGCTGTCGCAGAATACCTGAATTTCAACGTGACGCGGGCCGGTCAGGTATTTCTCGACCAGCATTTTGTCGTCGCTGAAAGATTTCATTGCCTCGCGTTTGGCCGCGGCCAGTGCAGCGGAAAATTCATCAGCACTCCATACCTGACGCATGCCTTTACCGCCGCCGCCGGCAGCCGCCTTCAGCAGCACTGGGTAGCCCATGTCGTCGGCCGATTTCTTCAGGATGGCTTCATCCTGATCTTCACCGTGGTAGCCGGGTACCAGCGGTACACCAGCTTTCTCCATTATCTGCTTGGCCGCAGATTTAGAACCCATCGCCTCAATCGCGCCGGTAGGCGGGCCGATAAATACAATGTTTTCCTCGGCGCAGCGTCGGCAGAAGTTTGCGTTTTCCGACAGGAAACCGTAACCGGGATGAATGGCTTCGGCACCGGTTTTTTTGGCGGCTTCGATAATTTTATCGACCACCAGATAGGATTCCGCTGCAGGTGCCGCGCCGATATGAATAGCCTCATCGGCGAGACTGACATGCAGAGCATTGCGATCCGCATCACTGTATACGGCCACAGTGCGAATGCCCATTTTCTTGGCGGTTTTAATGATGCGGCAGCTAATTTCACCGCGGTTGGCTATCAGGATTTTTTTAAACATGGCTTAGGTTCCTACTTCACCCAATTTGGTGAGCGTTTTTCGAGGAAAGCTTTAAGTCCTTCCTGACCTTCTTCAGAAACGCGAATATCGGCGATACGCGTGCAGCTGTCTTTGATCAGGTCGGGAGTGATTTCACGGTTGGCATAGTCCAGCACCAGTTGTTTGGCTTGAGTCAATGCCTGCGGACTGTTGGCTAGCAGGGTATTTGCCATCGCGCTGACGGTTGAATCGAGTTCGTCTTCAGCAACTACATCGCTCAGCAGGCCGAGCTTCAACGCGGCGTCTGCGTTAAAGCGCTCGCCGGTCTGAAAATAGCGACGCGCAGCTCGTGCGCCGATGGCTTGAATTACATAGGGGCTGATAGTGGCAGGTATCAGACCTATTTTTACTTCACTCAGGCTGAAACTGGCTCTTGTAGTGCCTACCGCTATATCGCAGCAGCTGACTAAGCCAACGGCGCCACCGAAAGCGGCGCCCTGAACTCTCGCGATGGTTGGCTTGGGGAATTCGTTTAACACTCGGAGCATTTCGGCGAGTTGGCCGGCATCTTTTACGTTTTCTGCATGTGTGTAGTCGGCCATGCGTTGCATCCAACCG
>NZ_JBFJTH010000239.1:0-4033 GCF_041625495.1 Litorivivens sp. | reverse complement strand
CGGTGAAACCCCGTCAGGCGTTAAGCTCCATTGCTTTTTGTGGCGTTTCTGTTCGTATGGCTGTCATTCAACACCTAGGGCAGCCTCCCTTTTTTCTGGATTGTTGGCTTGGAGATGCAGTCAGCGCAGCGCTCGAAAGTGGGGTCTGTCCCCGATTTTATGGAGGGCTTGCGCTGGCTTACGCTGCTCGCTAGTGTGTAGCGCGTGCCAATAACGAATAAGGAAGAGGCTATGAAGCGCTTGGCGTTCGTCCTGATGACAGTGTGCCTGGCGGGCTGTAATGCCCAGCGGGATTTTGCATGCGAAAGCGTTGGGGACCGTGTACCGATCTGTGATCTGCAGGCACCGGAAGATATCGAACTGACGCCTGATGGAAAGCAATTGATACTTTCTCAATTTGGCGGAATCACGGGTGATAGCGCAGGCAGCCTGGTGCTGTTCGACCCCAAAACCGACACCACACTGCCATTGTATCCGCAGGCCGGTCAGCGTGTTGCTTCAGCGCAGTGGGGCAGCGCCGACTGTCCGGGTGCGCCGGGCGCGGCAATCTCCCCGCATGGTATTCACCTGTCGCAGCGTACAGATGGCCGCTGGCAGTTGCTGGTGGTGAATCATGGTGGTCGTGAGTCGGTGGAGTTCTTCGAATGGCAAGCGGAGCCGGCGGCCCTGCACTGGCGCGGTTGTGTGGTGATGCCAGAGGGTGCCTTTATCAATGATACTGTGGCTCTCCCGGAGGGTGGTTTACTGGTAACGCAGATGTTTCCGAAAGATAACCTCTGGGCGCTGGTGCGAACGTTTTTTGGTGCAGAGAAAGGACATGTCTGGCGTTGGCGGCCTGATACTGGGATAGATATTCAGCCAGGCAGTATGGGATCTTTTCCCAACGGCATTCAGATTAGCGCTGATGGTAAAACGCTATTCCTGAATCTCTACACCAATAATGTGGTGCGCAAAATTGATCGCGCGAGCGGCAAGCATCTGGGTGAGGTCGCGATAGAGCATCCGGATAACAGTAGTTGGCTGCCCAATGGTCGTTTGCTCGTGGCCTCGCATCCTCGAGATAGTCTGCTGCCTGGTTTATGTGGCGATGTTCATAACGGTGCCTGTGAGTCGCGCTTTCAGCTGGTGGCCGTTGATCCCGAGACACTGACGCCGCAGGTGATGTTTGAACAAAAAGGTGCGCCGATGGGTGCGGGTACGGTTGCCGTAGAGTGGGGTAACTACTGGTATATCGGTTCTTACGCGGGTAATAGGCTGCTAAAAGTGCCTAAGCCTGACCAATAACAGGGTTTTCGACATGCCGTATTTGCGTTTGCTCTGGGGGCCGCTGCTGGCATTGGTTGCTGCGGTGCTTGGGCAGATTTCCGGGCTGGAGCGAGATGCACTGGTGACCTTGGTGGTCACTGCATTTTGTCTCGGGTGGTGGTTTGTCGAGGCGGTACCCATTGCGGTAACGGCGCTGATACCGCTGGCGGTTTTTCCGCTGTTTGGCGTACTCAGCAGCACCGATGTTGCGCAGGCCTACGGCGCGTCCATCATTCTGCTGATGCTGGGTGGTTTTATTCTGTCGCGGGCCATGGCGGTACGGGGCACCCACTATCATCTGGCTCTCATGGCATTGCACTGGGTGGGCGCAGGCAGTGAGCGGCGCCTGGTGATTGGTTTTATGCTGGCCTCAGCGATGCTGAGCATGTGGATTTCCAACACAGCGACCACCTTGATGTTGTTGCCGGTGGCGTTGGCTATTCTTGATCGCCTCAAGCGTCCAACACTGGCGATACCCCTGTTGCTCGGTATTGCATATGCCGCCAGCATCGGCGGTATTGGTACACCCATTGGTACGCCGCCAAACCTGGTATTCATGCAGGTCTACACTGAAATCAGCGGTGAAGAAATTAGCTTTCTGGGGTGGATGCGCTGGGGTATACCGGTAGTCCTGTTGCTGCTGCCAACAGCCATGTGGTGGCTGTCTCGGGGGCTTTCGGCGCCGATTACGGCAGATTTGCCAGAAAGGGAGCCATGGGATTCGGCGCAGCGTCGGGTACTGGCGGTTTTTGCGGCAACGGCGCTGCTATGGATTACACGCACTGAACCCTTTGGCGGTTGGTCACATTGGTTAAATTTGCCCGGCGCCAACGATGCGACGGTTGCCTTGTTGGCGGCAGCCAGCCTGTTTGCCATTGGTGACGGCAAGGGCGGGCGCCTGTTGGAGTGGGAAGCAACCAAAGAATTGCCTTGGGGCATTCTGATCTTGTTTGGCGGCGGCATCTGTATAGCCAAGGCGTTTGCGGTTTCCGGGCTGTCTGAGCAGGTGGCCGGTTTGGTCTCTGCGCTTGACCACTGGCCGCTGTGGTTGCTACTGCTGGCGCTGTGTTTGTGCGTCACTTTTCTGACCGAGGCCACCAGCAATATGGCCACAGCGACCCTGTTGATGCCAATTCTCGGGGCCGCAGCGCTGGGTCTGGGTTTGCGGATTGAGCAGTTGATGGTACCGGCAGCAATCAGTGCCAGTTGTGCTTTTGCCCTGCCCATCGCTACGGCACCCAATGCCATTGTTTACGGCAGTGGCCTGCTGCGGGTGGCCGATATGGCCCGTCGGGGCGTGGTACTGAGTGTGTTGGGGGCGATCATTATTGCCATGGCAACCTATGTGTTGATCTAGTGTCGGTGCTTGTCTAAATCGGACAATAATTCCATCCTAGGCATTTTATGGCCATAGACGCCACGAAAATGACAGGATTTGTCATTGTTTGCACGGCCAATCAGCGTACAGTTACGGGCATTGAAAGCCATGCCGGATCGCCCGGCAGACGAGTGAGGTGAATACAATGTCTGAACGTTACCCTATGCCGATGCCTTTTGGTTGGTACGCCGTGTCCTACGCCGATGAGCTGGCCGTTGGCGAATCGCGTGCGGTTCGTTACTTCAATCAGGATCTGGTGTTGTTCCGCACAGAGAGCGGTACCCCTGTGTTACTTGAAGCCTACTGCCCACACCTGGGGGCCCACCTGGGCTACGGCATCCATGGCAATGAAGGCAAGGGCGGCCGTATTGAAGGCGAGTCGATCGTTTGCCCGTTTCATGCGTGGAAGTTTAACGAGAAAGGCGAGTGCACCGATGTGCCTTACGCCAAAAATATGCCGCCCAAGGTTGCCGGCAAGCAATGTCTCTATGCGTTCCCAACCCGTGAAACCAACCAGATCATCTGGGCCTGGTATCACCCGGAGCGTGTTGAGCCATTGTGGGAAGTGGAAACTCACGAAGAAATGAACAGCGACGATTGGTCACCTCTGGATCGCTATGAGTGGACACTGAAAACCCACCCGCAGGAAATGGCAGAGAATGCAGCCGACCCAGCGCACTTCCGTTATGTACACGGGACGGCTTCTTTTCCTGAGTGGGAAACCACCTACGACGGCCCGAAATCCCGCGGCTTGCAGAAAGCCAATATGCCTACCCCGCGTGGTGAAGTGAAAGGCGAAATCCACACGGCCAGTTTTGGTCCCGGCCAGGGCTATACCCGATTTAAGGGGATTGCTGAAACCTGCCTGATGGGTCTGACGACGCCTATAGACAACGAGACTGTGCAAATCCGCTTTGCTTTTACCCAGCCGAAAGTGAATGGCGAGGTGAAAAAAGGTGGTGTTAACGCCGCGATAGTCAAAGACATCGTGGGCCAGCTGGGAGAAGATGCGCCGATCTGGGAGCACAAAATTTATCGTCCGCTCCCGATCCTCTGTGATGGCGATGGTCCAATCGCAAAATTCCGCAAATGGTACAGCCAGTTTTATGTGGACTTTGATCCGCGCGCACTTTAAAAAAGCGCGCAAGCATAACGACAGCAAGTATCGGGAAAGGAGGCAAATGCCTCCTTTCTTTTTGCGCGCAACCTGTTAAGGTTGGGGCGCGAAAATTGCGGTAAAATTATAATTATGTCTGTGAGTTTGCGGCATCATCGCCGATTTCTACTCTTGCCTATGTTTAGCCTGGTGCTGTCTGCTCAGGCCGGTGCCCAGTGCACGGAACCCGCCTT
>NZ_JBFJTH010000238.1:0-4108 GCF_041625495.1 Litorivivens sp. | reverse complement strand
TTTCGACGATCGACATTGTCATGTATGGGGCAGCCCGTGCCGGCAGCTTGGTTCATAGTCTTCACCTTGGTTTACGATTCAGATGTGCGCCAATATTTAGTGTCATTGTACTGCCATCAATATAAAAGTACACCACTTTGCGCCCCAGCTCACACCGCGCAACACTTTCAAGCACACCTTCCAAGTTATTGAACTAGCTCTATTTTTACGCAATTCTGCCAGTGCGCTGAGCGCAGATCTTCATTACAATGCGCTAATGCACACAGCCCCCACTCAACATCCTGGCCTGCTGGCCTGTCCTGAATGCGATCTCTTATTGCAGAACCAGCCACGCGCCGACGATAAGGAGGGACATTGCCCTCGCTGCAATGCGCTGTTGTGGGGCGTGGGCAAACACTCCAGCGATATCGTGTTATGCGCAGCCCTCAGCGGTCTTATCCTATTTATACCGGCCATCACCCTACCGATTCTCAAACTGACAATGGTTGGGCAAAAAGGCAGCAATTCTCTACTCGGTGGTATCGGCCGGTTGTGGACAGAAGGGGAGCAGATGCTGGCACTGCTGGTGCTACTGTGCTCTATAGTCGCGCCGCTGCTACACCTACTGTGTGTATTCGCCATCAGCCTGTGGCAGCGGCAGCGGCGCTTTCCCAGCAATTTCCCCCAGTGGATGAAGTGGCACCGCTGGATGCAGGGCTGGAGCATGCTTGAGGTCTACGCCATGGGTATCATCGTGGCCTATGTAAAGATGATAGACGACGGTGAGGTCGTTATCGGCAGCGGTAGCTGGTGCTTTGCTCTATTGTTGTTAACTGTCATTGTTTGCAACCAGTATTTCCGCGAAGAACAAGCCTGGCAGCAGTGGGAACAGGAGTCCAGCGCATGACTGACACTGCCCGTGCCCATGGCATTGCCCGCTGCGGCATGTGCGGCAAACTCTGTCACCTGCCCGCAAGCCGAAAGCGCCACCAAACACACTGCCCACGGTGCGATAACCCGGTGACCATGCGCAAACCCCGGAGCTTGGAAACGAGCTGGGCCTATACGCTGGCCGCTATCGGGCTCTTAATACCGGCTAATGTTCTACCCATTCTTACCGTAGTGAGCTTTGGCCAGGGCGACCCGGACACCATCATGTCAGGCGTAATCGCTCTCTGGGAAGCGGATTTACGCGCCATTGCAATGATCGTATTTATCGCGAGTATTGCAGTGCCGGTAGCAAAACTGGTCATTCTCGTTATTCTTATGCTGGTGGTCCAGTGGCGCTTGTCACTCAGCAAATTTCAATGCACCGTGCTATACCGTTTTATCCACTTTATAGGACGTTGGTCGATGCTGGATCTCTTTATGATTTCCATCCTGGTTACCCTCGTACATCTGGGAAATATCGCCAACGTGGAAAGCGGGCCGGCAGCAGTAGCTTTCGGCGCAGTCGTGGTATTGACCATGCTTGCCGCCAGCAGTTTTGACCCACGCCTACTTTGGGATCTGGAACATGAATGAAACCAACCTGCCGTCTGCCACCGAAAAGCCCAAGAAAAGCATTTCCGCGATCTGGCTTTTGCCGCTCATCGCCGTCGCCCTCTCCGGCTGGTTAATGTATAAAAACCTGATTGAGCATGGCCTGGAAGTTACCGTTTCTTTTAACAATGGCAGCGGCATTACCGTAGGCAAAACGCCCGTCGTGTATCAGGGCATCAATGTGGGCGAGGTAACCAATCTGCAGCTCGACGATGATCTGAAAGGCGTTACGGTAACTCTCGAGCTCAGCCGCCAAATTGAACCGCTGATTCGGGAAAAAACGCAGTTCTGGCTGGTACAGCCACAGATTTCCCTGTCGGGCGTATCTGGCTTGGACACCCTCGTTGAAGGTAACTACATAAGCTTCAAGCCGGGCGACGGCAAACCCGCCAGTAACTTTGAGGCTTTGCTCGGGCCGCCACCACTGGCTCGCACCATGCCTGGCCTACGCCTGCGTCTGGAAGCTGACAGCCTTGGCTCATTAGCCGTGGGAGCTCCACTGCTTTACCAGCAGATTGACGTTGGCGATATCGAAGGCTTCCAGATAACCGACCACGGCGTGGAAATCGTCGCCCGGGTTGATCCGGTCTACAGTCACCTGATAAATCGAAGTTCCCGTTTCTGGCGGCAAAGTGGCATCAAAGTGAATGCAGGTCTACAAGGCGTCGAGGTCGATGTAGGCTCCTTTGCCAGTATTCTTGTAGGCGGCGTCGTAATTGACACACCGGATAAAAACGCTGAACCCATCGAGGATGACGCGACCTTCACGCTTTTCGCATCCAAAGAAAAAGCAGCGGGCAGTCGCGTCATTACTGTGTACTTTCAGAACCCTGACGGCCTGGATAGCGGCAGCAAAGTTCGCTTGAACAGCATGGATGTAGGGCGGGTACTCAACTGGCGTTTTGTTGATAACTTCCCGGCGAAAGGTGCAGAAGTTCGCTTGGAGATAAAAGCTCCCTACAATACCTACCTGAATGCGGACACCCAATTCTGGATAGTAAAGCCCGAAGTTTCTACCGAAGGTATACGAGGCATTGATGCGCTTATTGGTGGACCCTACGTCGCTATGAAGGTAGCGGGAGAGGGTGGCAGTCCTCAAAAGCGCTTCACCGGGTTAGCCAAACCGCCAGAACAAAAAATCCAGGATCCGGGACTACGTGTCACATTGCGCAGTGAGGAACCTGGCTCCATTAGCGTTGGCAGCAAGGTTTTCTATCGCAAAATTGCCGTCGGCCAGGTAGAGCATGTTGAGCTCGACCCACGCGGCGTCAATATCGGCGTCTTCATCCACCAACGCTACGCTCACCTCCTGCAACGCCACTCGCTATTCTGGAATGCCAGCGGCATCTCAATCAGCGGCAACCTGGGTGGTTTTGATATCGCGACTGAATCTCTCTCCACCATCGTTGCCGGTGGTATCGCTTTTCGTACACCGGAGATAGCCAATCCCCAAGCCGCATGGGAAGGCCTGAAATACACGCTGCACACAAACTATGAAAGCACCCTGGTCGACGACTCACTGGATATCAGCTTGCATTTCAACTCTGGTAGCGGCCTGAACAAAGGGACTGAGCTGAAATATCAAGGCATCAAGGTAGGGGAAGTGTACGCCGTCGAGCTGGACGAAAATCTGCACGGGGTAAACGTCAAGGCGCGATTGTCGCCTTCAGCCAAGGGGTTGGCCCGCAGCGGCAGCGAATTCTGGCTGGTAAAACCACAGCTCGGACTTGTTGGCACGCGCAACCTAGAAACACTGGTTACAGGCAGTTATATCATCGTGCGGCCAGGGGAGGGTAAACCAAAACGTCATTTTGTCGCGCTGGACAGTCAACCGGCACTACGCAAACCCGAAACCGGACTGAACCTGATATTAACGGCGTCGCAACGCGGCTCAATCAAAGCCGGCAACAAGGTGTTTTACCGAGACATTCCGGTGGGCGAGGTCTTTGACTTTGAGTTGGCACCAGATTCAACCAAAACGCTGATTCACATAAATATACATCCACGATATACCGCGCTTATCCGTCGCGGCACCCGCTTCTGGAATGCCAGTGGCGTGGCCGTGAATGTCGGTTTGTTCAGTGGCGCCAATATCCGCAGTAAATCCATTGAATCACTGCTTGAGGGTGGGATCGCTTTTGCCACGCCCGAGGAGGCCGTCAAGGAACCCATTGTTCCCGCAGGCACCGTGTTCAGACTGAATGATTCTGTTGAGTCGCGCTGGCTGGAGTGGGCGCCGAAGATTGCTTTACCGCAGGCTGCTCGCTGAGCGGCCTTCGAAACCAGAAACTATCAGACCCGACCGCCATAAACATCAGGGCGAAACGTTTCGGGAGTTTATCGTACCGACCGACCTAGCGAGTTCTAGCGACCGCTCTCGAATGGCTGTCGTCTGGGTCCTTTTCGGATCGGCTTTCCTGCTGGGAGAGCCGCCGGCTCAGTCTCCTGCTGAGCCGAGCTCCTTGCACTCTCTTGGCCGGCGTGCTCCCCCTCTACTAGATTAGTATGTAAACGTTCCTGTTCGACTTGTTCCTGTTCGACTTGTTCCTGTTCGACTTGTTCCTGTTCGACTTGTTCCTGTTCGACT
>NZ_JBFJTH010000237.1:0-4225 GCF_041625495.1 Litorivivens sp. | reverse complement strand
TACCACTGGTGCAGGAAGCGATTGGAGCGCACCTGATCGATATTGGCTACTGCAGTGCTGCGGATCTTGAAGCGGCCTACAATCGTGTTTCCGTACAGAACGATCTGGCATTAGCGGTGCAGGGCGCCGGTCTGGTCAGCGAATCCGTACCGGAACGTCTCACTCTTAAGCGCGACGTGTTTGCTCAGCTCGATGCACTGTGTTCGTCAGAGGTTCTGCTGACGTCAAATACCTCAGCACTGCTGGTTTCCGATATGGATAGTGCAATTGTCCACGGTGAGCGATTTGCGGCGCTGCACTCGCATTTCGGTGCATTGTTGTTTGATATTGTTGCCGGTCCGCGCTGTGGTTCCAATAACGTAGAGCTGCTTGTTCGCTACGTGCGCAGCTTGAGTGCCGAACCATTGGTGTTGAGGAAAGAATTTCCGGGCTACGTTTTTAATGCCTTATTGGGCTCGGTACTGTCGGCCGCCAAGTGGGAAGTGATTAACGGCCGGGCCACTATCGAAGAAATCGATCGTGCGTGGATGGCTTACTTTGCTGCGCCATTTGGTCCCTTTGGATTAATGGATCTGTTTGGTCTGGATGTGGTGGCCGATAGCTGGCGCGAGCCGCGCGAAGACCCGGTGCGCACGGCGCGACAACCGCAGGTCAGCGCGTTCCTGGAAACGTATCTCGATGCAGGCCGTCTTGGTCGCAAGACCGCAGCGGGTTTCTATGACTATCCAGAAGCTGCGTTTATGGCGTCGGGGTTCACCGACAAGGCTGAAACGGAGCGGTTAGCCCCCTTGCTAACTGCGCTGATAGACACTGCGATAACGATCGAAAGTCAGGGCGTTGCATCGAGCAGTGATATCGACCGCGCCTGGTGCACGGCCTTGGGCATGAAACAAGGGCCTTTTTCCTTGCGTCAGGACGCTACTACAGGGCAACAGACAACATGAAAGCGACAACAAAAATAGGTTACGGAGTAGGGCAACTCGCCGATGGCGTCAAACAAGGTGCTTTCGTAACCTTTTTGTTTTTTTATTATAACCAAGTGTTGGGCCTGTCAGGTTCTCTGGCAGGCACGGCCTCTCTATTGGCATTGATGATTGATGCCATAACCGACCCAATGGTCGGGCAGATTTCTGACAACTGGCGCTCACGTTGGGGGCGTCGCCATCCCTTTATGGTGGCCGGCAGTGTGCCCTTCTGTATAGCAGTGGTGATGCTGTTTAACCCCCCGGATGGGCTGGGGCAGACGGGCCTTTTCTGGTGGCTCCTGGGTGGCGCGGTTTCCGTACGGTTGATGCTGACGCTGTTTTTTGTGCCTCACCTTTCGCTTGGCTCGGAAATGGTCAGGGACTACCATGATCGAACCTCGCTTATTGGTTATCGGGTGTTTTTCTCCTATCTGGGTAGTCTGGTTGTTTCTGTTGTGGGTTTTGCAGTGTTTTTCCCGCCTACCGAAAGTTTCAGCAACGGCATGTTAAATCCGGCAAATTACGGCGGCTTTGGATTGTTTGTCGGGTTGCTGGGTACTGGCGCGATGCTGTGGTGTATCGTGTCCACCTTTCATGTTATCCCGTCGTTAAAGCCACCCGCTGAGCAGCGTAATACCCGCAATCCACTGTTTGCGGTGGTCGATGTTTTTACCAGCTTGCGCGAGAAAGCGTTCCGGGTGCTTTTCTTTGGCACTCTGATGTTCAATGTACTCGCCGGTGTCAGCCTGACGCTGCTGGTCTATGTAGCAACCTACGTTTTCGGATTCGATTCCAAACAGTTGGCGCTGTTAGCCACGTCGCCGCTGGTCGGCATCATGCTTGCCTCCACCATCGCCCAGACACTGTCACGCAAATTCGATAAGCGATTAGCTTCCGGATTGTGTTCGCTGACGGGGGCAATACTGTCCTCCACGCCGATGCTGCTGTTTCTCGCCGGCTCTTTAGATAATATGGAAGTGCAAGACAGATTGTGGCTAGTGTATCTGTTCAATGGGGCCGCTCAGGGCTTCTTTATTGCCTTTGTCATACTGCTCGACTCGATGCTTTCGGATACCGCCGATGAGCATGAGGTCAATACAGGGCGGCGCGAAGAAGGGCTGTTTTTTGCCGCTCGCTCTTTTGCTACCAAAGCCAGTTATGGTTTGGGCAGTTTTTTTGCCGGTATTGCCCTCGATATTATTGCCTTTCCTCGGGGTGTTGCGCCGGCTGATGTGGCAACAGACTCGATCACTCGCTTGGCGATTGTGGCCGGGCCCCTGCTGACGCTGCTATTCGTTTTTGTGTTAGTGATTATTCGCCGTTATCCTCTCGATGCGGCGCGTTATCAGGAAATAGAAATTGCCTTGCAACGCTCTACTGCAGTCAATGGCAGTACTGCTTCAGATTGATCGAAGAAATTACAATAAGGAGAACACTGCATGAGTAATCGTTTTGCCTACTGTGATCGTGTTGTTGACAGCATGATTGAGCCGGGCCACAGAAACTTGCTTGATATCTTCGACCAGTCGGTAAAACAATTTGCTGATCGTGTGGCCTTCAATGCATTGGGTCAGGATATGACCTTTGCAGAGGTGGAGCGACAAAGCCGAGCTTTCGCTGCTTGGTTGCGCAGTGATGGTGGACTGCAACCCGGTGATCGCGTTGCGATACAGCTGCCGAATCTACTGCAGTATCCCGTGGCTGCCTGGGGCATTATGCGAGCGGGTCTGGTGCTGGTAAATACCAACCCGCTGTATACCGAGCGTGAGCTGGAGCATCAGCTTAAAGACTCTGGTGCACGTGCCATTGTCATGGTCAGCGAATTTCTGGGCACAGCTGAGAAAGTGCTGCCGAATACCCCCGTTGAAACGCTTATTGTCACCAATATTTTTGACATGATGGAAGCTCAGCCGGCCCCTGAAACACCGCTTGCGGATAAACTGAGGGTTGTGACTCTGCCTGAAGCCCTGGCTGGCGGTGCCGACTTGCCGTTGCCTGCTTGCGATGCCGGTATGAAGGATGTCGTAGTATTGCAGTACACCGGTGGTACCACTGGGGTTGCCAAGGGGGCGGTACTCACGCACGGCAGTTTCTATACCTATGTGCATCAGGCGGAGGCCATGCGCGCCGATGACCCGGATTACAGCACGGATAAACCGGAAGTGTTGATTGCGCCATTGCCCATCTACCATATTTTCGGTTTCACGCTTTACCTAATAGGTAACTTTTCTAGCGGTGGTCAGTCGGTACTCATCCCGGACCCGCGGAATCTCGACGGCATGATGGATATCATGAAGTCTTACCGGTTTACCGGTTTTGCAGCGGTCAACACCATGTTGGTCGGAATGCTGCAGAATCCTAAATTTGATGAAATTGACTGGCGCCACAATCGCGGCACCATTGTCGGCGGTGCGGCCCTTGTGCCTGAAGTGGCCAAAGAGTGGATTGCGCGCACCGGCAGTAAATTATTCGAGGGCTACGGCCTCTCAGAGACTACTGCTGTGGTCTGTGTGAATACCCACCGTCACAACCGTCTGGGCACAGTTGGCAAGAAACAGATCGGCGAGGAAATAAAAATCGTTGATCCCGAAGGTAACGAACTACCCGATGGCGAAGAAGGTGAACTGGTGGTGCGTGGCGGCCAGGTTATGCGCGGCTATTGGAATCGCCCAGAAGCAACAGAAGAAGCTATCGATGAAGACGGCTTCTTCCGCACCGGTGATGTTGCTGTACGCGATCCCGACGGTTTTTATCGCATCGTTGATCGCCTGAAGGACATGATCATCGTCTCCGGTTTCAACGTCTACCCGAACGAAATCGAAAATGTAGTATACGAACACCCCGATATCGTTGAAGCAGCGGTAATTGGCAAGCCAGACCCGAAAAGCGGCGAGGCAGTGGCGCTGTATGCCGTTACCAAGAATCCAGCGCTGTCAGAAACAGAGCTCAAGGATTTCTGTCGCCAACACCTGACAGGCTACAAGATTCCTAAGACAGTTACGTTTATGGATGAGTTGCCAAAGTCTGCAGTTGGTAAGATTTTGCGACGGGAGCTGCGGGATCAGTAGGTAGGCGGGCGCATGGCGTCCTTTTTCTGTCGGCAAATCGCAAGCTATTGAAAACGCAGGGGTCTTGGGCGTGCTGGCAGTAGTGATCTACAGCACTTGAAACCAAAAAGGGCTTACGGTTTCCCGTAAGCCCTTTTTTTGTTTGGCTCCGCCTGCTGGGCTCGAACCAGCGACCCAATGATTAACAGTCAT
>NZ_JBFJTH010000236.1:0-4283 GCF_041625495.1 Litorivivens sp. | reverse complement strand
CTGGTCCCAAGTCATGGTTCCAAGATCCTCGCCCTGACGCGCACGTACGGCCACGGTTTGATTCTCAACCTCCTTATCGCCTACCACGAGGATATAAGGAGCCTTTTGAATAGTGTGCTCGCGGATTTTAAAGCCGATCTTCTCATTTCTCAAGTCCGCGTTTACCCGGAAACCCTTGTGAGCCAAGAAATTTTCCAATTTTTTGACCGCATCGGCCTGATTATCGGTGATATTACAGATAACCGCCTGAGTCGGCGCCAGCCAGGTGGGGAAAGCCCCCTCATAATGCTCGATCAAAATGCCGATAAAACGCTCAAAAGACCCAAGAATGGCTCTATGCAACATAACCGGTGTTTTTCGCTCACCACCTTCTGACACATACTGAGCGCCAAGACGACCCGGCATGGAGAAATCCACCTGAATTGTACCCAACTGCCAAACCCGACCAATACAGTCTTTCAGGGAAAACTCAATTTTCGGCCCATAAAAGGCACCCTCACCGGGCAGCTCTTCCCACGGCAGGCTTTTAGCATCCAGAGCATCGGCCAGTGCCTTTTCCGCACGATCCCAATCTTCATCGCTGCCTACCCGCTTTTCCGGGCGAGTCGATAGCCGATAAATCACTTCGGTAAAGCCAAAATCGTCGTAAACGCTGTGGAGAAAATCAATAAAATCAGCAACTTCAGACTGAATCTGCTCTTCAGTACAGAAGATGTGGGCATCGTCCTGGGTAAATCCACGCACCCGCATGATGCCATGCAGCGAACCCGAGGGCTCATTGCGGTGGCACGAGCCGAATTCCGCCAGCCGCAATGGCAGGTCGCGGTAGCTGCGCAGCCCCTGATTAAAAACCTGCACATGGCAGGGGCAGTTCATAGGCTTGACCGCAAACTCGCGCTCTTCTGCCTTCAACATAAACATATCGTCGCCGAACTTGTCGGCATGCCCCGACTTTTCCCACAGCGACAGATCAACCACTTGGGGTGTACGAATCTCTTCGTAGCCATTCCAGTTTTGCTGTTCACGCATGTACTGCTCAATGGTTTTGTAGACGGTCCAGCCCTTGCTGTGCCAGAAAACCATTCCCGGCGCCTCTTCCTGCATGTGGAACAGGCCGAGCTTCTTGCCAATTTTACGGTGATCGCGCTTTTCAGCTTCTTCCAGCCTGGTCAGGTAGGCCTTCAATTCCTTCTTGTTGCGCCAGGCTGTGCCGTAAACCCGCTGCAGCATTTCGTTATTGCTGTCGCCACGCCAATACGCACCGGCCACCTTGGTCAGCTTGAAGGCTTTCAATTTACCGGTAGAAGGAACGTGCGGACCTCGGCAGAGATCCATCCAGTCACCCTGTTTGTAGACGGAGATTTCCTCGCCAGCCGGCAGGTCGCGAATAATTTCGCACTTGTAGTCTTCACCAAGCTTTTTGAAGGCTTCTACCGCCTCATCGCGGTCCATCACCAGGCGCTGAACAGGTAAATCTTCCGACGCCAGCTCGCCCATGCGCTTTTCAATGGCTTCCAGATCTTCAGGGGTAAACGCACGCTCAAAGGCAAAATCGTAATAGAAGCCATCTTCCACCGTTGGGCCAATGGTGACCTGAGCACCCGGGAAAAGATCCTGTACCGCCATTGCCAGCAAATGGGCGGTTGAGTGGCGAATCACTTCCAGGCCCGCTTCATCACGGTCAGTGATGATCGCCAGCTGAGCGTCTTCATTGATGGTATAACTGGTATCTACTTCACGCCCATCTACGACGCCAGCCAGGGCGGCCTTTGCCAGTCCGGGGCCAATATCCATAGCCACATCGGCAACAGTAACTGGGTTATCGAAGGAGCGCTGACTTCCGTCAGGGAGGGTAACAACAGGCATTGTGTATCCTTAATCCAGTGGTGGCCCCTACCAAAGGCCACATGCTATGGCGACTGCGCCACAAGAGGCACAATAACGATGAAAATGATGAATTGGTATCGAGCCGGCCATTATCCGGATTGAAGCCGGCGCAATCAAGCAAAGTACGACGTGAGCATAGTGCATCTGCGCCTATTGATTACAGTGGCGCAACCGACAATAGCTGTCTAATCTTAAACCAGCACCAACGCCCCTTCCCCCACGAGTATTCTCAACCATGAAGAAGTTAGCAGTAATTGCCCTCATCAGTTCACTTAGCCTTCCTGCCCAGGCGGGTTTTTGGGATAGCCTGTTCGGAGGTGGCGACAGCAAAGAAGCTGCGCCAGAGCCCGCCACTGAACCAAACAAAGAGCCCCCACCCCCTGCCGCTGAAAGCTCAGCAAGCGCCTCGTCATCAATGGCAGCAACCGGGATGCAGCTACTACCGCTACTTTCGCAGTCATTGGGCGTCAGCGGCGCCCAGGCAGCAGGCGGTATGGGCTCACTACTACAGGCAGCGCAAACCCTCCTGTCAAATAGCGAATTTGCCACCATCGCCAAAGCAATACCTGGTGTCGAAACGCTAATGAGAGCTGCGCCTGCGGTGAGCGCAGCGACCGGAGGTGGCGGCATGATGGGCAGCGCCATGGATATGGCATCAAAATACAGCCCGCAGGCGAAAGCGGGCTCAGAGCTTGTATCGCAGTTTAAATCGCTCGGCATGGGTGCCGACATGATTCCCAAGTTCACCGAAGTGGGGAGCAGCTATCTACAGCAGAACGGTAATGGCGAGGCCAGCACCCTACTGAGCAGCGCAATGGGTGGGATACTCTAGCCCCAACGCAAAACAGGGCGAACTCCTGCAACGCAATAGCACCGCGTTGCAGGGGTTCGCCCTGTTGTCAAAGCATCATGCGGCGGGTTTGATTTCCGCCTTGGTGGGTCCAATCCGCTCAGCAATCGGCACCAGCTTCTCCCGGTCAAAACCGTAGAATTTGATGGCATTCTCGCCCAGCATCTTCGTCACTTCCTCATCCGGCAAACCGTGGAAGGTATCGATCATGGCGTCACGGGTGCTCGGCCAAGTACCTTCCGGGTGCGGATAGTCGCTGCCCCACATCACCTGATCAATACCCATATCGTGGCGGTATTTCATATCGCTGCGCGGGATGCACGAAGCCCCAATACCAACGTTGCGTTTGAAGTAGTCGGTCGGGGACATCGACAAGTGCGAACGAAAATCGCCCAGTTTGGCCGAGAAATGCACGTCGTGGTAATTGTGATCCAACAACTGCAGGTAAGGCGGCAACATCCAGCTAGTACCGGTTTCAGTAACCGCAACCTTGAGTTTCGGGAAGCGCTCAAACACACCACCCCAGATCATGAAAGTCAGCGGACGGTAGGTCCAGAAGAAGACCTCGGAAACATACACACCCATGCCGCCGGGGTAGTCGTCCGGCGCCTCTTCAGGGAAGTTTTTACCGAAGTATTCCTTGGTCATCGCACCACCGGAGTGGAAGTTAACAATGATGCCGAGATCTTCACAGGCCCGCCAAAAGGGGTCGTACTTCACGTGGTGATAGGGCTCAAAAGGCCCAGTAGACAGCGGAATCAATACAGCTTTCAGGCCGCTTTCCTTCACCCAGCGCACTTCTTTCACCGCCTCTTCGATATCCCACAGCAGGGGAATCGACGCCACTCCGGCATGCCGCTCAGGAGACTGCGAACAGAACTCCGCCAGCCAGCGGTTATGAGCGCGGGCACCGGCCCACTGCAGCTCCGGCACAATCGTCTCATCCGAAGGCAAACCCAAGCCGGCACCAAAGGGCGGACTGTTGCGCTCCGTAATACCGTCTACAAAAACCACCTCACCGGCAATACCGTCTTCGTCCAGCATTCTGATGCGCTGATCGTGATCCCAGGCGCCGTGCAGGCCATGCTCCACGCCCGCTCGCCATTCATCGTTGATCTCTTTGATCAGAAAGCTCTGCTCAGCTTTCTCCGTCATTTCAATCTGGATGGGCAACGCCATGTCAAAGGTTTCTCGGTATTGCGGGTCCAGGTAGTCACGGTACTTCTCGGGCGGCAGGCCCGCATGACAATCCGATGAGATAACGATATAGCGATCCATAAAACACTCCTGCTATGACAGCGACAGTAGCCCTGCACATCTTCATTATTGTGGGGTAGATGTTGCTAAAGTTACACAGCGTTCTACTTTTTTCAACACAGGCGTCATTACACTTTGGTAGGAATAAAGGCTTGGCGAATTACTGCCCTTTTTGCCGCCCCAGGCTATGTGCACTCGCGGCGCGATCCAGCCGCCTTTTGGCGATACTGTCCAGTCGGGCACCCATTTCCTCCAGGTCTCGGCGAAACTGCCAGACTGCGGCCGCCAG
>NZ_JBFJTH010000235.1:0-4322 GCF_041625495.1 Litorivivens sp. | reverse complement strand
ACCAACATTCTGGGCTTTCGAAATTACGGTAGCGAGGGTGTAAGTGATATCGATGCCTCACCGACAACGCTCTTCCATGCTGGCTTTGAAACCCGGCAGGAGCAGGTGAGCAATGAGTTTCGCTTCAATGGTCGCCTTGGCGAGAAGATAGATCTGACCGCAGGTCTGTATTACTTCGATCAGCAAGTTAAATATCAGGAAAATCGCGTGGTTCGCGCACTTCCTTCGGCCGCATTTGCACATTTTTATGGTGGCGGTATTCAGGATCACGACACTTGGGGTGTTTTTACCTCGGTCGATTACTTGATGTCGGAAACGCTCACCCTTACTGCGGGCTGGCGTTTCTCGAAAGAAAGCAAAGACGCAAAAATCAGAACCTTGCAGGCGACTATTATTGGCGCCCAGAGACCTGCCGATGTTGTGCCTGCAGGCCAGTGTGACGTGATGGGTGGCAACTGTGCCTTCGACTTTAAAGATGATAAGTCATGGTCCAACATCACGCCCAAAATCGGTGCCACCTGGACCCCGACGGATCAGCTACAAGTCTATTCGTTTGTGACTAAAGGCTTTAGAAGTGGCGGCTATAATCTTCGCAACACCGCTCCGGCATTTGCTCCCGGTCCATTTGACGAAGAGACACAGAACAGCTTCGAAGTTGGCGCCAAGTACGACACAGCGGATGGCCGGGGTCGCCTGAACGTAGCCGCGTTTTATAACCAGATAGAGGATATGCAGCGGGAAGTCAATTTGCCTTCGGGCGGTTCTGGCGTAGTGCAAATTGTTCGTAACACAGCTGATGCTGAACTCATGGGGATCGAGTTGGAAGGACGTTATGCCGTGCTGTCCGATCTGGTAGTCAACATGTCACTGGGTTACGTCGAAGGCGAATACCGGGAAGTGAAGTTTGACCTCAACGGCGACGGTTTGGTGAATGGCCAGGATGGCGAGTTGGATCTGCCCCGGTTGGCACCGCTTACCGGCAGTCTCGGTGTTATCTACGACCAGAATATTGGTGACTTCGGTTTTGCAACTGCCCAGCTCAGCTATAGCCACCGCGATGAATCGGCCTATACCGATAACAACCGTGGCACCCTGAACGATGCCAATATGGTGGATGCGACCCTGTCTTTGTCGCCCAACTCCGAAGCATGGACAGTGTCTCTTTACGGAAAAAACCTGCGAGATGAAAGCACGGAAGGCGGTGATACCCAGCTACCTTTCGGTGCTCTGGGGGTGACAACTTTCTCGCCGCTCAACAAAGGCCGCGTAATTGGTGCTGAGTTTAAAGTCCGATTTAATTAGCAGCGTTTCTCCAACTGCTTCTTGCCAGCATTTGCTGGCTTTTTTTTGTCTTTATACATTGAGGGTTCGCACGTGAATATGCACAACTCATAGCGCTTGTTATGCGGTCGCGGCATCGGTAAATTGATTAATTCACTACGATAGGGATAAATGATGACAAAGACAATTTTCACCTACCTCTGTATTGCCGCACTGGCTTTGCCGGTTGCCGGCGCGTTTGCGGACGACGATAGCGAATCGGCGAAGCCAAAGACGGTTAAAGATCATTCGGACAAAGACAAGGCCGATAAAAAGGATAAGAAAAAAGACAAGGATAAAAGCAAGGATAAAGAAGAGGCCAAATCCAAGAATAAGCACAAGAATAAGAACAAGTACAAATCAGATGACGATCACGATGGCCATGACCAGGCAGCTAGCAAAGGCAAAAAGGAGGGTTGGGTTGATGGCATGCCTCCAGGCCAAACTAAGAAATCTGGCGAAGGCAAAGTAAAGCACAAAGATCGTGACCACGAGCATGGCGACGCCGATCGCGACGGACATAATCATCACGACGGCCATAGTGGTGATGTCGCCGAGAGCAAGCCCAAGCCGGCGCCGGATGCAGGTAAGGATGGAACTCAACCGCCAGCGACTAGCGAAGAAATCCTGACGGATATTGCCAAGGGTGAAGCTGCCCGACGCGCAGGTGCTGCACCCGGTAGTGCAGCTGAAGCCTTAATCCATATTGGCACTGATGCGGCTATTGAGCGGGCTAAGAAGTAAGGAAGAAAAATAGTAAGGCTAGGCGCTCGGCTTAGCCTTACCTGATGACCCCGGGGCTTTATGCAGTGCTTGCTTCGGTTGATAGAGGTTTCATGGCCGAGGCGCTAGACGGTAGCGAGTGCCGCAAGATCCGATAAAGTACCTGAGAAAACTGGCGGGCTAATGACCCTACGTTGTAGTGCTGGCCATATTTTTCGCACAGGGCTTTAACTTCAACAGATAGAGCCGCATAGCGTCGTGCGGGTACCGTTGGAAACAGGTGGTGCTCGATCTGATGGCTCAAATTTCCCGACAAAATATGAAACAGCTTGCCGCCGCGCAGGTTGGACGAGCCGCGCATTTGCCGCAGGTACCACTGGCCGCGTGTTTCGTTTTCCAGCACCGAAACAGGAAAGACCTGCGCATTGGCCGTGAAATGCCCACAGAAAATAATCATATAGGTCCACAGGTTGCGTATCAGGTTTGCCACCAGGTTGCCGGTGAATACCGTTAAAAAGAAGGGGCCTGCTAGTAGCGGGTAGAATAAATAGTCGCGTAGCAGTTGCCGCTTAACTTTCTTCGACAGTGGCTTTAAACCCTTTTTAAGCTCCTCTTTAGATTTTCGACCGCTGGCGACTTTACCCAGTTCCAAATCCTGAATGGCCACACCCCATTGAAAGAGGAGCGCCAACAGAGCGGCCCACAGCGGCTGCAGCAGGTAGAAGGGGCGCCAGCGCTGTTCGGGGAACAGGCGCAGCAGACCGTAACCAACGTCCGAATCCTTGCCTTTTATATTGGTGTAGGTGTGGTGCTCGTAGTTGTGCGTTTTGCGCCAGTCGTCGCTGGTTCCGGCGATATCCCATTCGTAGTTTTTGCCGCTCAGCTGGGGATCGTTCATCCAGTCGTACTGGCCGTGCATGACGTTGTGGCCCAGCTCCATATTCTCCAGAATTTTTGAAATACCCAGTACTAAAGCGCCTAAAAGCCACAGTGGCGGAAACACAATGGCGCCATAGAGAAAGGCTCGCCCGAGTACCTCGCTATAGCGCACGGCTTTGACAATGCGGCGTATATAGCGCGCGTCGACTTCACCAACATCGGCGAGTTCACGTTGTTTTAAAGCGTCCAGTTCGGCACCGAATTCTTTCATTTCGGCCGGGGTCAATGCTCTGCTATGGGTCATGGTTGTGTCCTAGAGATCGAGAATTAAGTTGCTGCGAGCCTGGCTGATACACAGGCGCGTAGAGTTGCCCGTATTGAGCAGGCCGGTACTGGTGTCGAGCGTACTGCCCTCACGGGTGGGGCAGCTGCAGGTGTTGCAGATGCCCAGGCGGCAGCCGCTCTCCACGGCTATACCGGCTGATTCCAGTGTCGTCAGCAAGTTGCTGTGGCTGGATACCTCGATGCTGGTGCCGGAGCGGAGCAGCTCGACCCGATAAAAGGTTTCGGCTTCTTCCGAGTTGCGGGTAACAGGCGAGGCCGTGAATGCTTCGGCGTGTATACGCTCTATGCCCAATGCGCTGCAAATCTGGCGCGCGCTCTCGACAAAGCCGCCACCACCGCAGATGAAGCTGTGCACGGTCGGCGAATCTTGTGCTTGCAGGGAAAACCCTGGGTCTAGTTCCGGGCTTATTTCAGGGTCTAGCTCGTCAATTAGCGTCAGGATCTGTGCTTTGCTGATTCGGCCATGCGGCTGGCTATTCGCCTTGCTGCGCGTGGAGATGCGCTGAATATTTAATTGTGAGCTCGCTTCGAGCGCGGCAAGCTCTGCGTCGAAGCAAAAATGCTCAGCGCTTTTGTCCCAGTAAAGCAGCGTGATGCTGCCTTGATGGCCCTTGTTAATCGCGTCCCGAATCAAACTATAGAGTGGCGTAATACCACTACCGGCGCCGAGGAAAAGTAACTTGTCGTTTTTCCTCACGCTGCAGTCAGCCAGTGTCATGTCGCCAAATACCTCGCCAATTTCCAGCGTCGTGCCTATGCGGGCGTTTTCATAGAGCCAATTGCTCATCAGGCCCTCAGGCTCGCGGCGCAAGGTGATGGAGAGATCGCGCTCGCCTGGCAGGCTGGTCAGGCTATAGCTGCGGCTTATGCGGCGGCCTTCGATCACGGCGCTAAGGTTTACGTGCTGGCCGCTTTGGTAGGCAGGCATATTGCGGTTTGGTCGCAGCCGCAGGGTAAAACAATCTGCGCTCTCGTCTGTGCGTGCTACAACGCGAGCAAAACAGCGCTGCCAGGCAGAGATGCTGCCCAGTTCCTGCGCCCAGAAGTCATATTGT
>NZ_JBFJTH010000234.1:0-4350 GCF_041625495.1 Litorivivens sp. | reverse complement strand
CTCCTGCGACGAGACAGGGGTGGCCCTGTACGACGCTGAAAAAGGCTTATTGGCCCATGCATTGTATTCTCAGGTCAGTCTGCACGAGGAATTTGGCGGGGTAGTACCGGAACTGGCCTCGCGCGATCATGTGCGAAAGCTCGCGCCGCTGGTGCGTGAAGTCATGCGTGAAGCGGGCTGTCAGTCTTCAGATATTGACGCAATCGCGTTCACTCAGGGCCCGGGACTGGCCGGCGCGTTGATGGTGGGGGCCTGTTTCGGTCGCTCGCTGGCCTATGGCTGGGGTGTGCCGGCGCTGGGTGTTCACCATATGGAAGGGCATCTGCTCGCGCCAATGCTGGAAGCCGATCGCCCCGATTTTCCTTTTATTGCATTGCTGGTTTCCGGCGGACATACCCAGCTGGTGCGGGTGGATGGCGTGGGCCGTTACCAATTGCTTGGTGAATCGCTGGACGATGCGGCGGGTGAAGCCTTCGATAAGGCGGCCAAAATGATGGAACTCGGTTACCCCGGTGGCCCCAAGCTGGCGGCGCTTGCTGATCAGGGGAACGCGGAACGGTTTGATTTTCCGCGCCCTATGGTCAATCGGCCCGGTCTTGATTTCAGCTTCAGCGGCCTTAAGACCTTCACGTTGAACACGGTGGCTGCGTGCAGGGCCGAATCGGGTCTGACTGACCAGGATAAGGCCGATATTGCCGCTGCTTTTCAGGCGGCGGTAATTGGTACGCTGGTTATTAAATGTCGCCGAGCCCTGAAGCAGGAGGGGCTGAACCAGCTGGTGATTGCGGGCGGCGTCAGTGCAAATCGGCAGTTACGCGCCGCGCTGTCAGATGAAATGAGCAAACTCCGGGGGCGGGTGTTCTACCCGCGGCCGGCCTTTTGTACCGATAACGGCGCGATGATCGCCTATGCCGGGTACTGTCGCTTGGCGGCGGGCCTTAGCGACGATCTGAAGGTTACGGTGCGGCCGCGCTGGCCGATGACTGAGCTTGATGCGGTGGAGGCGGCTGAATGAGCGCGCCGACGGGCGACAAAATCCTGATTCGGGAGCTTCGGGTTAGGGCAATTATTGGTGTTCACCCGTGGGAGCGCCGCATTCCTCAGCTATTACTGCTGGATCTGGAGTTGTCGGTAGATATTAAGGCAGCGGCAGCAACTGAGGACCTGTCTCATACCGTGGATTATGCGGCGGTGTCGGAGCGGCTCACTCACTATATTCAGTTAGAGAAGTTTCACTTGATTGAAACCCTGGCCGAAAGGTGTGCAGCACTGGTGCTGACGGAGTTCGCGGTGCAGACCGTCACCTTTCGGGTCAGCAAACCGGAGGCCGTGCCCAGTGCGCGAACTGTCAGCGTAGAGATTGTCCGGCAGCGCGATGACTGACGTTTTTATCGGCGTAGGTAGCAACATTAACCGCGAGGAGAATATCCTCAGTGGAATTAAAACGCTGCACGAGCAGTTTGGGCATTTGCGCCTTTCACCCCTTTATAGCAGTGCGGCGGTGGGCTTTGAAGGCGACGACTTCCTCAACCTTGTTGTGGGTTTTAGTACGGTGCTTACAGTAGGCGAGTTGAGTCAGCGGCTGCGTGATATCGAGCGATGCCATGGCCGCGCTAACGATGCTCCCAAATTCAGCTCGCGCTCTTTGGATCTGGACATCCTGCTCTACGGGGAAACTGTAGGAGAGGTTGACGGGGTTGTGTTGCCGCGCGCGGAAGTATTGTTCAATGCCTTTGTGCTGCAACCCCTTGCAGATATCGCTCCTCAGTCCTGTCACCCAGTGTCGGGGCAAGCCTACGGTGAGTTATGGCGTGCGATGGCAGCGCAAAACCGTCAGCGACTGGAGCCCTACCACGGGCTCGATGACGCGCTGGCCCGCATTTTACTGTGACAGTGTCCGCCCGCCATCCACGGCGATGATTTGACCGGTAACGTAGGGCGCATCGCACACCAGAAACGCAATGGTTCTCGCGATATCCTTTGGTTCTCCAATGCGTGCCAAGGGCACCTTTTCCTCAATGTTTTTGGCTTCCTGAGCCGAAAAGTCTGATTGTTCTGCGGGCATCAAGATGGCGCCCGGTGCAACCCCATTGACCCGTACTTCCGGGGCGAGCGCCTGCGCCAGTGATTGGGTCAACATCTGCAAACCGGCTTTGGCGCAGCAGTACACCGTGTGGTCGTGCAGCGGGCGTTGGGCGTAGATATCCACCATATTCACGATGCAGCCACCGCTCGCTTTCAGTGTGGGGGCCAACGCCTGTGACAGAAAAAGTGGTGCTTTGAGATTGCTGGCGAACAGGGCGTCGAAATCTGCTTCGCTAATCGTGCCCACGGGTGTGGGGTAAAAATCTGATGCGTTATTGATCAGAGTGTCGATGCGACCATAGCGCGCGCTGGCAGCGTTCGCCAGACTACTGATGCCGCCGGGTGTTGCAAAATCTGCGCAGAGTGTTGCGGCAGAATTGGTCCGTTTGCTGTTGAGTTCTTCGGCAAGCTTTATTGCTGCGTCGGCAGAGCGGCGATAGTGGATTAGTATACGAAAGCCGCGATCATGCAAGGTATCGCAGATTGCCCGACCGATACGTTGGGCACCACCGGTTACCAGTGCCACGGGTGAGGGGTGATTCATGGTTATTCCTGTTGTTGTTTTAAGCGAGCCAGGCGTTCGCTACGCATTGCTTCACCGAGCTCCTTTCCAGTCAAACCCTGTTCCAGAAAGGGGCGACTGTCAACGCTTTGCATAATGGCAATGGCTTCGCTCAGATGATCATAGGATTGCTGAGTGAAAAGCGTTTCTACCTGGCAGAGCGTCCGCAATAACTCTGGACGTCGCAATACATCGCACTTTTCCAGAACTGTCAGCAGTGTGTCAGCAGTTGCAGTTGCTGCCGGTAAAGGTTTGATGCGCGTGTACAACTCGGCCAGTTGGCAGACGTTCTTTGGCGCTGAGCAGGCATGGCCGAGTATTTTAATGTCCTGCGTCGACATTGATCGGGTTGCTGCGGCAAAGCGCGCTTCAATTCCTAGCTGTGCGTCATGGGAGTGTGCCAGCGCTTCCAGATTGTCGGCGTCGAGATGGTGGAGCCAATCAGGGAACAGCGCTTCCAGCGCGCCACAATCGCGTAACACGATCAGCATGATGTGGGGTGATGCTTCCATCAAACCTTTTTGCAGTTCCTGCCAGACGCGTTCTTTTGCCAGGGTTTTGAGTTCTCCGCTGTCGCTTAACGTGCGCATCAGCGCCAGTGTTTCGTTTGCGATTTCGAAGCCGAGGTAGTGGTAGCGCGCTGCAAATCGCGCGGTGCGCAGCACGCGCAGCGGGTCCTCGGCAAAGGCGGGCGATACATGGCGCAATATGCGATTTTTCAGATCCGCCTGACCACCGTATGGGTCAATGATATGCCCGTGGTTATCCATTGCCATGGCGTTGATGGTCAAATCCCGTCGCTGCAGGTCTTCTTCCAGTGTCACATCGGGGGCGGCATAGACTTCGAAGCCGTAGTAGCCGGACCCCTGTTTTCGCTCGGTCCGTGCCAATGCATATTCCTCGTGTGTTTCCGGGTGCAGAAACACGGGGAAATCCTTGCCTACCTGCTGGAAACCCTGGTCCAGCATGGCTTGGGGGGTGGCACCGACGACCACCCAGTCAATTTCTTGGACCGGCCGGTCGAGGAGCATATCGCGGACGGCACCGCCGACTTGATAGGTTTTTTCATTGAACTGCATATCTGAAAACCTGTAGGAACATTACAAATGAAAGGCCTTTGTAATAAAAATTTTTGGATAAATAATGGAATCCTTGTGAGAACTCTGCAATTCTACGCTCCATAACCAAATACTCTGCTCGGCGGTTGCTTGCGGCCCCGAGTATCGCCGATCCGCGGAGTCAATTAAATAAACGAAGACCGTCATCTGTTTTTTTGGACGTCTGTGCGCAAGCAACAGGCGCCATTGAGGGGGAATTCCGGATTTGCAGGCTGCGTCACACTACCGTGCCGGTGCTAGCAACTCTGTGAATGTAAAAGAAGCAAAATAGGACTAGATCATGCATTCAAAATCAGTATTGAAACTTGCGCCGCTGGCGTTGGCCTTGGCTACTATGGTGGGGTGTTCCGGCGGTGGCTCCAGCTCTGGCGGGGCGCCTGCTGCCGCCCAGCCGGCAGTTACAAACCTCAATGGTACCGGCTCGAAGGGGATTGTTATTGGTGGTCTCGTCAACGCCTACGCGATCAATGCCGACGGGACGAAAGGTGACAAGGTTGCCAGCGAAACCGAAACTGATGCCAAGGGGAAGTACACCCTCACTCTCAACGGCAGTTACGTTGAAGGCTCTCCAATACTGGTTGAAAT
>NZ_JBFJTH010000233.1:0-4411 GCF_041625495.1 Litorivivens sp. | reverse complement strand
CCCCCCCCCCCCCCCCACCCCGGTTTTGCCGTCTGGTTTATTTTATTTGTGCATTCCACTGCAGCCCGGTTTTGTCGCGGCTGGCGTCGCTCATCAGATAGAGATACAGCGGCATCAGCGCGTCGGGCGCCGGGTTGGTATCGGGGTTTTCACCGGGGTAGGCGCTGCGGCGCATGGCAGTATTTGTAGCGCCCGGATTCAAACTGTTTACTCGTATATTGCTGGTGTTCACCAGCTCGTCTGCCAGTACCTGCACCAGGCCTTCGGTTGCGAATTTTGACACGGCATAGGCACCCCAGAAGGCGCGCCCCTGACGACCAACGCTGGAGGACGTAAAGATGATTGATGAGGTGTCCGGCACGTCCAGAACGGGGAGCAGGGCTTTGGTCAGCATGAAGCTGGAATTCACGTTAACCTGCATCACCTCGGTCCAGCTTTCGATGGAGGTCTGGGCGATGGTTTTGCGTTCTCCGAGAATACTGGCGTTGTGCAGTAGGCCGTGCAGGGCACCGAATTCTTTTTCCAGCGTATCGCGCAGGTCTTCGTAGTCTTTCATAACTGCGCCGTTCAGGTGCAGCGGATAGATGGCCGGCTGCGGGCCACCAGCGGCTTCAATCTCGTCGTATACCGCCTCCAGTTTGTCCACGGTTTTTCCTAGCAACACAATGGTGGCGCCGTGTTGTGCAAAGGCTAACGCGGCTGAGCGACCAATGCCGTCGCCGGCGCCGGTGATCAGAATGTTTTTGCCTTTCAGACAGTCCGCGGCAGGCTGAAAGTTTTCAGGTAGGGTGTGAGTCACAAAGTCTCCAGTATCGCAATCAATTCGCTGGCTTGCTCAATAGTATAGTCGGCGCCCCAGCTACTTGCCGGGTCGCCAGCGTGCACGTAGCCGTAGTTGCAGGCGACGGTTGTACTGCCGGCGTTCCTGCCCGCTTCAATATCGCGGCGGTGGTCGCCCACGTAGATACTGTGTTCGGGGTTCGCGTTAATCTGCGAGCAGGCCAGTAGGATGGGTTCAGCATGCGGTTTGCGCTGTGTTACGTGGTCCGGGCATACCAGGCTGCCACAGCGCTGCGACAGTGCCAGATCACGCAGCAGAGGTTCGGCATATAGCGAGGGCTTGTTGGTAACAACCCCCCAGGGAATAGCGCGCTGCTCGACCCAGCTCAGCACCTTGTCCATCCCGGGGTAGAGTTGAGAGTGTACCGACAGGTGCTGAAGGTAATCATCTAGCAGTTCCTGGCGCAGGACTTCAAATCCGTCGTCGCCTTCCTGTAGCTGAAAGCCCAGCTGAACCAGCGCCCTGGCGCCGTCAGATACGGTAGCGTGGATATGCTCGAAAGGGATATCGCTGAGTTGTCGGCGCCGTCGCATGCCATTGAGCACCGCCGCAAAATCCGGGGCGGTATCTATCAGTGTGCCGTCGAGATCAAACAGTACTGCTGAGATCATTCGGGTTTGCTGGCGTGTACGATGTAGTTAACGTCGGTGTCGCTGCCCATTTTGTAGCGTTTGGTCAGCGGGTTGTAGGTCATGCCGGTTATGTCTTTCAGTATCAGTCCCGCATCTCGAATGTAGGCCGCCAGTTCGGATGGGCGGATAAACTTGGCGTATTCATGCGTGCCCTTGGGCAGCAGGCGTAATATATATTCGGCACCCACGACAGCAAACGCAAAGGATTTGGGGTTGCGGTTAATGGTCGAGAAAAACAGTTCGCCACCGGGCTTGCACATGGTCGCACAGGCTTTGATCACTGATGCTGGGTCCGGGACGTGTTCGAGCATTTCCAGGCAGGTTACCCGGTCAAAGGCCTCGGCATGCGCTTGCGCCATGTCTTCCGCTGTCGATTGCTGGTAATCAACCTGCACTCCGGATTCAAGCTGGTGCAGGCGAGCAACGCTTAAGGGCGCTTCACCCATGTCGATACCGGTCACGGTTGCACCGCGCTGCGCCATGGCCTCGGCCAGAATGCCGCCGCCGCAGCCGACGTCAATGACCGATTTGCCGGCCAGCGGCGCGCGCTCGTCGATATAGTTAACGCGCAAGGGGTTGATGTCGTGCAGTGGTTTGAATTCGCTCTCGCGATCCCACCAGCGGTGGGCGAGTTCTTCAAATTTTGCGATTTCTGCAGGGTCTACATTGGGTTTTGACACGTCTGGCGTCCTCGTTGGTTCAGGCGGTCGAATCAGGAAGTGACAATCTGTTCGCGCCAGCGCTGGGCGCGTTCACGAATGTCGTCGATATTCAGTGTGGTCAGGCGGCGGTTTTCCATGATCAGTTTGCCGTTGATCCAGCTGTGGCTGACGGCATGCCCAACCTGGGTGTACACCAGCTGGGACACGGGATCAAACACCGGCTGTTGTTCGATGGCCGAGAGGTCCACCGCAATCACATCCGCCAGTTTGCCGATCTCCAGTGAGCCCAGCTCCTGTTCCAGGCCGAGGGCTCTGGCGCCATTGAGCGTGGCCATTTGCAAAGCCTGGGTGTCGGGCAGGGCTGTGGCGTTTCCGGTCGCGCCTTTGGCCAGCAGCGCTGCAGTGCGCATTTCGTTGAACAGGTTCAGTGTGTTGTTGCTGGCGGCGCCGTCAGTACCCAGGGCGACATTGATGCCCGCGTCGAGCATTTTTGGAACAGGTGAAATGCCGCTACCAAGTTTTAGATTGGATTCGGGGCAGTGCACCGCGTGGCAGTTGTGGGCGGCCAGTGTTTTGATGTCGTCATCGTTCAGGCTGGCCAGGTGCACACACTGGGTGCGCGGGCCGAGCAGGCCGCGCTGAGCAAGGCGCTCGATTGGGCGCATGCCGTGTTCTTTCACGGATTGCGCCACTTCAAAATCGGTTTCGTGCAGGTGGATATGAATATTGATTTCACCGTTGTGAAGCTCGGCCGCCAGTGTGGCAATTTTGTCCATGGTCGGGTCGGCCACGGTGTAGGGCGCGTGCGGACCAAAGGCAACCGTAATCAGCGAGTTGTGTTTGTTGTCGTCGTGTACCTGCAGGCCTTTGTGGATATATTCCTCCGGATTCTGCCCCCAGTTGCTGGGAAACTCAAAGACCGGGAAGGCCAGCTGAGCTCGCATACCGGCGCGGGTTGCGGCCTTTGCGGTGATGTTCGGAAAGAAATACATGTCTGAGAATGTGGTTGTGCCGCTGCGAATCATCTCCGCCATCGCCAGCTCAACGCCATCGCGCACAAACTCTTCGTTCACCCATTTGCCTTCTGCGGGCCAGATGTGGTCGTTCAGCCAGCTGTCCAGTGGCAGATCGTCGGCCATGCCGCGGAACAGGCTCATGGCAGCGTGGCCATGGGTATTGATCAGGCCCGGCATCAGGGCGTGATCTGGCAGTTCGATCACCTTTGCTGCGGTTAGCTCGCGCGCCTCGCTAGCGGGCAGGATGGCGGTAATCCGGTTGCCGGTGATTGCCAGTGCATGATTGTCGAGTACGGGCTGATTGGCGTCGATGGTGATGATCCATCGTGCAAAAATTAGGCAATCTGCAGCTGTCGACATGGTGTGAAAGCGTCCCTTGATAACAATGGCGCTGAGTATAACCGCAATACCGCTGAAAGTGCTGCCAAATCTGCGCTAACGGCTTGTATATAACCGCAATTTGCTGTGAGAAACGCGCTCGATTGTGCTATTCTAGCCGACTTGATTCCGGTGCCTGATCACCCCCTTGGGTGACAGTTCCCGAGGGGAATTTCCCTGTTGTTTCCATGCGCGTCGGCAGAGGCTTTTCAGCCTCTGCGGGATCAGTAGTTTTTTCAGGAATCTGAGAGAACGCCAGAGAACGCGCAAACGATAGCTATAACAATTCGATTGACTGAGGACACCGTTGTAGATGGGTGAGTTAGCGAAGGAAATTTTGCCGGTAAATATCGAGGACGAGCTGAAAAAGTCCTACCTCGATTATGCCATGAGCGTTATTGTCGGGCGCGCTCTGCCGGACGTGCGAGACGGTCTCAAGCCGGTGCATCGCCGCGTGCTCTACGCCATGAGCGAGCTGAGCAACGACTGGAACAAATCTTACAAGAAGTCTGCCCGGGTGGTGGGTGATGTTATTGGTAAATACCACCCCCATGGTGACTCAGCGGTCTACGACACCATCGTTCGTATGGCCCAGCCGTTTTCGTTGCGCTATATGCTGGTGGACGGGCAGGGTAACTTTGGTTCTATCGACGGTGACTCTGCAGCGGCGATGCGATACACCGAAATTCGCATGCAGAAGATTTCCCACGAAATTCTGGCTGACCTGGATAAGGAAACCGTAGATTGGGTGCCTAACTACGACGGCACTGAAACCATTCCGGCGGTCATGCCCACCAAAGTCCCTAACCTGCTGATAAACGGTTCATCCGGTATTGCGGTGGGTATGGCGACCAATATTCCGCCGCACAACCTCACCGAGGT
>NZ_JBFJTH010000232.1:0-4465 GCF_041625495.1 Litorivivens sp. | reverse complement strand
GGCCTGTTTCCCGGTGCCCGTTACGATGGTGTGTTCGGTATGTGGTATGGCAAGGGGCCAGGCGTCGATCGCAGCATGGATGTGATCAAGCACGCCAACGCTGCGGGTACAGCGAAATTTGGTGGTGTGCTGGCGGTGGCAGGCGATGACCATGCAGCAAAATCTTCAACTTTGCCGCATCAGTCCGAACATATGTTTATGGGTGCCTCCATCCCAGTGTTAGCCCCCGCCAATGTGCAGGAAGTTCTGGATCTGGGCGTTTACGGCTGGGAGTTGTCGCGATACAGCGGCTGTTGGGTAGGGCTGAAAGCCATTACTGAGAATATGGATTCGGCTGTTTCTGCCGAAATCGATCCGCATCGAATCAACATTGTGATCCCCGACAGTTTCCAGATGCCACCGGACGGGGTGCACATTCGTCACCCTGATAATCCGTTGGATCAGGAGCGTCGGCTCAACAAGTTCAAGATCTACGCGGCTCGCGAATTTGCGCTGGCCAACAACCTCAACTACGTGGCGATCGATAGCCCGAAACCACGGTTGGGTATCATCACCAGCGGTAAAGCCTATCTCGATGTGCTCCAAGCGCTGGAAGACCTAGGTATCGATCAGCGTAAAGCCGCTGATATCGGTTTGCGGGTGTTTAAAGTGGGAATGCCCTGGCCGCTGGAGCCAGTAGCGACCCACCGATTTGCCGATGGTCTCGAGGAAATTCTGGTGGTGGAGGAAAAACGTTCCATCATCGAAGATCAGCTTACCGGCCAGCTGTACAACTGGCCGCTGGATCGTCGTCCGCGGGTTATTGGGGAGTTTGACGAAGAAGGGCGTGATCTGCTGCCTAACTTGAGCGAGTTGACGCCCGCTATGGTGGCGCGCGCGATTGCTTCGCGCATTCGTCGCTTTTATCAAAGTGAGGAGATGGAAAAGCGCCTTGGGTTTTATAATCAGAAAGAGCAGTCGCTGGCCAGCAAGCGCAACAAAATTGCACGTGTCCCCCATTATTGCTCCGGGTGCCCACATAATACGTCTACACAGGTGCCGGAAGGTAGTCAGGCTCTCGGAGGTATCGGCTGCCACTACATGAGCACCTTTATGGAAAGCCGCCCCGCCAAAACCTTCACCCAGATGGGCGGCGAAGGCGTGACCTGGGTGGGGCAGGCTGCATTTACCGACAACAAGCACGTTTTCCAGAATCTCGGTGACGGTACCTATTTCCATTCGGGTCTGCTGGCTATCCGGCAGGCAATCGCTTCCGGTGTGAACATTACTTACAAAATCCTCTATAACGATGCCGTTGCCATGACGGGTGGTCAGCCGGTGGATGGCTCGCTTAGTGTCGAGCAGATCATTCTGCAATTGCGGGGGGAGGGCGTTAAACGCATTGCAGTGGTGTCTGATTACCCCGAGAAATTCCGCTTTGCTCTTGACGATGGACTGAGTCTGGATCACCGCGATGATCTGATGCGTATCCAGAAAGAACTGCGTGAAGTGCCGGGCACCAGCATTTTGATTTATGAGCAGACCTGTGCGGCTGAAAAGCGCCGTCGTCGTAAGAAGGGACAACTGGAAGACCCAAACCGCAGAGTTTTTATCAACCCGGCCGTGTGTGAAGGCTGTGGTGACTGCGGCAAGAAATCCAACTGTCTATCTGTAATTCCCAAGGAGACCGAGCTCGGCCGCAAGCGTCAGATCGATCAGAGCGCGTGTAACAAGGACTATTCCTGTGTCGCAGGTTTTTGCCCGAGTTTTGTGTCGGTGATTGGGGGTCAGCTCAAGAAAAGCAAGGCCGCTGAAAAAGCCGACGGTTTTGTGGATTTGCCCGAGCCGACACATCCCGAACTCCACCAGCCTTGGAATATTGTTGTGACTGGTGTCGGCGGTACCGGCGTTCTTACGGTTACGGCGGTGTTGGCAATGGCTGCCCACATTGAAGGCAAGGGTTGCGCCACAATGAATCAGACCGGATTGGCGCAAAAATTCGGTCCTGTGGTGAGCCATTTACGTGTGGCAAAAAGGCAAGAGGATATCAATGCCGTGCGTATACCTGCCGGTGATGCCGACTTGCTGATTGGCTGCGACCTGGTGGTGAGCACCAACGATGAAGCCATCGCCAAGGTGAATGTTGAGCGCTCTTATGCTGTGATCAATGAGACCGAAGCGCCGACCGCTGAGTTTGTCTACAACCCTGATGCACAATTCCCCATGGCCTCTATGAAGCAAATCCTGCGGGAAGAAATTGGCGAGGACAAAGTCGATTTTATCGAGGGCACAGATATAGCCACGCACCTGCTGGGTGATGCTGTGGCAACGAACTTCTTCATGCTCGGTTACGCCTATCAGAAGGGCTACATTCCGGTGAGTGGTGAAGCGATTGAAGAGGCCATTGCTTTGAATGGCGTGGCTGTGGAATTCAACAAGCAGGCTTTTCTCTGGGGTCGGCGCAGTGTTGTTGATATTCATGCGGTGAAAAAGATTGCTGGAGTGGGTGAAAAACACTGGGCTCCGCTGGAAACACTGGATGAAATTGTTGACTATCGCGCGCAGCACTTGCGTAAGTATCAAGACGAAAACTATGCGGAACGCTACCGCCAGCAGGTCGCACAGGTTAAAGATGCCGAAGCTGCATTGAATGCAGACTCCGACTATGCATTGAGCAAGGCGGTGGCGAAATCACTACACAAGCTGATGGCTTACAAAGACGAATACGAAGTTGCGCGCTTGTTTAGCGATGGCGACTTTATGAAGGAGCTGAACGACACCTTTGAAGGTAATTTCAAACTGCAGTTTCATATGGCGCCACCGCTGCTATCCAAAATAGACCCAGACACAGGGCATCCGCGCAAGCGTACCTTTGGCTCCTGGATGATGCCGATGTTTCGAATTCTAGCCAGGCTCAAAACGCTGCGGGGTACCCGCTGGGATATCTTTGGTTACACCGCGGAGCGTCGCCAAGAGCGCGCCACACTAAAAACGTTTGAGAATGAGCTGGCTGAGCTGCTACCACATCTTACGCCTGAAAATCTTCCGCTTGCCGTCGAGCTGGTGGAAACCGTGGAGTCCATACGTGGTTTTGGACATGTGAAGGACGCCGCGCTTGAACAAGCAAACATACGTCGGGCTCAGTTGCGAAAGCGCCTGCGTGGTGACGACGTGGTTCAGGTTATTGAAGTTGAATCGGCGGCCTGAACAGGTCGCTAACTGTAGTCGATAGTCGCATTGGGTGCTTTGCCTGGTTCCCTATCGGTAGTATTGGGAGTTTGTCATGTCAGTGTTTGATTCCGCTTTTTATGACCAGCATGAGTTGGTCGCGTTTCACAGCGATAAGGCCAGCGGTCTCCGGGCGATTGTCGCGGTGCACAATACCAACCTTGGGCCCGCCGTTGGCGGCTGCCGCATGTTTCCCTATGCCAGTGATAGCGCGGCTCTGGATGATGTTCTACGGCTGTCGCGCGGCATGACCTATAAGTCGGCACTTGCAGGCTTGCCCCTTGGTGGCGGCAAGTCGGTCATTATTGGCGATTCCCACACCGAGAAATCGCGAGAATTATTGCTGGCCATGGGCGAGTTTATCGACAGCCTTGGCGGTCGTTACGTCACCGCTGAGGACTCAGGAACCAGTGTCGCCGATATGCATATTATGCGCGAGCGCACACAACATGTATCTGGTATCACAACTAAGCAGCGTTTTGGTGGTGATCCATCGCCCTACACAGCCTATGGTGTTTACTGTGGTATTCGAGCGGCACTTCGCTATCAACGAGGTACCGATGCTTTAAAAGGTCTGCGGTTTGCCGTGCAGGGCGCAGGCGCCGTGGGTCGGCATTTGATTGAGCGTCTGATTCGCAACGGCGCCGACGTGGTGGTGGCGGATATTGATGCGGAAAACCTCAAGCGAGCGCAAGCCTTAGGTGCCCGCCTTGTCTCTCCGGAGCAGATACTCACCACGCGCGCCGATGTATTTGTGCCCTGCGCGATGGGAGCAGTGTTGAACGACAAAACAGTCGGTGAATTGAACGTGGATATCGTTGCCGGCGCGGCTAATAACCAGCTGGCCACGCCAGAGCAGGGCGATAGTTTACGCCAGCGCGGCGTACTGTACGCGCCGGATTTTGTGATTAACGCTGGCGGTATAATCGATGTGTTTTACCAGCAGCAGGGCAAAAGCGGTGAGCAGAGTGAGAAGCACGTTGAGCGTATTGGCGACGTTTTGACGCAGATATTTCAGCGCTCAGAAACAGAGGCACTGTCTACCCATGCGGTGGCGGAACAGATGGCCGAAGCCATCTTCCAATCAGCTGACAAGCACCATTTTAAAGCCAGTGCGTGAGTGATTCGCTTGGGGGTAAGCTCCTGTGAATTGGCGTAGTTGGTTAAATCGCGCAGCCGGTCAGGGCCGGTTACGCCCGTACTGATCATGGCTTGAGACCCACTCGTCCGAGACAATGGCTGCCGCCAGCGAAAGGTC
>NZ_JBFJTH010000231.1:0-4505 GCF_041625495.1 Litorivivens sp. | reverse complement strand
CAGAAGATTTCACCAACCGCGAAAAAATTGCCAAGTTGCTGCGTTTCGCTACTACCCACGACAATAAGGCCGAGCAGACCCACGCGCTGGACGACTACATTGCCCGCATGAAAGAAGGTCAGAAAGACATCTATTATGTGGTGGGTGAATCACACACTATGGCCAGTAACAGCCCGCACCTGGAAGTATTCCGCAAGAAGGGCATTGAAGTGTTACTGCTGTCAGATCGCGTAGATGACTGGCTGATGAACCAGCTGGGCGAATACGACGGTAAATCCTTCAAAGATGTAGGGCGCGGCCAGCTGGATCTAGGCGATCTGGATGCCGAGGAAGACAAGAAGCAGAAGGAGAAGCTGGAAAAAGAGCACAAGGATCTGGTGCAGCGAGTTCAGGGCATTCTTGAGGGCAAGGTTGAAGAAGTGAGGGTCACCAACCGTCTCACCGATTCTCCCGCGTGTCTTGTGGTTGGCGATTACGATATCGGTATGCAGATGAAGCGCATACTGGAGCAGGCGGGTCAGGAAGTACCCGACAGCAAGCCCATTTTTGAGCTGAACCCGGAACATCCGTTGGTACAAAAGCTTGATAAGGAAGTGGATGAAGACCGCTTTGGCGATCTGGTGGAAATTCTCTTTGATCAGGCTCACCTGGCCGAAGGTGCTGATATAGAAGACCCCAGCGCGTATATCCGCAAGCTGAACAAGCTGTTGCTGGAGCTCTCCCGCTAAACCTTCCTGGAGACAGGATCGAGGCGCTGCGCACAAGGTTTGCGCGCGGCGCCATACCCATATTCCCTGTGGTAGACTGCCCGCCACAGCGGCAAAGAAGTGTAAATAATGTCCGAGAAGTTATATCGCGTCGCCGTGCTGGGTGGCGGAAGCTTTGGTACTGCTATTGCCAATATCGTTGCTGATAATGGTCACCCGGTGCACCTGTGGCTGCGTAGTGAAGAACGCGCCCTGGAAATCAACGAAAAACATGAAAATGAGGCCTACCTGCCCGGCATCGCCTTAAACCCGGCGTTGCGTGCCACCACGGATTTGGCAACGGCGGTGGAGTCGGCTGATATCGTGTTTGTCGCGGTGCCTAGCAAATCCTGTCGTGAGGTCTGTCGTACCCTGGCTGGGTTGCTCAGTGATAACTGTATACTGGTCAGTACCACCAAGGGTATAGAGGCCGATGGCTTCAAGTTGATGAGCCAGGTGATTCACGAGGAAATTCCCAACGCCCGCCTGGGTGTGATGAGTGGCCCCAACCTCGCCAAGGAACTGGCCGACCGGCAGATAACAGCGACGGTGATAGCAAGTCAGGATACGGAAGTTACCGAGGCTATTCAGACCCTGTTGCAGTGCAGTTATTTCCGGGTGTATGCCGGAGAAGACACTTACGGCCTGGAGCTCTGTGGCGCCCTGAAAAACGTTTATGCCATCTGCTCCGGTATCGCTGCGGCGATGGGGGTGGGCAGTAATACGCAGGGGGTTCTTCTCACCCGCTCGCTGGCGGAAATGTGCCGTTTTGCGGTCAACAAGGGGGCTGACCCCATGACCTTCATGGGCCTTGCCGGTGTCGGCGATCTGTTCGTGACCTGTACCTCGCCCTTGAGCCGCAATTACCGGGTGGGCTTTGCGCTGGGGCAGGGCAAGGATCTAAATGCTGTGGTTGCGGAGCTCGGTCAGGTGGCCGAAGGGGTAAATACCCTGAGATTACTCAAGGACCAGGCCGAGCAACTGGGTGTCTATATGCCGCTGGCAAGCGGCCTGTACGACATCATCTACAACGAGAAATCCCTGGATGATGTGGTCGCCAACATGATGAGTGCCGACCAGACCCGGGATGTAGATTTTAGTTTGCGTTGATGCAGTGTGTATTCGTTCGACATGGCGAAGCGTCATGGGATGCACCAACTGATGCAGCTCGCCCTCTTACCGCTCACGGTCAGCATCAGGTTCAGTTGGCTGCCCGCTGGTTGTCTTCTCAATGGGAGCCCGAGCTGCTGATTCACAGCCCCCTGCAGCGCGCCTGTGAAACGGCTGATGCCTTTCTGGCGCAGTATTCGCAAATGAACACGCTGGAAAGTGATAGCCTGCTACCCGATGTATCACCGCAAACCCTTGAACAGATGCTGCAGCACGCCGTGCCCGAGCGAATGTTGTTGGTCGGGCACAACCCCCTGTTCAGTCGCCTGCTTACCTGGTTCTGTGGTGCGGATATTGAGGAAGTCATGGCGCCGGCCAGTATGGCCATGATTGACCTACCCGTGGTGGCGCAGGCGGCAGGGCGGCTGTGTTGGTTGCGGCACGCACCTTCCTATGAGCAGATAGTGAGGCGCCAATGAGCGCAATAACCGCCGAAGAAAAGACCTTTGAACTCGACGGCCTTACAGTGCGAGCGCGCTGGTGGCAGGGCGATACCGAGCCGATGCTGGCAGTGCACGGCTGGCTGGATAATGCCGCAAGCTTTGATGCGCTGGGGCGTTGCGGGTTAACGTTGCTGGCGCTTGATATGCCGGGCAATGCGTTGAGCGATGACCGACCGCCGCAGGCCACCTACAATATCTGGGATGATTTACCGGTGCTGCTCGCGGTGGCGGACATGATGGGCTGGGAGCAGTTTAATCTGTTGGGGCACTCTCGTGGCGCGATGATGTCTATGTTGCTGGCGGCCAGCTGCCCGGCACGGGTAAAGCGTCTGATCTGTCTCGACGGGCTGGTCCCAGGCTCGGTCAAGATAGAGGAATCCCCGAAGCAGCTGGGAGACTTTTTGCGCGATGCGCAGGTGCTGGCAGCAAAACCGAGCAAGGTTTATCCAACGCTTGATGAGCTGATAGCACTGCGTCAGAGAACCACGGGAATGAATGAACCTGCGGCTCGAGTTTTAGCGGAAAGGGGCGCAGCAAAGGTGGACGGCGGCTGGATCTGGCGTGCAGACCAGCGTCTTAAAGGCGCATCTGCGTTTAAGCTTTCGCAGGCGCATATCGAGGCCTTCCTCCGTGCGCTCGTACAACCTGTTATGCTGATTGCTGCAGAAAAAGGCTATGCGCAATATCCCGGCCTGGACGCTCTGACGGATCTGATTCCGCAGTTCCGTCGGGAGAACCTGCCCGGAGGCCACCACTTTCATATGGAGGAAAGTGCCGTGCCGATAGCGGGTCTGATTCGTGAATTTTTGGCAACGCAAGAGGGGGCACTATGATTGAACTGTACACAGCAGCCACGCCTAATGGCTGGAAAGCATCCATTGCACTGGAAGAGCTGGGGTTGCCCTATGAGCTCAAGGCCATAGCGCTGGACAAAAATGAGCAGAAGTCGCCAGAGTACCTGCAGATAAACCCCAATGGCCGGATACCGGCAATCATTGATCGCGAGACTGATATTACCGTATTTGAGTCGGGTGCAATTCTTCAGTACCTGGCGGAGAAAACAGGCAAGCTTATGCCCGCAGACGCCAAGGGCAAATATGCGGTCATACAGTGGCTGATGTTTCAGATGGGTGGCGTTGGGCCCATGCAGGGGCAGGCGAATGTGTTTTATCGTTACTTTCCCGAAAAAATTCAGGCGGCCATCGACCGCTATCAGCATGAAACCCGTCGTTTATACGAAGTGCTCGATGGTCGTCTGAAAGGACGCGACTGGCTGGCAGACGACTACAGTATTGCTGATATCGCCAACTTTTCTTGGGTGCATGTGCACTTCTGGGCCGGCGTGGAAGTGGAAGGGTTGGACAATCTGCAGGCCTGGATGGAGCGCATGCGCGCACGGCCAGCAGTGCAGAAAGGCTTGAACGTGCCGCCTGTGGACATCGATCTGTCCCAGGCGTCTGATGAAGATGCGAAGAAGTTTGCCGAGAAGGCAGAGAAGATGCTGACTAAATAGCCGGTGATTGCAGGAGATGGTCTGGCCCGTGAATGATAGTTCGCGGGCAGTAATAAAAAACCAAGCGGCAACAGCGCGGGCCTAGCGCCCGCCAGCCACCAGTGACAAAAATTCCTGCCGTGTGGCCTGATTGCTCTGGAACTCTCCCAGCATGGCCGAAGTGCGCATTACCGAATTCTGCTTTTCAACGCCCCGCATCATCATGCACATATGCTTGGCCTCGATAATCACGCCAACACCCGCAGCGCTAGTCACTTCCTGAACTGTCTGCGCAATCTGGGTGGTGAGCTGTTCCTGAATCTGCAGTCGACGCGCAAACAGGTCGACGATTCGTGCCACTTTCGATAGCCCAAGCACTTTGCCCGACGGAATATAAGCCACGTGGGCTTTGCCGATAAATGGCAACAGGTGGTGTTCGCAAAGGGAGTACAGTTCGATGTCGGACACAATCACCATTTCGTTGCAGTCGGATTCAAACAGGGCATCGTTGACCACGTCATCGACCTTGCGGCGATAGCCTTCGGTGAGAAACTGGAAGGCTTTTGCGGCACGCTTTGGTGTATCTACCAGACCGTCCCGCGTCAGATCTTCCCCAACACTTTTTATGATTTCGGCAAAGGCTTTTTCCACTGT
>NZ_JBFJTH010000230.1:0-4600 GCF_041625495.1 Litorivivens sp. | reverse complement strand
GGTCTGGGCAATATTGGCAAGCCCATGTGTGCCACCCTGATTAAAAATGGTGCCAGCGCTGGTCTTAAGGTGAGCGTTTACGACGTTATGCCAAACCCTGTGGCGGAAATGGTGGCACTGGGCGCTACAGCCGCTGCGTCGGTCAGGGACGTGGCCGAACGCTGTGACCTGATTGGCGTCTGCGTGCGTGACGACAAGGATGTGGAGTCTCTGCTATACGGCGATGAGGGACTGTTTGCCCGTGGTCGCGAAGGCTCGGTCATCGCCATACACAGCACGGTGCTGCGCACGAACCTGCTGCGCTGGGCAAAAGATGCGCAAGCCCATTCCATGTCAGTCATCGATGCGCCAATCACCGGGGGCGCGGCCGGCGCAGCCGACGGCACGCTCTGTATCATGGTCGGTGCGACTGAAGCTGCCCTGGAAAAGGCCATGCCCATGTTTGAGCCAACGTCAAAGCGCGTGGTTCGCGGCGGTGATGTCGGTGCGGGAATTGTATTGAAACTCGCGAATAACCTGATCACCTATGCTGCGTTTACGGCCGTCAGTGAGGGCGTGGCGTTGATTAAAAAAGCGGGATTGAGTCCCGACGATTTATACGCGGTTGGTGATGTAAATGGGGTTATCACACCCTCGGCGAAGCAGTTTATTACCGGTAGGGAGGGGCTCCTCGCCGGGTGCACAGAAGAACAGATGCAAGAGTTTTTTGGGCCGTTTGCAGGGCTGGGGGAAAAAGACCTGGATCATGCGCTGGCACTGTGTGAGGAGCTGGATCTGGAGCTTCCCGCAACCAAAACAGTTCGTAAGCATATTCGTCAGACCTTTCTGAAAGGTCAATCCTGACGCGGTGCGGTTAATGATAAAACACTACTACAAGTAAGAATAAGGACGACAGAGCATGTCTCAACCATCTTTTGGCGAACAGCGTCTCTACATTAACGGCGAACTTGTTGATGCCGAACAAGGGCGCGTATACGAGAACATTAATCCGGCCACTGAAGAGATTATCGGCGTTGCTGCTGATGCCAGCCTAAAAGACGCAGACGCAGCGCTCGCTTCAGCGCGCACAGCCTTTGATCATACCGACTGGGCCAGTAATCACGCACTGCGATTGAAAGTGTTGCGTCGCTTTGTTGAGGTTATGCGGGAAAATATTGAAGAATTACGGCAGGCTTCTCAACGCGAAGTGGGAGCTACCCGGTGTTTCGCTCTTGGGCCTCAGTGCGACGGCCCGATATCCATGGCCAGTTGGCCACTGGATTTTCTCGAAGGTTTCCAGTGGGAGCGGGAAATCGGTGAGTACGAGGTGATGGGTGTCAGAAGTAAACGCCTAGTCTGGAAGGAAGCTGCGGGTGTAGTCGCCGCGATTACGCCGTGGAATTTTCCGATTCAGATCAATCTGGCGAAGTGTATGCCGGCTCTGGCGGCAGGCTGCACAGTAGTACTGAAGGCCGCGCCCGATACGCCCTGGACCTCAACGCTACTGGGGCGCTACGCAAAAGAAGCCGGTCTGCCGGCCGGGGTTTTTAATGTGCTGACGGCGTCTGATCCCGCCGAGATCGGTAATTTTCTCACAACAGACTCGCGTGTGGATCTGGTTTCCTTTACAGGCTCCACGGCTGTCGGCAAACACATCATGAAAAATGCGGCTGATACCGTAAAACGGGTGTTTCTGGAGCTGGGCGGCAAGTCAGCCATGGTGATTCTAGACGACGCCGATCTGGCCAGTTCACTATTTGGTGTATTTTCCATTGGCGCCAACGCGGGCCAGGGTTGCGCCATTACAACGCGCCTGCTGATTCCGAAAACGAAGCAGGCTGAGGTGGAAGAAATTCTGAAGTCGTATATGGGTATGCTGGCGTACGGGGATCCCGAGAGTGAGTCGGAAATGATGGGGCCACTGATTAACGCGAAGCAGCGCGCGCGGGTTCTGGCCTATATTGAAAAAGGCAAGGAAGAGGGGGCTCGCCTACTCATTGGTGGCGGCCGTCCGGCACACCTGGAAAAAGGCTACTACGTAGAGCCCACAGTGTTTGTCGATGTGGATAACAGCATGACCATTGCTCAGGAAGAAATCTTTGGCCCGGTGTTGGCAGTTATCGCCTATGACGATGAAGCTGATGCGCTGCGCATTGCCAACGATTCACCCTACGGTTTGTCGGGCGCGGTGTATTCGGCCAGTGAAGAGCGCGCACTAAATTTTGCCCGCCAGGTACGTACCGGTACCATGAACGTAAACGGCGGCAACTTTCTTGGGCCAGACGCGCCCTTCGGTGGTTACAAGCAAAGTGGTGTCGGTCGCGAAATGGGGCCGGAAGGCTTCGAAGAATATCTGGAAACAAAAACGGTGGCGATTGCGGTATGAGTCAGAGTATTGCAGACCATGTATATGTGGTAACCGGTGCCTCACGCGGCTTTGGTCTGGCGATAGCCAGAGATCTGGTGAGCCGAGGGGCCAAAGTGGGTTTGCTGGCGCGGGATGAAAACAGGCTGGCTGAAGCGGTCGCTGAGTTGGGCGAAAGCAACGCCAGGGCGTTTTCCGCCGATGTGACCGACTCGGCTGCCACAGGCGAGGCGGTTCGGGCGGTCGCCGCCCACTTTGGTCGGCTTGACGGGCTGGTGAATAACGCCGGCGTGGCCAAGCCTGGTCTGGTTGAAAAATACTCAGATGAGGAGATCCGGGCCCAGCTGGATATCAATATCGCCGGTGTCATCTACGCCTGTCGCGCGGCCATTCCGCTTTTGGAAGCGTCGGACAATCCGCGTATTGTCAATATCAGTTCTGCCAGCGCCTACCACCAGGACGAAATGCTGGGTCTTTCACTTTACGCCGCCAGCAAGGCCGCTGTGGAGCGTCTAACGCGCGACCTGCGTCGTGAGATGCAGGAGAAAAACATCGGTGTCACCCTGCTGCGACCGGGGGCGGCGGCCACCGAGTTTGCCTCAGGTTGGGACTTTGACAAGCTCAAGGACGGCTTTGACCTGTGGCACAAGCGCTGTGGCCCCTATATGGATACGGGCATGGACGTGGAGCATGTGGCCGAAGCCGTGGCTTTCTGCGTGGGGATGGACCCCGGAGTGTCAGTAGACGAGCTGGAAATTCGACCGAATCGTTTGATGGAGAAATTTACGCTCTGACCGCATTCCTGCTGGCTAGCTGACGCGCAGGCGAACGGATGCTCCTGTTCGTCTGTGTGGCAGGGCGGCTATCTTCACCGCCCCCCTTGAAATCGTGATCTTGGCCCCCATATCCCTCTTAATTCGACTTTTCTCCAATAACATCGATTGAGGGCCCCCATGTCTGCTACTGCTGAAAAGGAAACCATGGGCTTCCAGACGGAAGCGAAACAACTCCTGAAACTGATGATCCATTCCTTGTACAGCAACAAGGAAATCTTCATGAGAGAGCTGATCTCCAACGCTTCGGATGCGGCCGACAAGCTGCGCTTTGAGTCGCTTGAAGAACCTGCGCTGCTGGAAGAAGACCCGGATCTGAAGATTACGGTAGTCGCCAACAAAGATGCCAAGACCATCACCATTACCGACAACGGTATTGGTATGTCGAAAGATGAGGTGATTAAGAATCTGGGCACCATAGCCCGTTCAGGTACCGCCGAGTACCTGAAAAACCTCACCGGAGACAAAAAGAAGGATGCTCAGCTGATTGGTCAGTTCGGTGTCGGCTTCTATTCGGCCTTTATCGTGGCCGACAGGGTGGAGGTGTTTACCCGTCGAGCAGGTTTGCCAGCCAGTGAGGCTGTGCACTGGGAGTCCACGGGTGAAGCCGACTTTTCGATCGAGCCTGTAGAGCGTACCGAGCGCGGTACCCAGGTGGTGTTGCACCTGCGCGATGACTCGCTGGATTTTGCCGACGACTGGCGCGTGCGGTCTGTGATCAAGAAGTACTCAGACCATATCTCCTTGCCGGTGATGATGTACAAGGCGCAGAGCGAAGAAGAGAGTGCCGAAGGTGCACTGCCTGAGCTTGAGGCCATTAACGCGGCGACCGCGCTGTGGGTGCGCAATCGCAGCGAGGTGCAGGACGAAGAGTATATCGAGTTTTACAAGCACATCTCTCACGATTTCAATGAGCCTCTGACCTGGAGCCACAATCGCGTGGAAGGCAAGCTGGAGTATTCCAGCCTGCTGTATATTCCGGAAAAAGCGCCTTTTGATATGTGGAATCGCGATGCCAATCGCGGTGTGAAGCTGTATGTGCAGCGTACCTTTATCATGGACGAAGCTGAGCAGTTCCTGCCGCTTTACCTGCGATTTGTCAAAGGCGTGGTGGACTCCAATGACCTGTCGCTGAACGTGTCGCGGGAAATTCTTCAGAAAGACCCGAATGTCGATTCCATGAAAGCCGCGTTGACTAAGCGCGTGCTTGATATGCTGGAAAAGCTGGCCAAAAAAGAGCCAGAGAAATACCAGACCTTCTGGAAAACCTTTGGCCAGGTATTGAAAGAGGGGCCGGCAGAAGATTTCACCAACCGCGAAAAAATTGCCAAGTTGCTGCGTTTCGCTACTACCCACGACAATAAGGCCGAGCAGACCCACGCGCTGGACGACTACATTGCCCGCATGAAAGAAGGTCAGAAAG
>NZ_JBFJTH010000229.1:0-4630 GCF_041625495.1 Litorivivens sp. | reverse complement strand
TTTTTTAAGCATATTGCGGGCTTCGTCCAGCAGTTCTTGCTGTTGGTAACGAGCCGCTTTGAAACGCTCTTCGCGGGCGCGATTTTCTTTGGCTTCCTTGACGCGACCCTGCTCCACGTGGCGCAGCAGCTCATCAAGGGATTTCGCTTCCTGGGCAACTACAGGCGCGGAAACGATTGCCAGCGCACTGCCCAGAGCGATCAATGCAGATTTCAACATTGTCTTTTTCATTACTGAACATCCTCCGGAGCAGGAATCGGCAGTTTCATAATATCGATAGACGCTTGCTTACGAGCAATACGCAAACCTTTCAGGATGGCGCTCTTGTACTCGTTGCCCAGCGGCTCAAACTGGCGCTTCTCGTTGTTCCACATACCGGATTTGTCGGTGTCAGTGGTTTGGTAAAGCAGGGCGATACGGCCAATGCGCAGGAAGTTCACATCACGCTCAACACCGTCAACCTCAGCTTTACCGGCGTAGGTATCGATCTTGCGACCGTATTCGGTTTCGATCTTGTACGCTTCCAGTACCTGGCGGAATTTCTCCGCGATAGACACATCGGAGCGATCCAGGTTATTACGCAGGAATTCAATACGCTGTTCACGCTCTTCCCTGTGGAAGGGCACGTCCAGTCGCACAAACTCTTCCAGGCCATCGATCATCTTGATGATGGTAGGCATCATCTGGCGCTGAATAATTGTCGCCTCATCGATAGACTTCTCAAGCTCTTTAATTCGGCGAATCTGGTTGGTGATCTGTTTCTCAAGGCGCGCGTTGTACACCTTCAGACCATCTACCTGCTTCATCACGGTCTTGTAGTCTTGAAGCAGATCGCTGGTTTGCGATGCCAGCTTGTCGATGCGAACCTGAGACTCGCGGGCCGCACTGTTCTTCTTGTGGCCAACGGCAAGCACTTCCTTAACCGTTGTTTTTGGCTCCGGTGGAGCCGCCGCTGCTGCGTCCTCGCCTGCTTCTTCATCAGACGATGCAGCATGAAGTTGTGCACCTGTCAGAGCCAGCATAGATAGCGACACTGCAAGCGCGACTGATTTCAATCGATGCATATTCATGGGGATTGCTTTTCCTATTAGGGACATGTGTGTAAAGCAGACCGTTTTATTCTTTAAAGAGCTGCAAGTTACAAACCTGTAATTGGTCACAGCGACCCACATTTTAATCACGAGCATTCTTAAGAATCAACGACCGACTGCTTGGGACTGTGACGGCAAAAATCGAGCCCACAAACGTGTACTGTGGTTACGAACTCTCCATCTTTCGGTAACACTTTATTAAATCGAGGTAACAATCTGGTTAAATTTCAGGCTAAAAGGCATAGTGGAGATCACTTATTGACCAACTCACAACCCCAACTGCCACAAAAAATTAACAAAGCCACGTAAAAATAGTGAAAAATTGTTAGTAGGTGGCGACAAGTTCCAGCCGGGTAACACCTTTTTCGACCGAAAAAACCGCTGTTTTCCGAAAGCGTCGTTACGCACCGCGCTCGTAAACAACAAACGAAAAGCGCCAGTCACCTTCCATACCAGGCTGCTCTGACACCTTCACCCAACCTTCATCCAGCGCCGGAAAATAGGCGTCGCCCTCGATTTCGGCCTGCACCTGCGTGAGATAGAGCCGCTGCGCATGAGGCAACAGCGACCGATAGAGCTGCTCGCCGCCAATCACCATAACTTCTGCCACACCATCGGCCTCGGCCACCTCGGTTGCCAGCTGCAGAGCCTGCTCGGTGCTGCGCGCTATGCGCACACCGTCAGCGTGCCAGCCGGACTGACGGGTCACCACAATATTGGTGCGCCCCGGTAATGGGCGGCCAATGGAATCAAAGGTTTTGCGCCCCATCACCACCGGCTTACCCAGAGTAGTCGCCTTAAAGTGCTTCAGGTCTGCAGAAATATGCCAGGGTAATGCATTGTCGCGACCAATCACCCGGTTGCGCGACATGGCCGCAATCATCGCCAAGCAAGTCATATGGCGATTGGCGCCTTGATCGCCGGCTGTGGATCATAGTTATCAAAAACAAAATCCTCGAAGGTGTAGTCAAAGATCGACGCCGGCTTGCGCGCAAAGCGCAACGTTGGCAGCGCACCCGGGCGCCGCTTTAGTTGCTCATACACAATATCGTCAGTGAGATGATTCAGGTATAGATGACAGTCGCCAAACGTGTGCACAAACTCACCAACCTCCAGATCACATTGCTGAGCCACCATATGGGTCAGCATCGCATAACTGGCGATATTAAAGGGCACCCCCAGAAACAGGTCAGCACTACGCTGATACAGCTGACAGGAGAGCCGGCCCTCGGCCACGTAAAACTGAAACAGTGTGTGACAGGGAGGCAGCGCCGCCTTGCCATTGCGCACATTCTCATGCGGGCTCACCGATTCATCTGGCAGGTCTGCGGGGTTCCAGCCGCTAACTATCAGACGGCGCGAGTCCGGCTTGGTCTTGATCATCCGGATCAGCTCGCTGATCTGATCCACCGTTGAACCATCGGGACAAGCCCAGCTGCGCCACTGCTTGCCATAGATGGGGCCGAGGTCGCCATCTTCCAGCGCCCACTCATCCCAGATGCTGACACCGCGCTCCTTGAGCCAGCTGTTGTCACAGCTGCCATTGAGAAACCAGATCAGCTCATAGATCACACTGCGCAAGTGCACTTTTTTGGTGGTCAGCAGCGGGAAACCCTGCTGCAGATCAAAGCGTAACTGCCGCCCAAAAACGGAGCGCGTGCCCACACCGGTACGATCCGACTTGTCGACCCCGTTATCAATGACATCCTGCATCAGGTCAAGATACTGCTTCATGATTAGCCTTTATTACCCTGAGTAAATTTTTGCCTGCGGTAGCTCCACACCAAAATACCAATCCCCACCAGAATCATCGGCAGAGACAGCAGCTGGCCGCGGGTTAGCCAGCCAAAGGCGACAAAGCCAATATGCGCATCGGGCTCGCGCACAAACTCCACAAGGAAACGGAAAATGCCGTAGAACAAAACAAACACCGCGCCAACCGACCAGGCCGGGCGAGGCTTGCGCGAAAACCAGAACACGATGGCGAATAATACCAGCCCCTCAAGCGCAAATTGATAGAGCTGCGACGGATGCCTTGGCAATTGCGACGGATCGCGCGGAAACACCATGGCCCACGGCACATCGCTTGCCCGCCCCCACAGCTCCTGACCAATAAAATTCCCGAGCCGACCCAGGCCGAGCCCGATGGGCACCAGCGGCGCAACAAAATCCAGCAGCTCACCAAAGCGCAAGCCCTGCGACCGGGCATACCACCACTGCGCCAGGATCACGCCCAACATGCCACCGTGAAAGGACATGCCGCCCTCATTGACCTTGAACAGCCACAACGGCTCCGCCAGAAAGCGGTCGAAGCCATAAAACAACACATAACCAACCCGGCCGCCCAGCACCACGCCCAGCGCCCCATAAAAAATAATATCATCCACCTGCTCAGGCGAAACCGGCCGCCAAGCCTGACGACTGCGAGTTCGCGCCAACCACCAGGCCGCGCCGAAGGCCGCCAGATACATCAAACCGTACCAGTGAATCGCCACTGGCCCCAACTGAACGGCGACCGGGTCAAATGCCGGATGCTGCAACATAACTAAAAATTCCTGTATATAAACTGCACGCCAACAACGGCGAGAAAGAGGGCAAACACTCGCTTCAAGTGAGCTTCCGGCAAACGCTGGGCAAGCTTTGCACCAAAGCGCGCAAACAGGGTGCTGGTTAGTACAACCCCTAAAAACGCCGGCCAGTATACAAACCCGCTGCTGTAGGCAGGCAAATCCTCGCGCCCCCAGCCAGCCCAAATATTCGTGGCAAAGCCGACAATGGCGATGGGCAGACCGCAGGCGGCAGAAACACCGACCGCTTTCTGCATAACCACATTCGACCAACTGAGAAACGGCACGGTAAGCGAACCGCCGCCAATACCAAACAGGGCTGAAACATAGCCTATCACGCCCCCCGCAGCCGTTAGGCCAACCCGGCCCGGCACCACGCGGGAAGGTTTAGGCTTCAGCCCCAACCCCATCTGGGCGGCGATCAGCAGGGCAAAACAGCCAAACAGCCCCTGCAATAACTGCCCCGCCATGCCCGCCGCCGTGTGTACACCCAGAACCACACCCACCGCGATGGCCGGCGCCAATTTCCAGAACAAACGCCAATCGACATTGCCGTACTCGTGATGGGCACGCACCGAACTGACCGATGTAAACACAATGGTAGCGAGCGAGGTCCCCACCGCCAACTGGGTGAGTGTTGTCGCGGGAAAATCCATAAAGCTGAACGCAAACACCAGTGCCGGGACAATGATCAGGCCACCACCGACACCAAACAGACCAGCCGTAAGGCCGGCCACCGCACCCAGCAGCAGGTAGCCAACTAACAGCACAAGTGGGCGCTATCCTCTCGCCGCACGGGGAATTTTTCGTTTTTCATTTAATCACAAGCCTAGAAAACCTTGGTATTATGGCGCCCACATGCTCAATGTAAACCACAGCCATGTGCCTGATTGTAGTGGCCTGGAAGGCCCACCCCAAGTACCCGCTCATTGTGGCGGCGAACCGCGACGAATACTACCAGCGCCCCAGTAT
>NZ_JBFJTH010000228.1:0-4687 GCF_041625495.1 Litorivivens sp. | reverse complement strand
TCGCGGCGTTTTTAATACCAGGTCCGCAGCGAGGAACTTATTGCTCTCACCCACGATGCCTCGCTGCAAACGATCCGCAAAACCCGCCACACCACTGACAATGGTCACCGCCAGAATCAGGGACACCAAAAGCAGCGCTAACTCTCCACCGCGCCATTCACGCACCAACCACTTCAGGTGATTCACGCTGGCCTGTTTCGTCGGGGCACGGTTCGCATTCGATTGCGCTACATTCACTGTGTTATGCAATGCTAGGCTCCAGACTGTCAGCCACAATCGCACCCGCCTCCAGCGTTATGCGCCGCTCGCATCGCTGGGCAAGAATAGGTTCATGTGTAACCAGCACCAGAGTAGTCGTGCTTTCCTTATTCAGGCTAAACAACAAATCATTCACACTGGCGCCCGTGGCCGCATCCAGATTCCCCGTAGGCTCATCGGCAAACAGGATGCCCGGCTGCGGTGCAAAAGCGCGCGCCAGTGCAACTCGCTGCTGCTCTCCACCAGATAGCTGCCGGGGATAGTGATCCAGCCGGTGTGACAACCCCACTTTCTCCAAATACTCACGAGATACCTGCGCTGCCTTGCGATCACCGCGCAGCTCCAGCGGCATCATCACATTCTCCAGCGCAGTCAGACCGGGCAACAATTGAAAAGATTGAAATACAAAGCCCACCAGCCGGGCCCGCAATGCCGCCCTTCCATCTTCATTGAGCCCATTGAGATGCTCACCACCGAGCCATATATCGCCGCTGCTAGGCTCGTCCAGCCCAGCCAGCAGGCCGAGCAAGGTGGATTTCCCCGAGCCCGACGGACCGATAATCGCGACCGATTCACCAGACTCAATAGTCAGATTCGCTTCTTTCAGGATACTCAGCTCACTATCGGCTACCTGAACTCGTTTACTCACATTTTCTGCGCGTATCATGACCACCCCAAGGTTGGGCCGCGCAGTAGCGTCGGCCCCATAAAATCTGAATTGTCTTTGTTACGTAAGAATACGCGAATCAGTGCTGCAAGGCGCGCTTTGGCCCCGAATTTTCCTGCCTGATAACAGCGACACACTGCCGTACAAATACGGTGCTACAAAGCCAGTACTCGACAGGCGCTTGATTTCGCCGCACCGGCCTTACACTATGCAGTAATATTCGAAACCAGCCTGATGGTTTCACTAAATAGCGTTCACCAGACTGACCGATGCACGTCCGAGCAGAAAACCCTCAGGCCCAGTAAATTTTACGGAAAACACGTTAGATGAAAACCAGATTTACCGAAGCACTCGTCACCGGATTATCGCTATATTCTAGGCGCGTAATGCTGGCGTACCTGACGCTAATTGCCGCCGCTGCCCAAGCACAGATACTGGTACTGGGTGACAGCATTGGCGCCGGATTTGGCGTCGCCGAAAACCGCAATTGGGTCTCCCTGCTGCAGCAGGAGCTTGCCCCTCGCAAGGTCATAAATGCAAGTATCAGCGGTGATACCAGCAACGGTGCAAAAGCACGGCTTCCCGCGTTGCTATCACACTATCAGCCAGAACTGATTCTACTGGAAGTCGGTGGCAACGATGGCCTGCGTGGCCAACCCACTGCCCTGCTGGAGAAGAACCTCAAGACAATGATTGATTTGGCCCGAAAGGCCGGCAGCGATGTCATTCTGCTGGGCATGCATATTCCCCCGAATTACGGCAAGGCCTATACAGATGCCTTTCACCAGACTTTCCATACTGTCGCGGCCGCCAAGAACGTGCCCTTGCTGCCTTTCCTCCTAGAGGGCATCGCGCTTGATCCCGCCCTGATGCAGGCCGACCGCATCCATCCCAATGAGCAGGCTCAGCGCAAAATACTGGAAAACGTTCTGCCTTTGGTAAAAGCCTCGCTGGACTGAAAACCGGCCTATTAACTCCCCGGGGGTACCCCAGTATTAGTGCCGCACAAAACATTACATAAATTGACACCCCTACATCAATGCGTGTAATGTTTTGACATGCTATCACTGTCGATACAGCCATCCAGTAGTTGCTTGACGCCTCAGCGTCTGATATTGGACTTACTTGATGCCGACCCTCAGGCCATGGCTTTCAGTCGTCGCCTGCTAGCGGCCGGCGGTGTTTTCAACTTCACCAGCAACCAGATGCGGGTCTCTCTATCGCGCCTGGTAAGTGATGGCCTGCTTGAAAAGCCCTCGCGCGGCCTTTACCAATTGAGCGAGCGCGCAGCCAGACTGCGCACAGAAATTCAGCGCTGGCGCCACCTCGAGCAACAGCTCATACCATGGCACGGCAACTGGCTTGCTATCGCCTGCGGCAACCTCGCGGCAGACAGCAGCGCCCATTTTCGTCGTCAGCAACGCGCACTGGCATTGCGTGGCCTGCAGCGTTGGCGCTTGGGCATTTGGGTACGCCCCGACAACCTGCACGGTGGCCTGGAACAGCTAGTGATTGATCTGCAGGCACTTGATCTAGACGCCATTCAAGGCAGCTTCCGTATTGAACAGGCCGACGATAGCTGCCAGCGCGAGCTTATCTCGCTTTGGGACAGCCTCGTCCTCGATAAGGAATACCAGCAGCGCTTGGTGCAATTGCGAGACGCCAACGAGCGCCTGACGAACGCTAGCCCCGCTCTGCTTTCCGAAACCATGGAACTGGGCAGCGACACCGTCCGCTTCCTCTTAATGGACCCACTGCTGCCAGAAGAACTGGTTAACCACGACAACCGTCGCGCGCTAGTGGCCGCTATGGTGGATTACGACGCCAAGGGCCGAAAACTCTGGCAACAGTTCATCGACGCACTGGAGGCTTAATATGCAACCACCTGCACAGACCCGCGTGTTTGCTTCGCTACTCGACGATGTTCGCGAATCGCGACCACCCCAAGCGCGTCAGGGCGCGGCCGACCCAGCGTTTTACACCGACGAACGCTGGTTTCAGGCAGAGCAACGTAAACTTTTTGCAGACACGCCGCTTGTCGTCGGACATGTGTCGATGCTGCCGAATAGTGGTGACCACATTGTGCACGATCACAGCGGCAAGCCCATACTGCTGGTACGCGGCAAAGATCAGAAAATACGCGCCTTCTTGAATGTATGCCGGCATCGAGGCGTTCGCCTTAGCAACGCCGATAAGGTTGAAAATCGGACGACTTTTGTGTGCCCTTACCATAACTGGATTTACGATCTCGACGGTAGCCTGCATAAAATTCCACTCAAGGATGAGTGTTTCGATGAATTAGACAAAGATTGCCTTGGACTCACCGAATTACCACTCACCATTCTTGAAGGTTTGATTCTGGTATCTGGCACACCGACGGGCAGCGCCGCACTACCAAATGGTATGGCCGAACTGAAGGAAGATTTTCGCGCTTTTGGACTGGCAGAACATACCTTTTTCAGACAGTCGGTGACCACAAAAGACGCCAATTGGAAGCTGATTATCGAGGCCTTTCTCGACGGCTATCACGTTGTTCGCCTGCACCGTAAAACCGTTGGTCCGTTGTTTCTGGATTGCGTTGCCAAAAGTGAACGCAAAGGTGACAACATCATTTCAGTAGTTGCCCGTCAGGAATTTAGCGATGCTCTCTCACTGCCAGAACAAGACTGGGATTTACGGCATCATGCAAGCTGCGCTTTTTTTCTGTACCCGAACACTACACTAATTGTTCACCCGGATTACATCAGCTACCTAACACTGTTTCCACAGAGCGCCAGCAAAACCGTTTGCGTGCACGGCTGCCTGATTCCAGAACCACCTCAGGATGAAAAAGCCGCTGCACACTGGGAGCGCGCCTACAGTATTATTGAAAACGGTGTGTTTCAGGCTGAAGATCTGTTTGTTTGTGAACAGGCACAAATCGGGATGAGTTCCGGCGCCAATGAGAAACTGCTATTCGGCACCTATGAATCCAGCATTATCGATTTTCATCAGATTTTGGCGGAACAACTCGGCCCTTACCAGGCGCAGTCAGGCTAAACAATGCCAATTGCCGATAGATGACGCGGTAACCCACCGAGATAATCACATCGAGGCTATAGTGCTCCACGTGCCGCTCGACCGTACGCCCCCCTCGGTTTGAACTGTCGCAAATTTTGCGACAGTTACCCCACGTTCCAACTCCCCCTCACTGAAGACGTTATTAACGTGCTTGCCGATGGTTTTCACATCACGGCCAAACAGCTCAGCCAGTTGCTGCCGATTTAGCCAGACGGTATCGGCCTGCAGATGCACCTCAATCTGAGTCTGGCCGTCGTCGGACTGGTAAATTTCAATTTGCTTATCTGTGCTCATATCGCCTCCTTGCGATGCTGGCTCGGGTAAAGGGTAATCCTGCCGGAAACCACTGGTTATACCACCTCGGTGATCCGCTTTTCAGCATCGGGAATGGCTCTTAATCTTTAAAGGGAGAAACCCGCATTCATTAGACTGATTTTGCGATGACAAGTTTAATGGAGCTACCGATATCCCACGTAAAGAGGATTATAGGCATACCCGGCCCAGAGATTGAACGGGTAGTACGAACACAAGGTATATAGGTTTGGGCAAAGCCGGGCGTCAGGCCGCCGTGCAAGCACTGCCAAGTGCCGGGTTTGCGGATCAAGGCGTCCTACTGGCGTACCGTAAAGCATACCCGCCAGGGCAATCAGGTGCTGACACTGCATCTGCGGGTGCCTAAGTACCACTGCCGGGGCTGCCGGC
>NZ_JBFJTH010000227.1:0-4688 GCF_041625495.1 Litorivivens sp. | reverse complement strand
TTAACTTTCTTCTTTGCACACACGTTTTAAACGTATTACTTTTATAGGGATAAAATGTTTACCCGATCCATGCGCCTTGTCGGTGCTGCAGCTTTCGGCCTCGTATCTCAGCTGGCTATCGCAGACCCCGTCTCAGACCTGCTCAGTCAAACTGGGCTCAATTCACTTATAAATGGCAGCGCAAGCGGTGGTGGCGTTGAAGTTGATGTGCTCAACCCCACCGGTACCGGCGACAATGATGTGCTAGGGCTGGACCTTTTTACACCGGAAAACGGGTTAGGATTGACGTTGGGCAGCACCGAGCTTTTGGGTTTTGGCAACCCGGATGGCGGTACGGCTATCCCGCTAGATTTTCTCGGGCTGGATCAGTTGACCACCATGTTGGGCTTGGCTCCCGACAGCGCATTGGTTGATGCGCTTCGCAACACCGTGGGCCCGGACGGTGCCGTGATCGTCCCGGTTGTTGATTCCGTGCGTGCATTGTCGGGTGTTGGAGACGCGCTTAATTTTGACTTGGCCAATGCGGTAACCCTGCCGGGCTTTTCGGATGAGGCCGTGGGCTTGGCTATCGCAGGTTCCGACAATTCTGGTAACGCGTCGGCCGATGGTTTGGCGGGCGTCGCTATATTGACCCCAGGTGCGAGCGGCAATGGTGGCCTAATTGGGCTGGCGGTGATTTCCGGCGGTGGCTCAGGCAATGGCGACCTGATCGGCATCTCGGTGGCGGGTGATGATAACTCTGGTAACGGCAGTGTCGCGGGTGTTGCGGTGCTTGGGGGTGATCAGGCGGGCAATAGTGAAACGCTGGCTTTAAGCGCAATCAGCGGCAGCAGTTCAGGCAACGGCGCATTGGTCGGCGTTGGCGCGGTTAACGAGGACAATGCGGGTAACGGCGGATTGGTCGGTGTGGGGGCGATCAACGGCGATGAATCGGGCAACGGGGGCGTTGCCGGTGTTGGTGCACTAAGTCGAAACAACGCCGGAAACGGTGGTTTCTCGGGCGTGAGTGTCATTAACGGAGACGACGCAGGTAACGGCAGTACCGCAGGCGTTGCGGTGTTGTCGGGCGACAATAGCGGCAATAGTGATGGTGTCGCTGGAGCCGTCATCAGTGGCGATAATTCTGGCGACGGAGGTGGAATATCCGTTGACGTCGGAAGCGATGATAATGGCGATGGCAGTGGCCCCGGCGGTGGCGAGTGTGAAGGCCTTGCCTGCGGAGACTCGGGCGGTGAGGATACTCTGCTACTGGCCGATTCCAACTGTGCCGAAGGCGACAGTGACAGCGACGGCATTTGTGATGATGTCGATGATTGCACAGATACACCCGAAGGTGCCGATGTGTTTGTCACAGGTTGCCATCTGGATGAAAACACGTCGCTGGTCTTGCGCGGTGTCAATTTCGAATTCGACTCTCTGGATCTTACCGAGCCCTCGAAGGCTTTGCTGGAGGAAGCGCGTCGTATCATCGAAAAACATCCCAATGCCCTGATTGCTATTGATGGACATACGGATTCCAAAGGTGCCGACAGCTATAACGACGAGCTGTCATACAAACGCGCCCGCGCCATCTATACGCACTTTGTGAATTATGGGATTAAGCCCGAGCGGCTGACCTTCCGTGGGTTTGGTGAAAATGTCCCTATCGCTGCGAATACCACAGACAGTGGTGCGGATTACCCTGAGGGGCGCGCGCTAAACCGGCGTGTGGAGCTCACCGTTGTAGATCTGCAAACCTTCGCTGCGATCAAGGCAGAAAACGCCAATCGACGAGTGGCGCAGCATGCAGCGACTGCGCAGGGTGGCAGCGCAGAACAGGCAACAGCGAGCTTGCCAAAGCAGTCCTCCACAGGTTCCCCTAACAGTGAGCAGCAGGCGCGAGCCGAACTGGAAAAAGCCAGAGCTGACGCCCAGAAATGGGAAAGAATAGCGCGTGAAGAGCAGCAGCGTGCTAAGGAGGAAGCGGCGAAGCGTGAACGTCAAGCGCAATTGGATGCTGAGGAAGCAAAACGCCGTGAAGAAAAAGCGGCTGAAGCCGAAAGTAGTTACGACGAGGTGCTGGAGTTTCTCGAAGAGACGGGTGCCGCCGAACGTGATGCTAGCGACAATCGCAACACAAGTGGCAATTCGGCTGACTCAGCAGCGCCGGAAAGCACCCGCCCGCAGGACACCGCTAAACCCAACAACACCTGATGCGAATGAGGCGCCGCGAGATTCGGCGCCATCTCTAGTGATCGTTTAGCTTGTTAACAAAGACAATGATTGGGAATTTACTATGGCTATTGACTTGCCGCCCGCATTACCTCCGGTATTGACTTCATCGCAGCAGATTTCTTCGTTCAGCGAAGTCAGTCTGCCGTATGCACGCAAGTTGGGGCAGTACGAAATCAGACTGACAGGAAATCACGGCCTCAGTGCCGGTGAGCTCGACGCCCTGTTTGTAAAAGCACAAACACCGTCACAGCTCATTCTTATGATCAATTCCGCTAGCTATAACAATGGCAATCTCTTGGTGCGATTACTCTACTCGGCACCTGCAAACAACGTTGTCTATCTCCACGCCGTGCAGATGCGGGTGGGAGAGATTCGCGGTAATGAGGTTGTAAAGCGTCACTTTAAGGATCTCGCTGGTGATGCTGACCTGACGCGTGAAGAGTTTTCCACGCGTCAGGTGCTGGCGGATATTCAATCTGAGCGTAGCGGGCTTGATTACAGCGTAAGTTATGAAGCGTCGCCTGAAAGGCCGGATGCGCTCGACCTTGTGTTTAACCAAACAGCTGATGCAGAGCACGATGCGACGGATTTCATCGTGCAGCTGGGCAATCAGGGTAGCCGTTTTGCCGGGCGTTATTTTCTGGATTTGGGTTTCAAACATAACTTTTCCAGTGGTTTCCAGCTGTCAGGCGGCTATGAACACGCGATCAGTGATTGGGGCGAGTCGCGTGACGGGGAGGATTATCATCAGTTTCAGTTGAAGCTGGATAAGGCCTACAGTTTTGGGCTCTACGGTATAGAAGGCCGTCATTCGCAGTATGTACGAGATCTGGGTGTCATCAGTGTTCCATCGACGGCTTGTGTTGTACCCAGCGGCTTCGGTGGCCTGTTGTGTCTACCGACAGCCAGCTCCACCCAACGGGACGTTGAATTGGATGCGGAAATCGATCAGCTGGCGATAACAGGCAATCAGGTGATTTCCAGTGATATCGATCACCGCTTCACCCTGTCTCAGCGACTGGATTATACCGATTCGCTCATCGACTCAAATATAGATCAGGTGGTACAGGACGAGCGTTATGCAACGCTGGAGGTGGGTGCGACCTATCACAAAGCTAAACAGCACCGCGAGAACTTGCTGAATTGGAAGCTCGGAGCTGCGATAAAGGGCGGTATAAGTGGTGATAAGGGCACGCTCGGGACAGACTCTCAATCTGCCGGGATGGCGGTAGGTAAGCGAACGGCTGAATTTGTCGTTATCAAGCCGAAGGCAGAAGCCATCTACGCGTTCAGCGCCAACAGTAACTTCAGGTTGGCCTTGAACGCTCAGCTGAGCGACGAGCAGCTGCCGCAGCAACAACAGTGGGTCCTTGGCGGTGTTGATAGGCTCAGCGCGTATCTTCCGGGCGTGCTGGTCGGTGATAGCGGCTATCATGCCGACCTCAGTTTCAATCATACCTGGAAGCTGGGGGACTTCTCTCTGGCTGGTGGAGTGTTTGCAGAATATGGTGCGGCACAGTATGAAAATGCTTCCGGCGCCTTGGGTTCGGTCGATTTGGGCGATCAAAGTAGCATTGCTGATGCGGGTATTCGTGCGACGCTGAGCGCTTGGGATTGGCTTGAGGTACGCGCCGTCATTGCGGAATCATTGTCAGAGGATAATGTGGATGAAGCGGCGCTGGATCGCGCTGAAGCCGATTTCTTTGTCGTGGTAAAAGCCATCTTTTAGGTGGCTGCCTGTAGGTGTTTTGCGAGTGGGGTAGTTTATCTGCTACCTCCGTTCAATGTCCCTACGACGGCTCGTCACCGGGATAACCAGTAAAGTCTTCTGTCGGTCGCAATGACATCCAGAGGAATATCCCAACTTTGCACTGGCAGACGTTCCACTTGTTGGAAGTCGTGTGCCAATCCAACGAGTAAAGGCCTGCGCGTTTTCTGTCGAGGCAGATGACTTAAGGTTCGATCGTAAAAGCCGCCTCCCATTCCCAATCGATTACCCTGAGTATCGAAACCAACCAGCGGTAAAAATATCACATCGAGTTTGTGGGCTGGGCGCGCATTGCCGCGCCGCTGGGGCGGCTCAGGAATGTTGAAACGATTTCGGCGCAATTTCTGGCCGGGTTGAAAACGTCTGAATATCAACGCCTTGCCGGCGAGGCAAGGCAGATAGCAGGCATGCTGCTGGCGCGCCATTCGCTGCAGCGTGAGCAGGGGTGATATTTCTCCGTCGTTGGGTAGGTAAAACGCGATATGTCCGGCACGTCGGGCCGGCGTTAATTTTCTCAGGCGGCGATCTAGATCGCGGCTGGCGACCTTTTGAGCGGCGTCTGAAAGCGCCCTGCGTTGCGCACGCAGCTGCTTGCGGAGGTTGGTTTTTTCGAGCGTTGTCATGCGCTTATGGTGGGCAAACTGCCGGCCGGGAGCAAGCAGTAAAAACCCCGGAGATACCGTTGGCCGCGTGACCCTTGAACCCA
>NZ_JBFJTH010000226.1:0-4693 GCF_041625495.1 Litorivivens sp. | reverse complement strand
GAGTTTGATGGCAATAAGGTTCATTTATCTCTGACGGCGAACCCGTCTCACCTTGAGATTGTTGACCCAGTTGTACTCGGCAAGGCGCGAGCGAAACAGGATCAGTATCACGACCGCGAACGTCGTTCCGTTATTCCGCTCTTGCTCCACGGTGATGCCGCGTTTGCGGGGCAGGGCGTGGTCATGGAAACCTTCCAGATGTCGCAGACCCGCGCCTACCGCACCGGCGGCACGGTTCATATCGTGATCAACAACCAGGTGGGTTTTACCACCAGTTGTCCGGAAGATGCGCGCTCCACCGAGTACTGTACCGATGTTGCAAAAATGGTGCAGGCACCCATCTTCCATGTGAACGGCGATGATCCCGAAGCGGTATTGTTTGTCAGCCAGCTGGCCGTGGACTTCCGTCAGGAATTCAAAAAAGACGTCGTTATCGATCTGTTGTGCTACCGCCGTCGCGGCCATAATGAGGCCGACGAGCCGTCTGGTACGCAGCCGCTGATGTACGCCCAGATCAAACAACAAAAATCGACACGTGAGCTTTATGCTGCCTCGTTGATTGAGCAGGGCATTGTCGACAAAGAAGGCGTCGACACGATGGAAACCGAATACCGTGCCGCGCTTGACGAAGGTAAGCACGTGGTCAAAAGTCTGGTCATGGAGCCTAACAGCGGCATGTTTGTCGACTGGCGGCCCTTTATTGGACATGACTGGGGTGCACCCGGCGATACCACCTTTGAAGAAAAGCGTCTGCGGGAACTGGCTAACACCATCAACACTATTCCCGAAGGCTTTTCACTGCAGCGTCAGGTCTCCAAGATTTACGAAGATCGTCGCAAAATGGCAGCCGGCGCCACGCCCATCAATTGGGGGTTTGCCGAAACGCTGGCCTACGCCACGTTGCTGGAGCAAGACTACGCCGTGCGTATTACCGGCCAGGACGTAGGGCGCGGTACCTTCTCTCACCGCCACGCGGTGCTGCACAGCCAGAAAGATGGTCAAACCTATACGCCGCTCAAGCACGTTTCTGAAAATCAGCCGCGATTTACCATTTATGACTCGCTGCTGTCGGAAGAGGCGGTACTGGCTTTTGAATACGGTTACGCCACAACCCAGCCCAATACCCTGGTGATCTGGGAAGCCCAGTTTGGCGACTTTGCCAACGGTGCCCAGGTGGTCATTGACCAGTTTATCAGCAGCGGTGAATTCAAATGGCAGCGTCTGTGTGGCCTGACCATGCTGCTGCCGCACGGTTACGAAGGGCAGGGACCTGAGCACTCTTCGGCGCGTTTGGAGCGCTTCATGCAGTTGTGTGCTGAACACAATATGCAAGTGTGCGTGCCGTCCACACCAGCGCAGGTGTATCACATGCTGCGTCGGCAGATGATTCGCCCCATGCGTCGGCCTCTGATTGTCATGTCGCCGAAAAGCCTGCTGCGACATAAGGATGCGGTATCGAGCATGGAAGAGCTGGCCAACGGCAGCTTCCAGACTGTGATTGACGAAGTAGACGACCTCGACAAGAGCAAGGTGAAGCGCCTGATTCTGTGCAGTGGCAAGGTCTACTACGATCTGGTGGATAAGCGCCGCGAACACGAGAAAAATGATATTGCGATTGTACGTTTGGAGCAGCTGTATCCGTTCCCCTACGATCGTCTAAAAGAAGTGATCGCCGGTTACCCGAATCTGAAAAAGGTTGTGTGGTGTCAGGAAGAGCCGCGTAACCAGGGTGCCTGGTATAACAGCCGTCACCGCATACTGCGCGTGGTGCACAGTTTCCGGCCAGATAAGAATCTGCTGCTCGGTTATGTGGGGCGCGACCCGTCTGCTTCACCAGCTGCCGGCTATACCGCTTTGCACATAGAACAACAGACCCGCTTTATTCATGAAGCGCTGCGTCTGGATACACACTGACAAACAGGTATTAGGAATTACTGATGACAACCGAAATCAAGGCACCCACATTTCCAGAGTCAGTGGCCGACGGCACGATTGCCACCTGGCACAAACAGCCCGGTGAAGCCTGCTCGCGCGATGAGCTGATTGTGGATATAGAAACTGACAAAGTGGTATTGGAAGTGGTCGCGCCAGCCGATGGCGTGCTCGAAGAAATTGTCAAAGGCGAAGGCGAAACTGTGCTCAGCGACGAGCTGATTGGTCGTTTCAAGGAAGGGGCAACCGCCAGTAAGCCAGCAGCTGATAAAGCCGCACCAGCCGAAGACAGCGCCGGAGCCAAAAACGGCGCTGACCTGAAGGTCAGCCCAGCCGCGCGCAAGATGATTGAAGAAAACGGTCTCGAAGCCACAGCTATTGAGGGCACCGGTAAGGGCGGTCTAATCACCAAGGAAGATGTTGTTGCTCACATGGAGCAGCCCAAGGCGACCGACAAGCCGGCACCAGCGGCGAAAGCCAGTGCGTCGCAGGCACCGGAAAAAGCCTCGCTTGACAACCTCGTGGTCGGTGAGCGCGTTGAAAAGCGCGTACCTATGACCCGTTTGCGCGCCCGTATTGCAGAGCGTTTGCTCGATGCGAGCCAGAGCACGGCCATGTTGACCACCTTTAACGAGGTGAACATGAAGCCGGTTATGGAGCTGCGCAGCCAATACAAAGAATTGTTCGAAAAAACCCATAATGGCACGCGTCTTGGATTCATGGGCTTCTTCGTCAAGGCGGCTTGTGAAGCGTTGAAGCGTTTTCCCGCGGTTAATGCCTCATTGGACGGCAATGACATCGTATACCACGGCTATCAGGACATTGGTGTTGCCGTATCTACCGACAAAGGTCTGGTAGTGCCGGTATTGCGTGACGCCGATGCGATGGGTCTGGCCAATGTAGAAGACAAGATTCGCGACTTTGGTCTGCGTGCTCGCGACGGTAAGCTCGGTATCGACGATATTCAGGGCGGAACCTTTACCATTACCAACGGTGGTGTATTTGGCTCACTGCTGTCTACGCCCATTCTGAACCCGCCGCAGACCGCGATTTTGGGTATGCACAAAATTCAGGAGCGCCCGATGGCCGTCAATGGGCAGGTTGAAATACTGCCGATGATGTATCTGGCCCTGTCCTACGACCACCGCCTGATTGATGGCAAGGAAGCAGTACAATTCCTCGTTACCATCAAGGATCTCATCGAAGACCCGGCGCGCATTTTGCTGGAAGTCTGATTATAAGCCGGTCTGTGGTGCGGGCGCCTTATGGCGCCCGCTGACCATTCACTCGGAACACAGTTTTTATAGAAGGTTGAATTTATGTCGAAATTCGATGTTGTAGTCATCGGCTCTGGCCCCGCAGGTTATGTGGCCGCCATTCGCGCTGCACAGATGGGGCTCAAAACCGCCTGTATCGAAAAGAACAAAGGCAAGAACGGCAAGCCCGCCCACGGCGGCACCTGCTTGAACGTGGGCTGTATTCCGTCCAAGGCGCTGCTCGACTCTTCCCACAAATACGTTGAAGCGGCCCATGATTTTGCCACCCACGGCATCACCGCCAAAGATCTGAAGATCGACGTTCCTGCTATGATCAAACGCAAGGATCAGGTGGTGACCCAGCTCACGGGTGGTATCGGCGGGCTGTTTAAAGCCAATGGCGTAACGGCCATTGACGGTGCAGGCAAGCTACTTGCCGGCAAGAAAGTTGAAGTAACTAAAGAAGATGGCTCGACTGAGACTCTGGAAGCGGAAAATGTAATTATCGCTGCTGGTTCCTTGCCGGTAGAAATCCCGCCTGCCCCGATAGATCAGGACATTATTGTTGATTCCACTGGTGCGCTGGAGTTTCAGAGTGTGCCCAAGCGTCTGGGGGTTATCGGCGCTGGTGTAATCGGTCTTGAGCTGGGCAGTGTCTGGGCGCGTCTGGGTAGCGAAGTGGTTGTGCTTGAAGCGCTGCCCGATTTTCTGCCAGCCGTCGATCAGCAGATTGCCAAAGAGGCCGCCAAAATCTTTAAAAAGCAGGGCCTGGATATCCGTCTTGGTTGCCGCGTGATGGATAGCACGGTTGCCAAGAAAAAGGTGACTGTGAAATACAACGACGGCGACAAAGAGCAGGAAGAAACTTTCGATAAATTGATTGTGGCTGTGGGTCGCCGCCCGCAAAGCCAGAATCTGCTGTCTCAAGATTGCGGTGTCAATCTGGACGAGCGCGGCTTTATTTTTGTGAATGACTACTGTGAAACCGATGCGCCCGGCGTATACGCCGTAGGCGATATCGTGCGTGGCCCAATGCTTGCCCACAAGGGCTCAGAAGAGGGTGTCATGGTAGCCGAGCGCATTGCTGGTAAGAAAACAGCCATGAACTACGATGTGATTCCGAGCGTTATCTATACTCACCCAGAAGTTGCCTGGGTGGGTAAAACCGAAGAAGAGCTGAAATCCGACGGCACGCCGTACAACGTGGGTGTGTTTCCTTTCGTCGCCAGCGGTCGCGCGCTTGCCGCCAACGATTCACAAGGCATGGTCAAGATGATTGCTCACGCCGAAACCGACCGTATCCTCGGCTGCCACATCATTGGCGCTAGTGCTGCGGATCTGGTGCAGCAAGTTGTCATTGCCATGGAATTTGGCTCCAGTGCCGAAGATATCGGGCTCACGGTGTTTGGGCACCCGACGCTGTCTGAAGCCGTTCACGAGGCCGCACTCGCGGTGGCCGGGCATGCGATTCACATTCCTCACCGGAAGAAGCGTTAGACTTTTTT
>NZ_JBFJTH010000225.1:0-4779 GCF_041625495.1 Litorivivens sp. | reverse complement strand
TGGACCACAACCGCGCCATGACCCAGATTGCCCAAAAAACCGGCAAGACTGTAAACGACGTGAAGAACATGACCATTTGGGGCAATCACTCTGCCACTCAATACCCCGATCTGTTCAACACCAAGGTAGACGGCAAGAAAGCCACCGACCTGGTTGATCAGGCCTGGTACGAAAATGACTTCATCCCCACCGTGCAACAGCGCGGCGCAGCGATCATCAAGGCTCGTGGCGCGTCTTCTGCAGCATCAGCCGCCAACGCAGCCATCGACCACATGCGCAGCTGGGCGCTGGGCACCGACGGCGACGATTGGGTGAGCATGGGCGTATACAGCGACGGCAGCTACGGCATTGCCGAAGGCCTGATCTACTCCTTCCCCTGCCGCTGCAAAGGTGGTGACTGGGAAATCGTTCAGGGCGTTGAAGTTGGCGACTTCAGCCGCGCCAAGATGACTGCGACCGAGCAGGAACTGGCCGAAGAGCGTGACGCAGTACAGCACCTGCTGCCCTGACTTGGGACACGTGAATAATTAAAGGCTCCTTAGGGGGCCTTTTTTTCACCCAAAAAAACCGGGGTCGTATCGAGTATTTTTTGACCAAGCCCCACCAAAGCACAAGTGGCTAAAAAATACTCGATACGACCCCGGTTTCTGGTTCGCGCTATTTTCGGCTGCGTACCTTCGCCAAGACCCAGCTGGCACCAAATGCTACTAGCATGATCCCGCCGACCCCGACAATGCACACCGCCAGAAAGGCCAAAACCTCTTTCGCTGGCACATCGAAGATAAACACGGTAGACCACAGCAGCAGTGCCGTAGCCAGTACTGCCAAAACAGAAGTGCTGTATTTGCGCCAGCGCCGGTAAAGCTCAGGAATACTCAAAATACGGCGCTTAAAAGGAAGCTTCGTGAGTCCACTCACAACGCATGGACATATTGGAACTGTTGGGCTCATGGTAGTCGGAATCGGTTTCCCACACAAAGGTGTGAATGCCATTGTAGAGGGTTTCCAGATGCACAGTGGCAGAAACCCAGTACATGCCGCGCAGTACGCGCTCAAACTGCTTTAGCCAGGTATTCCACTCGTGTTCAATGGCTTTGTAGGAACTGCCAAAATGAATCACATCGGTATGAACGTCATCGAGATCCACGGCGGCAGGCGCCGGTGAAAACATCTCCCGAGACAGCAGCGGCCAGCTATCAGCGCTGGGCAGGCTTTGCATGACGGAATGGTTAGTCAGGCGCCGCTCCTGAGCCTCGCCTCTGCCACCGACCATATCGCGGATACAGCCGTAAACAATTGATTCTGCCATAACTGGTTCTTTTCCCGAGGAATTTGTTATGGAGGACTATGTTACCTGCGGGCGCTGACCAGGCCAAGCAGAAAGCGCGCAAAAGCGCGGCGATTTCACACCGTCAGTCGGTGATCGAGCATGTACAGCCAGGCAATGAGCAGGGCCGCCGCCGAGGCGACCACTGCGAGCAGGAAGGTAAGCCCTGCACCATAATCCCACAACATACCGCTGAGAATTGCCCCCAGCGCACCACCGCCACCAAAGCTCAGGCCGCTGTAGAGTGCCATACCCTGCCCCTGATACCCCTTGAAGTAGCGGCGGACCAACTCAACTGCCACCGCATGGAAACTGCCAAAGGTGGCAGCGTGCATCAGCTGGGCGAAAAACAGTACCACAACGTTGTCAGCAAAATAACCAATCAGCCACCAGCGAATTACCGACAGCAGCAGGCTTACCAGCATGATGGAACGAAGACTGAAACCGCCCATCAAGCGATGCATCACGAGAAACAGGAAGACCTCTGCCAGTACCCCGAGCGACCAGAGCACACCGGTTACTGTTTTGGTGTAACCGAGATTTTCAAGATGGATACTGAAAAAGGTGTAGTACGGGCCATGCGCTATCTGCAGCAGCATGCAGACAACAAAAAATGCCACAACCGATGGCTGACTCACAATACTCCAGAGGCTGCCTTCGCGCTCATCGCGCTGATCATTGCCCGCCTTCTCTGCCACCGTGAGGCTGCTGAGCCAGATGCCCGCCAACAGCAGAGTATAAATCCAGGGCAAAAGGTGAATGGAAAAATAGTCGAGAAAGGCGCCAATACCGGCAACCGTCACGATAAAGCCAATAGAGCCCCACACCCGAATCAGGCTGTAGCGATGGTATTGCCCTTCCAGATGAGACAGGGTAACCACTTCAAACTGAGCCAGCACCGCATTCCAAAAGAAGCTGTAGCCAACCACGACGGCCATCAACCACCAAAAATCGGTGCGAAAGAAAACACCGAGAAAGATCAATAAAGCCAGGAAGGAGCCCACACGGATAATGGTAGAACGACGCCCAGAGCGATCAGCCAACCACCCCCACAAACTCGGCGCCACAACTTTGGTTGCCATCACGGCAGACGACAGCGCACCAATGGCTACCGCGTTGTGGCCCAGCTCCTGCAGGTAGAGCCCCCAGTACGGGAGCCAGGCCCCTAACAGCCCGAAGTAGGCGAAGTAAAACCCAGAAAGGCGCCAGTACGGGAGCGCCATACCCTAAACGTTTGTGCCTGGTGCATTACCCGATACAACTGGCGTCGTTACTTGCACGCCGCTATTCTGCGCCCGATGGCGCAGCAGATGATCCATCAGCACCAGGGCAACCATGGCTTCGGCAATGGGCACCGCGCGAATACCAACACAAGGGTCGTGACGACCGGTGGTAACAACGTCGACCGGGTTGCCATCCACATCGATCGTCTTGCCGGGAACCAGAATACTTGAGGTGGGCTTCAGGGCGATTGACGCAACAATATCCTGCCCGGAACTAATGCCTCCCAGCACGCCACCAGCGTTATTGCCGGTAAAGCCCTGAGGCGTAATCTCGTCGCGATGTTCACTGCCACGCGCGACCACCGCATCAAAACCGGCACCAATTTCCACGCCTTTGACCGCATTAATGCCCATCAGCGCATAAGCGAGTTCCGCATCGAGGCGGTCAAACACCGGCTCGCCCAAACCAGGCGGCACATTGCTGGCAACGATATTGAGGCGGGCGCCAATGGAATCACCGTCTTTACGCAACTGTTGCATAAAGCCTTCCATGGATTCGACCTTGCTTTCGTCCGGACAGAAGAACGGGTTGGTTTCCACCACATCCCAATCGACCTTTTCTATGGCAATAGGGCCCAACTGCGAGAGATAACCGCGCACTTCAATGCCACACTGGGTGCGCAGGTATTTCTTGGCGATGGCGCCAGCCGCGACCCGCATCGCCGTTTCCCGTGCCGACGAACGACCACCGCCGCGATAATCACGCACACCGTATTTGTGGGTATAGGTGTAATCGGCATGCATCGGGCGGAAGCGGTCTTTGATTTTGCTGTAATCCTTGGAGCGCTGATCAGTGTTCTCAATCAGCAAGCCAATGGATGTACCGGTGGTTTTCCCTTCAAATACCCCCGACAGAATTTTGACTTCATCGGCTTCACGACGCTGCGTGGTATAGCGAGAGGTGCCGGGCTTGCGACGATCGAGGTCACGCTGCAGGTCTTCCTCAGTGATTTCCAGCCCCGGTGGGCAACCGTCAACAACAGCGCCCAGCGCCAATCCGTGGCTCTCGCCGAAGGTGGTAACCGTAAACAATTTTCCGAAGGTATTCCCGGACATCTCTCACTCGCTGCAAACCGCAAAGCGGCAATTATACGCAAATCCCCTGCCGCCGTCAGAGCGCAGGCAGATCCTCTCGTGCAATCACAAATACACCATGACCGCCGTGCTCAAACTCAACCCAGGTCAACGGTAGCTCCGGGTAGGCTTCCTCTAGCGCGGCGCCGCTGTTCCCCACTTCCACTATCAGCAGACCACCTTCTGTCAGATGTTCGCGCGCCGCCTGCAGGATCTGGCGCGTAATGTTCAGGCCATCACTGCCAGAGCCCAAGCCCAGTGGGGGCTCTGCATGGTACTCCTGCGGCATCGCTGCAAGATCTTGCGCATCTACATACGGTGGGTTAGAAACGATCAGATCAAACTGCTGCCCCTTCAATCCCGAAAACACGTCAGACTGAACCGTATTTACCCTATCGCGTAAACCATGTCGCACTATATTGGATTGGGCCACGGCCAGCGCATCTTCTGACAGATCGCTGAGAACCACAGAGGCATACGGAAACGCCATGGCGCAGGCTATCCCAATACAGCCACTACCGGTACACAGATCGAGAATTGTCCGCGGCTCACGCCCCCCGAGCCAGGGCTCAAACCCAACATCAATCAATTCTGCAATGGGCGATCTGGGCACCAGCACCCGCTCGTCGACATGAAACGGCAGCCCGGCAAACCAGGCCTCACCGACCAGATAAGCGGCTGGAATACGTTCACTGACTCGACGTTCAACCAGAGCCAACACGCGTTCACGCTCATCTTTCGTCAACCGGCCGTCCAGCAGACGACCATCCAGATCAAAGGGTAGCTTCAGGGCTGAGCACAGCAAAAACCAGGCTTCATCCTGGGCGTTATCAGTACCGTGCCCGTAATACAGGTCGGCCTCGCCAAAACGAGAGATAGCCCAGCGTAAAAAATCCCTGACGGTTTCCAATTCGGTACTCAAGCTTGTCTCCGCTGCACTGCGTAAAAGGCGCACAGTGTAACCCGTTCCGGCGGGGCCTTTAAGCCACAATACGCATCTACGTGAAGCCACGGTAATGGTCAGCCTTGTTCACTTTTGCTACCATCGCCCTCCCCTTTTACAGTAGTCGGACAGTACAGTGGAAAAAGCCTTTG
>NZ_JBFJTH010000224.1:0-4863 GCF_041625495.1 Litorivivens sp. | reverse complement strand
GACATGGACGAGCCATTTGGCGATTCCTCGGCGATCCCAACCTACATGGTATCTAAACTCGCCTCCCAGCACGTCAAGGTTGTGCTATCGGGTGATGGCGGAGACGAATTGTTCGCGGGTTACGATCGATATTGTGTCGAACAGCGCGAACGACGCTACCGCTATATTCCCGGCGTGCTGCGTTCTCTGATGGGTGCGGTAGGCGGCCAACTCTCAGAAGGCACAAAGGGACGTAATTTCCTCAAGCATATCGCGCTTGATGGGCCTGATCGCTACCTCGATGCCGGCACACTGTTTGACAGAGAATCGCAGCAATCGCTTTTTCAATCCCCAGTTTGCGAACAGATACTGTCGCTCGACCCTTGGCAAAGTATGCTCCAATCGCTGCCCGCAGACGACAGCGACTGGCTCTCCTCGCTTCAGTATCTGGACATCAAGAATTACCTGTCCCTTGATATCCTAACTAAAGTCGACCGCATGAGTATGGCCAACTCACTCGAAGCGCGTGTCCCCCTGCTGGATCATAAACTCGTGGAGTTCGCTGCGACGATTCCATCAGAGTTCAGATTGCGAAACGGTAACACCAAACATATATTTAAACGCGCCATGCGAGGGGTACTGCCAGATCACATTATTGATCGCCCCAAGCAGGGATTCGCAATACCCCTCGGCGAATGGTTCCGCGGAGATTTAAACAGTTTCGTGCATGATCTGCTGCTGTCGCCCACCAGTCAGGCGAGGAATATTTTTAATTCTGGCTATATTGAAAACCTGCTACAGCTTCACAGTCGCGGTCGATCGCTGGATTTGCAGCTCTGGACACTTATTAGTTTTGAACTATGGTGTCGCCGCTTTCTCGACGCGCCACTACTGCGCATCGAAGGTCAGTCAAACATCAAGCGCAATTGGCGCACGTCGCCCAAGCCTTTAGGTGGAATGCGGGCGCAATGAGTCGTAAAACTGAGAAAGCTCTCCGTGTGGCAATTGTCGCGCCCAGCCTCGATATTTTGGGTGGCCAAGGGGTGCAGGCGCGAAGCCTTGTCGAATCGCTTATGGCCGACGGCATTCAAGTCAGCACTATCGCTGTGAACCCTCGTTTTCCCAAGGGTCTGGGTTGGGCGAGGCGTATACCGGTGCTTCGAACCCTGCTTAATCAGTGCTTATATGTGCCGAGCCTAACGCGTTTGCGTCAGGTTGATGTGGTACATATATTCTCTGCGTCGTACTGGTCTTTCCTACTGGCACCAGTTCCTGCGCTGCTAGCGGCCAAGCTATTTTCAAAGCCCACGATCCTGAACTATCACAGTGGCGAAGCAAACGATCATCTGGCCAACTGGGGATGCCTAGTTCATCACTGGCTACGTATGGCCGACTCGATCGTTGTCCCCTCCATGTACCTACAATCTGTATTCTACCGCCACGGATATTATGCGCGTGTTATTCGTAACATTGTCGATATTTCCAGTTTTTCGTATCGCGAGCGCTCCAGCGTCCGCCCCAGACTACTGTCCAATAGAAATCTTGAAAGGCATTACGGTGTAGACAAAGTCTTACACGCATTTTCGATCACGAAAACACAGTATCCGGAGGCAACACTTACGATCGCCGGTTATGGGTCTCAGCGATCCAGTTTAGAACAGTGGGTAGCGTCCAAAGGCCTATCCGGCGTGACGTTTGTTGGCCGGGTAGAACCAGACCATATGCCTACTCTCTACAACGACGCAGATATATTCGTGAACGCATCAACTGTTGACAACCAGCCTATTTCGATACTCGAGGCGTTTGCTGCGGGTCTACCGGTCATATCCACGCCAACAGGTGATATCCCAAACATGCTAGGCAACGGAACACACGGGCTGCTGGCAGACGAACCGCATCCGGAAAATATCGCTAACGCAACAGCGATGCTGATTGAAAAACCGCAGGCAGCTCAAGAAATAGCACTATCGGCGCGCCAAGAAGTTAAAGAGTATACCTGGGATAACGTCCGCGGCGAGTGGCTCGACTGTTACCAGCTAGTGGTTAAGGACGGAAAATCCAGTGTCAGAAGAGAGGAAAAATGCATCGATGAAACTACAACGCCTCTTTAAAATGGGCCCCTCAGAGCTGGCTTTTCGCAGTCGGCAGCATGCTTACATTATGGTTGAGCGGCTAACGACTCAGGAGCGTAACCCAGCGCTGACGCCCTCATGCACTTTCGATAGCCGCTACTGTGACAACGCGCTCAGCGATATGGTGTCAAGGCTTGGTGGAGAAGGTCGCGATACGGCAAAAGCTGAACTGCAAATACACCTTCAGAACCTTCTATCAACTCGCTTTTTCGCCGGTGCCGGCGATACAGTCTGCGCCGATGAGATAGCAAACAATCTTTTACTCAACGATAAGGCGTTAGCGCAAGACATCATTTCCCGCGCTGACGCAATCTGCGCCGGAAAGTTCGACATACTCGGCTATGGCAGCTTGTCATTTGGAGATCCAGTCAACTGGCATCTCGATCCAGTTGCCGGACGGGAACCACCGCTTGTTCACTGGAGCAGAATCGATCCGCTTTCCATAGAGCAGGTTGGCGATAGCAAAGTAGTTTGGGAATTGAGTCGACACCAATGGCTGCTCGATTTGGGTCAGGCCTACAGGATCACCGGTAACGAGCGCTACGCCGAATGCTTCGTGGATCTGGTAACCCGCTGGATGGATGCTAACCCGGCGGGCTTTGGCATCAACTGGAGCAGCGCATTGGAAGCTGCCATGCGTCTGTTATCCTGGTGCTGGGCGCTATCATTCTTCCGCGGCGCCAGCGCGCTGTCTCCGGCTGTGTTTTACACCATGCTGTCTTGGATTCAGCAGCACGCGCGATTTATAGAACGTAATTACTCCCGCTACTTTTCACCTAACACACACCTTACCGTTGAGGCCTTGGGACTTTTCTACGTGGGCGTGCTCTTCCCCGAGCTGGAAGGTGCTGGTCGCTGGCGAGTACTGGGCGCCCAAACACTTATCGACCAGATTTCACTGCAGGTATATGCCGACGGCGGCTATTTCGAGCAATCCACGCGCTATCAATATTACACCGTAGAAACCTATCTCCACTTTGTCATCCTGACAAAACAAAACCACATCGCACTACCTGAACACGTTGAGACCAGATTGAAGAAAATGGTCCGATTTCTCCTCCACCTGAGGCGCCCCGATGGCACATTACCGCAGATCGGCGACACTGACGGAGGCTGGTTGCTACCTTTTCAGCGGCGCGGTACCGGCGACTACCGCGCATTGTTCTCGATCGCAGCGGTACTCTTTGATAGCGGCACATTCGCCTGGGCGGCAGACAGCCTAGCATTGGAAACCCAGTGGTTGTTTGGCAAAAATACAGAGAATATCGCTCCCAGAGCAAAGCCACGCGCCCCCTTGCCAGACCCCCTACATAGCTTTCGCGACAGTGGCTACGTAGTCATGCGCAGTGGGTGGCATTCGCGTGCTCACCAGATGATAGTAGATACAGGGCCGCTGGGATGCCGGGTGAGTGGCGGTCACGGACACGCCGACCTGCTCAGTATTCAATGTAGCTGCTGGGGCGAAAATTACTTGGTCGACGCCGGCACATACTGCTATACCGCCGATGCGGGATGGCGCGATTACTTTCGCAGTAGCGGCGCTCACAACACGCTGCTAATAGATGGTCGCGGCCAGGCCTCACCAAACGGCGCATTTTCCTGGCACAGCCGACCGACAGCACGGCTGCGTCAATGCAGCCTAATGCCGGGCTACAGCGTCGTAGACGCAAGCCATACCGCGTATGGCAGCAATGAATCTCCTATTAAGCACAGACGTCGCGTCCTGTTCATCACCTCCGACTACTGGATCGTTGTTGACGATGTATTTGGCGCGGACGAACATCGAATTGAGCTCCGCTACCAGTTCGCGCCCATGCCAGTTGCGCAGGACAGTCAGGGCTGGGTAAGGGCGTGCGGCCGTAACGGCAACCTGCTACTGAGAACATTCGCAGCACAGGGTCTTACCTGCGCGATTGCGGAAGGTAGCGAAGAGCCTCCGATCGGGTGGTACTCACCCAATTACGGGCAACGCCTCCCCGCCCCCGCAGTGACCTACACCACAGTAGCGCAGCTGCCACTTCGACTGGTAACACTGATATATCCTTGCGATACCAATATTTCGCCCGATGAGTCACCGGCCATCGGGGACGCGAAACGTCGCGCCATCTCGCTTCTGGGCGAGTTCGACCCAGCCTCGGCAGGATAACTGCCAAAGCTCTCTATCAACCGCGATCTTTTTACTTACTCCCAGGAACCAAACCATGTGCGGTATTACTGGAATACTAAAATTCGACCCTCACGCCACCATTGATGAACGGCGTTTAATTGCAATGCGAGATAGCCTTATACATCGGGGCCCAGACAGTGCCGGTATAATGAATCGCGGCCAGGTCGCGCTGGCGCATCGTCGCCTGTCCATCATCGATATCGGTGGCGGCCACCAGCCGATGAGCAACCCCTCGAAAGACGCTTGGATCACCTATAACGGTGAGCTGTATAACTTTCGCGAACTCAGGCAAAAACTTATTACCGCCGGCGCCGCATTTACGACGCAATCCGATACTGAGGTTGTGCTGAGGGCATACGAAATATATGGCGCGGGGTGCGTTCATCATCTGGAGGGAATGTTTGCCTTTGCGATCTGGGACGCCAAAAAGCGCGAACTTTTTCTAGCGCGAGACCGATTGGGCATCAAACCGCTCTACTACGCTATAACAGAATCGGAGTTACTTTTTGCTTCAGAGATCAAAGCTATACTCGCGGGCAGTAACCAGAGCCCCAGCTTAAACCGCGCCATACTGCCGGAATACCT
>NZ_JBFJTH010000223.1:0-5007 GCF_041625495.1 Litorivivens sp. | reverse complement strand
GCTGGCAATAACAGCTGGCAATAACAGCTGGCAATAACAGAACCAAGACCTGCACAACCAAACAGCCAACGATAACAATACACTGGTGGTAACAGGTAAATGCGCATACTCAGTCTCGCGACCGTGATTTTTCTTCTCAGCGCCTGTAGTGTCACCAGGGTTGATCCCTGGGACAGGCAGTATCTGGCGCGACCTGAAATGGCTTGGGACCCTGACGGCAGTAGCGCCACCTATCGGGCGCATGTGTATTTCAGTAAAGAAGCCAGCAACGGTGGTGCCAGTGCCGGCGGTGGTGGCTGCGGCTGTAACTAGGGCTTAGCGAATGAACAACAATAACAAGAAACCCTCTGCGCTGATGGCGCTGACCAGTGCCGCCATGGCACTGCCTGGAGTTGGAGGCAAAACCGAGGCAGCAGCTCCGGTAAGTGAGCCCGTACTTAGCTACCACGTCTCTCATTATCGCGAAGCTGACATTGAGCGCAAAGATCATCTAGGTGGCGCGCGCGAGCGATATGAGATCGATACCCATCAATTAGGTTTCGCGGCACCATTAACGCACGCCGCCGACCTTAAGCTCGATCTGATGGTTGAATCCATGAGTGGCGCCTCTCCTTGGTATATTCAGCCTGATGCCGATGGGCGGCCGGTACAGGCGATGAGTGGCGCCTCGATAAAAGAAGAGCGCTACGACGTGCAGGGTCGCTTTAATCATTTTGTCAGTAAAGATACCGTGTTGTCCTACCTGGCGGGCTATTCCGACGAACATGATTATCAAGCCATCAATGTAGGGCTCGAGATTGAGCACAATATTCCAGTGCAGCAACTTACTGTGTCGGGCGGCATTGGCTACAGTGACGACGAACTTGAGCCTACTCAGGGCACCACGCCGGTCAGTGTGGTTAAGGCAGACAAGGATAACCTGACGGCTTTTGTTGGCGTCGGCCTGATCGTGAACGAACGTACGGCAGTGCAGACTAATTTGAGTGTGAGTGATCAGCAGGGTTTTTTATCTGATCCCTACAAGCTGGTTTTTATTGCCAATCAGGTCAACCCTCTGTTTGCAGACTCGCGACCAGACGATCGGCGGCAGTGGGTGTGGCTTACTCGGCTGCGACATTTTGTGCCTGCGGCGAATGCTGCGTTTCACGCGGATTATCGTTATTTCGACGATGATTGGGATGTAGAATCACACACGCTGGAGCTAGGTTGGTATCAGAATATAGGCGTAAGCTGGCGCTTCGATACAGCGCTTCGTTGGTACTCTCAAACGGCGGCTTACTTTTACGCCCCGTATTTTCTGTCGGCGCGGCCAGACGGTTACGCCACCAGTGACTATCGGCTGTCGCCCTATGGCGCTTTGGGCTTGCGTCTGAAGTTAGTGAAGAAGCTTGGCCCGTGGCAATTAAGCGCCGAGCTGGAAAGCTACAGCGCAAAAGACAGCTATTCGCTCGATAGTGTTGAAGTGGAAAATCCGGGCTTGGTGGAATTTACGACGTTTTCACTTGGTTTCGATCGTGTCTTTTGAGGCTTCGTGTGTACATGTTTTCCAACGATAGCGTCTGGCATATTTCAAGTTTTGGTTGAGCACCGCTTGATCTATCAGTCCTTCAAGTTTCACGCGATGGGTGGCCCCTGCGAGCTTAAGCTCTATGCAGAAAGTGCACAGGCTGTAGAAACCGCCGCTGAAGCAGCAATGGCAGAAGTACAGCGCATCGAAACCAAATATTCCCGCTATCGCGATGACAGTATTGTTTCACGCATCAATAAACTTGCCGGGCGCTCGGGCGTGGTGGTTGATGACGAAACGGCTGCGCTGCTGAATTACGCCAATACCGCTTTTGAACAAAGTGACGGGCTTTTCGATATTACATCCGGTGTGCTGCGCAAGGTGTGGGATTTTACCAGTGGCAAACTTCCGCAGCCGGAAGCACTGGCTGAATGCTGCCAGAAGATCGGCTGGCAGCGGGTTGTCTGGAATGGATCGCAGTGTAGCTTGCCGGAAGCCGGAATGGAGATCGATTTCGGCGGTTTCGGAAAAGAGTATGCAGCAGACCGCGCTGCTGATATCTGTCGGGAGCATGGAATAGAGCACGGGCTTGTAGAGCTGGGAGGGGATATTCATGTGCTTGGTCCGCATCCAGATAATTCTCCTTGGCAAATTGGATTGCGCAACCCCCGCCAACCGGATCAGGCAATCGACGTTGTCAGTATCAGCCGAGGCGGGCTTGCCAGCAGCGGTGACTACGAACGCTTTATGCTGGTCGATGGTGTGCGCTACAGCCACCTCTTGAATCCCTTCACCGGCTGGCCCGTGGCAAGCAACCTTGCACAGGTCAGTGTGCTGGCGCCGTTGTGCCTGGTGGCGGGTACTGGGGCCACGGTGTCCATGCTGAAGGGCGAAAGCGGAGAGGCGTGGCTGCAGACATTAACGTTGCCCTATGTTGCTGTCACGCCGCAAGGCCAGATCTCGCGGCGCTTCTGATAGAACGAGCAAACTATAACCGGGTTCATGCTGAGAGTTTTTTGATTGATGCGTTTCCGGGTTTTAGGCCAATAGCGGGTTGTCGGGGGCATAGATCCGATGACGTCCTGACGGCACAGTAGGGGTGAAAGTGGCTTCCATAGCGGGGTAGGCAGAAATCATGGCGGCGAATTATCTGCAGTTATTGCTTATCAGCCTTGTGGTGTTGTTGGTTGGCTGCCGCAACGGTGACAGCAGCGGGGTTCCGCAAAATCCAAAGGGGACTGTGCTGGAGGGTGGACATAGCGGTGATGATGTCGACAGTCTGGACGGCTATTTTGCGGCCAGTGTTCAACCTCTGCTGAGCTATTGCCGTACGTGCCATCAGCCGGGTAAAACGGGTGACGTGGAAGGCGGCAATACATTTATGCTCAGCGCTAACCCAGCTGAAGATTTAACCCGGATGCACACTGCCTGGAAGAACTTGGGCGCTGGTGTAACGTCGAACGCAATTCTTACCCAAAATTCTGACAGCAGTGAAAACCACACTGGTGGTACACCGTGGCGGCTTGACTCAACGGAGTATCGCGCCGTCGCCGCGCTGCTACAGTGCTGGGATGAGCCGGCCAGTTGTGCGTTTGGCGATGTTGGTAAAGTAGACGCGCTACTTCCGCTATTAGGCAGTGCTCGCGGCGGGCATTTCTGGGATGACTACTGCAATGGCCTGGTGGAGGCCGATGGTGCCAGGCTCTTCGATGAAAACGGCGTTTATCTTACCAAGAAAAACGCTACGCCCTTGCCGGATTCCGCTTTGCTTCCACATGACCCGCGCGATCTGGTGCGCGCTGGAGTGAGTGACGGTAAATACGTCTACTTCAATGCATTTTGGCGTGATTGCCATGTGGTACCGGAATTGGTGAAGGAGTTTCCTCATCCGGAAAACTGCGGGCAGTACCGCGCGAGTATCGCGCGTGGCTCTATTATCATGGGTGCCGCCCCGGAAATTGATGCTAGCGGAAGGGCTTATACCTACGGCACCCATGAACCCTACAAGTCAGGTGTGGCGAGTATCTACAAGGGTCACAAAGACGAAGGTCGGATGATTCGCAAGGGCACCACCTTTGCTGGCGATTCTCCCCATGGTGCAGCGGCACTCACTGCCCGGCAAATCAATACTCTTTGGATTACCTGGGGCTTGCCTTCCCGCCCCGATAATTTTGATCAGCTGATGGCAGAACGCTATGGTTTCGGGCAGCCATCCGCGCAGTTTCCCTACCCGGTAATCGACCAGGCGAAGGGCATAGATGAAACTGCCCAGCTCAGTAAAACGTTTGGGGGCACCGGTAAGCTTCCCTTTGGAATGGTGCAAACACGGCTGAAAGACGGTACTTACAGTGGAGAAGTGAGCACTAACTGCCAGGGCTGTCATGGTTCGCAGGTGGGGCAGGAGTTTGTGGTGGGCGCCGGTGGCGGCATGCTGGATGCCACCGTATCGTCCAGAGATTTCGCGGCCCTTGGTTCTGCCGCTGGAGTGGCGATTGATCGCGCCGGGCTGGCTGGGCGCGTGCGCGGCACCAACAACGCACAGTTTTCCAATATCACCGCGTTGTCGGGCGTGCGCTCACCGCAGCAGATGGCGGATGTGCTTCAAAACGGAACCACGGGTACCGGCGATACGCCGGCGTGGTGGAATGTGGGCAAGCGGCCGGTCAAATTCGTAGACGCGATGTTTTCCGGCGATGCAGTACGGGTAGATTTCGCCTTGTTCAGCCCACTTTTGACCAACAAATATGGCGCTGCAGGTGAGCAAAATGATTATGACTCGTGGAGCAGTGATCATGTGCAAGACGGCGACCACTACATTACGTCTCGCAAGGCTCCCTTGTATCCTCTGCCAATCGATAAGGCGTTAGCGCAGGAGGGTGCGATACTTTTTCATAGCAAAAACCTGTGGGCTAACGGTAATGTTGTGCCAGCACCAGCTGGTGGTAATGGTTCCTGCGCCAGTTGTCACGGGGCCTACTCACCGCGCTTTATCAATGATCCCGCCTTTCTTGCTGATCCTCGACTCGAGGGGATTGCAAGTTATGTCGTGCCACTCGACATTATCGACACAGATCCGGTGCGCATGGAAACCTATAACGATGGTACCAACGAGGGCAATTCGAATACTGCCGTTGGGTACCCTGAAACGGCGCCGGGCAGCGCAGAACGCGCCGAGCTCAGCTCGGCTGACAATGCTCGTGTCGAAGACTGCCGTGTGCAGAACCTGGCGGATTTACAGAAGAACAGCCAGGGAGAACAACGCCCACAGGGCTATGCAGCACCGCCACTTTACGGCATTTGGGCTACGGCCCCCTATCTGCACAACGGTTCTGTGCCCTCGGTTGAGGCGCTGCTGCATTCCAGTTCGCGACCTGACATCTGGCGCCGCGTCTCGAAACCGGCGCCGGCAGGTCAGAACAATGTAGTGATGGGCTTCGACCACGATCTGCAGCGGGCATATGATCAGCGAGCAATGGGTTGGAAATATGATGTATTGGAGT
>NZ_JBFJTH010000222.1:0-5015 GCF_041625495.1 Litorivivens sp. | reverse complement strand
TGATTGAAATGGTGCTCGCCGTAACCGCCAATAGAGGTCTTGCTGCTCCAGCCGCTGTTGCCGCCGCGCTCAACCGCGCTGGCGGTGGCTTCGATTTTGGCGTCAGTCTGCTTGGACTGTGCCTTAAGACGCTCAATTTCGCGCTGTTGTTTCTGGATGGTTTCCCACATTTCTTCTGTGGTGGGCGCCGCCATTACGACGGGTGCCAGTGCGGCCATTGCCACGGCCAAAGCAGTTTTTTTCATCGTGTCTTCCCCATTGGTATTGTATTGGTGCCACTACTGCTGCACCGAGAACTACAGATTAAGTGCGCGGACTATACCAACTCTAAATACAAATGAAAAGTATTCTCGTTTAGATTACGGTGAAAACATTTCACCTGCACCTTTACCTGAGGTCAGGCACAAAAAAACCCGCCGGGCGCCAGCCGGGCGGGTTTTTGAAGAAAAAGACTTACTGCTGCGGAGCCGGGTGCTTGGCGCCCACTTCTTTCAGCAGGGTTTGCAGCTCGCCATTTTCGTGCATTTCACACACGATATCGCAGCCACCGACCAGCTCGCCTTCTACCCAGAGCTGGGGGAAGGTTGGCCAGTTGCCCACTTTGGGCAGGTTGGCGCGAACATCCGGGTTGGAAAGCACATCGACAAACGCGAAGCGCTCGCCACAGGCCATGACCGCCTGAGACGTACGCGCGGAAAAACCGCACTGGGGCTGATTCGGGGAGCCCTTCATATAAAGGATGATCGGGTTTTCTTCGATCTGCTTTTTGATCGTGTCTATGATGTCCATCATTCACCTTGCTTTTCGCTAAAAGCTTTCGCTATAACCACCAGCCACTCTGGCTTTGCGACATTGTACCTGTTCTACGGACACTACGACAAAGAAGATTGGCAGCAGTTCCACAAGCTAGCGCCGTCCTTTTGCTATAGTGCCCAGATATAACAGTATATTTGGGCGCAGCCGCGCCAATTCAACTCACAGGAGTGTTATCCATGTCCTCTGCATTGCGTTATCTGGTTTTTGCCCTAGCAGGCCTATTGGCGCTGGTCGGCATCGCAGCGGCTAGCCTGCTATTTCTGTTTGACCCGAATGATTTCAAACCCCAGATCGAAAAAGCGGCCGAAACCCATACCCGGCTTGACCTGCAGCTAGATGGCGATATCGGCTGGTCGTTTATCCCTCTGGGGCTGGAGCTGAACACAGTCAAGGCGCGGCTCGACAACGAACCCTTTTTAGAGCTAGAACATCTGGTGGCCCGCGTCAGCCTGCGCTCGTTGATTAAGATGCAGCCCGCCGTGCACCGCTTTGAGCTGGCGGGGTTGGAGCTCAACCTAGCGCTTGATAAGGAAGGGCGCGGTAACTGGGAGCGAATAATGCCCGAATCCGGGGCAGACGCGCAGGAAAGCCCCGCCGAACAAGCGCCGGAAGGCGAAGCCAAGACACTGGTCTTCAATATCAGCGAAGTGGCCATCAGCGACACACGCGTTCATTACCACGACGCCCAGAGCGGCCAGACCACCACGCTGGATAACTTCGCGTTGCAGGCCTCAGATATCACCCCACAGCAGGCATTTCCTCTGAATATGCAGTTCCATCTGGCCACCACCGAGCCGGCAATGGATATCCTCGCGCAGCTCCAGGCCAATCTCACACTGGGCGAGCAGTTCAAGCGGGTCATGCTGGACTCGCTGAGCAGCACCGTCAGCCTGCAGGGCGACGCCACAAACCAGAAGAAAATAGACCTCGCCCTCAACGGTAATATTGACGCCGACCTGGCCCAGAGCCAGATAAAGCTGTCGCCGCTCAAGCTGTCGCTTAACAAGGTACAGATAGACAGCAACCTGGTGGTCAGCCAGTTCGACAGCACGCCCCAGCTGGCGGGCACACTCTCGATAGCCGAATTCTCCCCACGCGAACTGCTGGCCCAGCTCGGTCAAAGTCTGCCGCCCATGCAGGATCCGAACACCCTGCGCAAGCTGTCGCTGGACACAACGCTGGGTGGAGAACCCGGGCAGGTAGCACTGAAACCCCTGAATATTGCGCTTGATGACACCAAGCTCAATGGCGAAGTGCGCTATACCCTGGAAACCGGCGCGGTATTTGCCCGACTGAATCTCGACAAAATTGACGCCGATCGCTACCTAGCACCTACCCCCGAAGAGCCCGCTGGAGAAACGCAAGCCGCCAGCGCCGACCCCGCACCGGAAACGGACCTGCTGCCCCTGGAAACCCTGCGCGGCCTGCGCTTTGACGCCGGGCTCAATGCCGGTGAGCTGATCATTAATCAGATTCCCATTCGCCAACTGGTGCTCAATGCCAGCGCCGCGGACGGAGTGATCAAAGTCTCCCCGCTGAGTGGCCAACTGTATGAAGGTCGTTTTCAGGCCAATGCGACCATCAATGCCGCCGATGCAACACCTCGCTGGCTGGTTAAAGCCAACGTGACCGATGTTAAAACCCTTCCGTTGCTGACTCAGCTGGCCGAAATGCAGCAGTTTTCCGGTCTCGCCAATATCAACCTGGACCTGAATACCACCGGAAACCGCGTCTCCGCGCTGCGCAACAACGCCAAGGGCAAGGCCGATTTCGCAATTAAACAGGGTAAATTTGAAGGCACCAGCATGGCCGCCTATGCCTGTCAGGGCATTGCCTTGATGCACAAAGAAACCATCGACACCAGCGCCTGGCCCAAAGCCACCAGCTTTGAAGACCTCAGCGGCGCGATTACCATCAACGGCAACAGTATCGACAACAGCGCCCTCACCGCCCAGCTCAAAGGCATGGCACTGGAAGGCAAAGGCCAGGTCGACATTGCCAGCATGGACCTGAACTACAGCGCCGGGCTGCGCATTCTGGGAAATATTCACGAAGACAACGCCTGTCGCGTAAACGACAAGCTGAAAGACCTCGTTATTCCCGTGAAGTGCAAAGGATCACTGGTCGGCGACAAAGGCCTGCCCTGTAAATTCGATACTGCCCGCTTCCGCGACACTATTGCCGGCAAGGCCAAGGCCGAAGCCAAGGAAAAGGCGAGCGAGGAAATAGATCGCGGCAAAGAAAAGCTCAAGGAGAAAGCCCGCGACAAGCTGCAGAAGTTCTTCGGTCAGTAGCCGGCAAAGCCTCGCCAACACTTGCGCGCAGGGGCATTGCCAGCCCCTCACAATGGTTATATGATGATCCGTTCGGTGGGCAGCGTTGGCTGCCCTTTTACGTTATACGCAAGAATTTACGTTCTTATTTTCAAAGAATCCAAACACTGGGGATGGTCATGCCCAATACGGTAATGTCTACCTACAATAGGTTGCCCGTGAACTTTGTTCGCGGCGAGGGAGTCTGGCTCGTAGACGAGCAGGACAAGCGCTACCTGGATGCTGTTAGCGGCATCGGCGTTAACGCACTGGGCCACGCCCACCCTGAACTGACACGCCGCATTCAGGAGCAGGCCGGCCAACTGCTGCACACCTCCAACCTGTACGGCGTTAAAAATCAGCAGGCGCTGGCCGACGCGTTGTGCGGCCTGTCTGGCATGGACAATGTGTTTTTCTGCAACTCTGGCGCCGAAGGCAACGAAGCCGCGCTGAAGTTGGCACGACTGTACGGCCACAGCCGCGATATTGATCGCCCCACCGTCGTGGTCATGGAAGGCGCCTTTCACGGTCGTACCCTCGCCACGTTGACTGCTTCTGGCAGTCGCAAAGTACAAGCCGGCTTTGAGCCGCTGGTCAATGGTTTTACCCGCGCGCCCTATGGCGATATCAAAGCACTGGAAACCATTGCCAAGAACAATCACGACGTATGCGCCGTGCTGCTTGAACCAATACAGGGCGAAGGCGGCATCAACATGCTGCCCGAAGGCTTCCTCGAACAGCTGCGCGAGCTGTGCGACAAAAACCACTGGTTGCTGATGCTCGACGAAGTGCAAACCGGTAACGGCAGAACCGGCAAATATTTTGCCTTCCAGCACAGCACCATCATGCCCGATGTGGTCGTTACCGCCAAAGGTCTCGGCGGCGGCATTCCTATTGGTGCATGTCTGGCTCACGGCAAAGCCGCCGAGCTGTTCAAGCCCGGTAATCACGGCACCACCTTCGGCGGCAACCCGCTGGCCTGTGCTGCCGGACTGGCAGTGGTTGAAACCCTGCAGAATGACAAGCTGATTGAAAACGCCCAGCTAATGGGCCAGGCCCTGCGCGACGGTCTGCGACAACGCCTCAGCGGAATCAAAGGCGTGGTAACCGTACGCGGCAAAGGCCTGATGGTAGGCATTGAACTGGCAGCCGCCTGCGGCGAGCTGGTACAGCAAGCGCTGGACGCCGGCCTGCTGATCAATGTCACCTCCGACAAGGTGGTGCGCTTGCTGCCACCACTTATTATCAACCAAGACGAAGTTCAGCAGCTGATCGATACGCTGTGCCCACTGATTGAAAGCTGGGCCGCGCAACGCAACGCCGCCTGATCGTCGCAAATCCAACAAGAAGTAAATCACAATGGCCGTCAGGCATTTTTTGAGCTTAATGGATTGCTCACCCAGCGAATTGCAGCAGCTGATACAGCGCGCAATTGAACTGAAAGCCCAGCACAAAGCGCGCACGGAAACGCCGCGCTTTAACAACTATGTGCTGGGTATGCTGTTTGAGAAATCCTCTACCCGCACCCGCATCTCCTTTGAAGCCGGCATGGCACAGATGGGCGGGCACGCCATGTTTCTCGCACCCGAGCATACCCAGCTCGGCCGTGGCGAACCCATTGAAGACAGCGCCCGGGTTATGTCATCCATGGTCGACATCATTATGATGCGTACCTTTGGCCACGACATTATTGAAACCTTTGCCGAGTACTCCTCGGTACCGGTAATCAATGCCCTGACCGACGACTTTCACCCCTGCCAACTGCTGGCCGACATCCAGACTTATGTGGAGCATCGCGGCAGCATTCAGGGCAAGAAAGTGGCCTGGATTGGCGACGGCAACAACATGTGCCAGAGCTACATCAACGCCGCCATTCAGTTCGATTTC
>NZ_JBFJTH010000221.1:0-5016 GCF_041625495.1 Litorivivens sp. | reverse complement strand
GACCTGCATTAATGACGATGCCACGACGGGTTCCGAGTATTGCATGACCCTGGAAATAGCAGCGTTCAAATATGAACTGGCGTGGTAAATCCGCTTTTTCCATAGGTCGTCTGAACATGCCGCTGCCATCGAGGAGGACGAGCTCTTTGATCGGTCGTTCATAAGGTGATTCTGTCGGACTAAATCTTATACCGACGAATCTGTAGTGGTTAGCGCCACTTTCGGTTGTAACTACAGCGCCCGAAGAAGACGATAAATTCGCCATCGATGAAGCGTTCGCCGGCGACACACGGATACCGGGCGCGGGTAAAGACGAATCAGTATTGGTGGACCTTATGGTGATCCAACGCTTTCCTTCTGGTTTGAGTACAATGTTGTCGGCAGCAGATTTTCTTGGCAGGAAAAACGGCCCCACAAAACTCGCGCCGGCTTCCAGTGCTATAGTGTCGCCGGGATTGGCTTCACGAAGCGCCTGCTGTAAATCATCACCGGCATTTACGTTTATAACGATGCCTTCAGAATGAGCGGCGCTTGCCGCCTGAACCCTGGGTAACTCAGGCGTGACGCCTAGGGCGAAAGTATCGGTTGCCGATGTCAATGCGACGGATACGATTAACAGCCCGAGCGCCGAGCTGCTTCGATGATGCGACCAGTTCTTCACGCCGGAATCAGCTTGCTTTCTGCACGGCAGATTTCACTGTCAGTGCTCCCCTGGTAAGGTCGATTACCGTTTGATCGGGGCGCACCAGTTCCAGCGATTCGCTCGCATCACTGACAACGACGACATCGGCGTGGTCGAGCAAGGCGTGTACGTTATCGCACATAAGCGTGGAAATATGGGGTATCTCTTCAACTATATAGCGTCGATTCGCGCCGGTGAGTTTAGCGATGGCAACGTTGTGATCAAGGATTCGAACATCGCAGCCTTTGCCTATCAGCGTTTCGACCAGTGTTACCAGCGGGCTTTCGCGGAGATCATCGGTATCGGGTTTGAATGCTAGGCCAAAAATACCCACACGTTTTCTGCCGGTTGTCATTACAGCCTCAACGGCCTGGTTGATCTGGGCCTGATTGGATGGAAGAATGGCGTCCAGCATCGGTAGAGCGACGTCAGCGTGGTGAGCTGCGTAGAGTAGTGCCTTGATGTCTTTCGGGAGGCAAGATCCGCCAAAGGCGAAACCCGGTCTTAGGTATGCTTCTGAGATATTGAGTTTATCGTCCTGACGAAATATTCGCATAACTTCCTGTGCGTCTACGCCGAGGCCCGTGCAAATATCGCCAATCTCGTTGGCAAAGCAGATCTTTAATGCATGGTAAACGTTGGATACGTACTTTACGGTCTCAGCGGTGGGGATTTCTGTATGAATGAACGGAGCATCAACCGACGTGTATATGTCGTTTAGTAGGGTTGCTGTCTTATTGTTGTCGCATCCCACCAGTGTAAAGGGCGGATTCGCGAAATCCTTCAGTGCAGTGCCTTCCCGGATAAACTCTGGGTTGACAGCAATATTTAGCCACGACTTGGCCTCTTTTCCAGCGCCTGCGAAAAGTGCATTGCGAACTGTGCTTTCCGCCGTTCCAGGGAGTACTGTGCTGCGGACTACGACCGTGAATTCCCGGTTCCGTCCTTGCAGAGCCTCTCCAATTTCACGGCTGACGCGTGCCAGGGCATCGAGTTGAAGCTTCCCATGTCGGTCTCCCGGGGTGCCGACGCAGATGAAGGCTACGTCGGACTGTGCTACCGCTTCACCGCATGAGGTTGTGGCGCGCAGACTACCGCGACTCACCATTGATTGAATCAGGGCGTCGAGCCCAGGTTCGATGATTGGCGACTTTCCCTCATCGTTGATCATGTGCACTTTTTCGTCGTTAACATCGACGCCCGTGACCTGGTGCCCAGCTTGCGCGAAGCAAGCTGCGCTTACACATCCGACGTAGCCAAGCCCAAACACGCTAATTGATGGTTTCATGGGATAAACTCCAGTTGATATGCCCGGTATTCTGGGCGAAAAAGTCAAAGGCAGCGTTGTCCGATAAGCATCTATCGCTTTGGTCGGGCTCACGTTAACGCCAATGTCGTTAGGAAATGAAGAAGAAAGAATTACGGGTGTTGAAAGGTTCTAAAGTGTTCTTAATAACCGTCTTCGTCTAAGTGCCGCGGTGTTTAGCCAGACTCCTGCAGATACGCTCGAAATCCCCCGCCACGCGTCTCCAGGAGTATTCCTGTTCCATCAGTTCGCGCCCGTATCTGGCCATGCGCAAACGCTGATTCTGATTCCCTAACAGTGCGAATATAGCCTGCGAGAAAGTTTCCGGATCGTCCGCGCGGAGAATGTGCTTGCCGTCCTCAAGCGGGAGGCCCTCCGCGCCGATGGTGGTGCTGACCACGGGTTTTCCCATGGCTAGAGCTTCGTATATTTTCAGTCGAGTTCCGCCACCTATTCGCAATGGAACAATGTAGATGGCGGCGCGTTCGATATAAGGTCTTACGTCAGCTACGGTGCCGGTAAGGCATACATTCGCAGATAATGCTGCCTTTCGCAGTGATTCACTGGGGTTGCGGCCAACCATTGTCACAGTTATTTGCGGATACTGGCGCCGCACCAATGGCAGGATCTTGTCGATGAAATAGAGCATGGCGTCCTCGTTAGGGTGCCAGTCCATGGAGCCAGTGAATACGAGCTCAGTGGGTATCTCCTGTGCGATGTCGCCAGGTTTAAAATAGTCTACATCGACACCGGTTGGAATCGCCTCAATCCTGCTGTTGGGAGCGCCCAGCGCAAGCTGTTTGCGATCATCCTCGGAAACCGCAACAGTTACGCCAGCACGTTCGCAGGCGTCATGTTCGTAACGCCGCATTTTTCGCCATTCAAGACCGAGAAGTGCGCGACCGATGAGACTGTTCTGAGTCTTTTGTAGACGTTTCCATATCATGAATTCCACATTGTGCTCAAAGAATAGTATTGGCGTTTTAAGATTTCTCGGTAAGTTGGGTACTGCGACGAGAAAATCAGCGATGCAAATATCAAATTGGCCCGACTCAAGTTGGCTCGCGACTTCTCTGCCTAGCGCCGGAATGCGATTCTTATGTAGATCCACCGGTAGACGCGTGAACAGTGAGCGGGCTAAGGCGAGCAGAAATCGAAGGCTGTGCTTTTTTGCTGGTGTATAGGGTATTGAGCGAATAGCGCGGCAGGTCGTAAGCTGTGCCGCAAGCGCTTGTGGGTCTTCAGACGGGGTGTGAGTCGTAATTACTGTCATCTCATTGTGCTTGGATAACTCATTAATCAAATGAAAGCTACGCAGTCGCCCACCGCTGTTGAGTGGCCAGAGCCCGCCCACCTTTACCCACAGGATTCTCAGTTGGTCAATTCTAAGGTCGCTGTATGATTCATCGATGCCGCTCGTGCTCGGGGAGGGAAGTTCAGAATCGGCTAGTTTAAGCATGCTAATGGTCATACGGATACCCACTCTGCGGAGTCAATAGAGGATGCGTTTGGTACCGAGCGACTGGCTATTCCTGAGTACATCTGCTCATGAGGTTCGCCGTCGATATAGATGCGTTGCCACATTTCCAGATTGATCAGAAGCCATAGCTGGTCGCCGTGGTTGGCGCTCCCGCTGTGATGCTCATGGGCGAGCCGAGACAGGTGGTCACGGTTAAAATGATCGCGCCGCTGTGCTCGTTCGCTGAGAACAAATTCCTCAACCATTCCCGAAAACGGACCGCGCAGCCAGTCACCAACCGGAACAGGGAAACCCATCTTGCTGCGATTCATAATCGCTGTCGGAACAATATCTTTCACAGCATCGCGAAGCAGCCCTTTGGTGCGGCCGCCGTGCATCCGGTGGCGGCCAGGAATAGCGGCGACCATGTCGACCAGGCGGTGATCCAGGAAGGGAACCCGGCTTTCCAACGATGCTGCCATGCTCATTTGATCCTGCTTCATCAGCAGTTCTACAAGATAGGTCTGCAGGTCGGCATTGCTCATGCAGGCCAGCGTGTCACTTCCGGCAGCCAGGTAGTTTTCCAGATGTGGCTTGTAGATATCACGACTAGCCTCGAGTGAGTGGTCTGATAGCAGTTGTTGTCTCGTGCCATCTCGAAATACCGAAAAATTGTCGAAGAAAATGGACCTGGGGTTGCATCCAAGCGCGAGGAATGAGCGTTCTGCGTACCGTCGTAGTCTTTTCGGTAGGTCAGGGATGATCTGGGCTATACGCAGCCGTAAGGTTCCGGGTAGCGTACCTTCATAGAGGCCACCGAGGCGTGTATTCCAGATAGTGGTTCGGTAGCGATGGCCGTAGCCCAGGAATAGTTCGTCCGCGCCTTCACCTGTCAGTACAACCTTGACGTGTTGCCGTGCAAGTCGAGAAATAACGTTAAGCGGAATGCTCGATGTAAATGCGATGGGTTCATCTTCGTGCCACAACAGATGGGGTAACTCAGCAAAGAATTGGTCTGGTGAGAGAAGTATCTCCCTGTGCTCGGCGTCGACTGATCTCGCCGCCAGGCGTGCATAGTGCAGCTCATTCGCCGATGCTTCCTTGAAGCCGACCGAGAAAGTCTTTATTGCCCCGCTGACCTTCGGGGCCATTAGTCCGGCTAGGGCTGTAGAGTCCAGTCCGCCGGAGAGGAAAAGACCGATAGGTACGTCGCTGACCAAGTGGCTTTGAACGGCCTCGTCCAGTGCGTTGCGCACAGCGTGAACGTGGTCTTGATAGCCGAAATGAGTATCCTCGATAACCTTGGGTGGCTGCCAGTAGTGGTGTTCCGTAAGGCCCTTCGCGGCGGACCAGGATAAGGTTCGGCCGGGTAGTAGTTTATGGACACCCTCAAAAAAGGTTTCGTTGCCTGCAACATATCGGGATGCTAGGTATTCCGGCAGTATGGCGCGGTTTAAGCTGGGGCTCTGGTTACTGCCCGCGAGTATAGCTTTGATCTCTGAAGCAAAAAGTAACTCCGATTCTGTTATAGCGTAGTAGAGCGGTTTGATGCCCAATCGGTCTCGCGCT
>NZ_JBFJTH010000220.1:0-5034 GCF_041625495.1 Litorivivens sp. | reverse complement strand
GAGCCTGCCTTGCAGGCGATGGGGTTGGGTTTTCGTGGTTCCGGGGTTATTCGCCGGCGGGGCCGGCTCCCACAATTGGGGCTGCTGGTGGGAGCCTGCCTTGCAGGCGATGGGGTTGGGGTTTTTCGGGGTGCCGGGGTTATTCGCCGGCGGGGCCGGCTCCCACAATTGGGGCTCCCACCGATTCGCGGCAGAGCCTGCCTTGCAGGCGATAGTTTGCGGCTTTGGTTCGGCTGTGGGAGCTGGCCTTGCCGGCGCTGGCGCTCTACTGCGTTACGGTGACGGTGCTGGCATTCACATTGTTAACGGCCAGGGGGGTTTGTTGGCCCGTACTGGATTTGGTGGCCGTGGCCTCTATTCCTGCCACGCCAACACTGTTGTCGGGAGCCGCAAATTCAACGTATGGCGTGGAGCCGTCACCGCTGCAGGCGCTGAGTAATCCAATACAGGCAGCAACGATCAATGCTTTTTGATTCACCTTCATGGTTTACCTCGTTAGAAATCGGTGACGACGACAAAACGCCGGGATTCGCCGGCCGCGAGTGTTATCGGCTGGGCCAGTGAAAACCGTACGATGCAATCTTCGGGTATATGGCCTTCACGCGCCAGAATGGGCTCACCGACGTCGGCACTTTGATTGCTGTTGCTGTCGCTGACTAACCTCAGCGCCGTTATGGCGCCGGCCCGACCACCTGAAATGGTGACGGTAACGGTATCGAGCACCACGCTGTCGGATTCAGTATTTTCAACTACAAACGCAGCCAGTGTGAGGTTTTTGTCGCCCGGCCTGGACTTCACTTGCCCCGGCGGGGTGCTTGGTTCGGTAACCACATCGCCGCCATTGCCAGGCTCTTGTTGCGGGTTTTGTACCCGGCGGCTGAGCAGGTTGCCGGAGGCGTCGTATTCGTAGCGAATTTCCTTGATGCCATAATTGGCCACAATCAGCCGGCCGGCGTCGTCATAGCGGTATTCAACCACCTGCTGGGCGTGGGACGCTATCGCGATCAGGGCGAGTAAAAGTATTGTCAGCTGCTTCATGGCTGCACCCCCGGGTAGTTGTTTTCCGGGTTGAGCACATCCGGCCACCAGCTCTGCGGCACCGGCACAAAGGTACCCAGCAGCCCTTTGGCGCCAATCATGGCATCAAGCCAGCTGTCGTTTTCGTGATCTCGCTGCGCGCCGCGTAGCTGGTATTCAAGATTGCTTTCTATTTGCCTGAGGTGGTCACGGTGCCTGAGCAGCCAGCGCTCGCGATTGATATCGGTAAATTCGTCCAGCGGTATCTGTTTCTCTGCGAACAGCTCCTGCGCGGCGGTTATCTGTTTGCGGTAGTTTTCAAACGCTGCGTCGATACGGGCCTTGTAAATTCCATCGGTACGGTCGAGCGAATTTTTCAGTTTGATCGCTTCGTTGCCGACGCTCAACACCTGCAGGCCAGCGCCAACCTGGCCGACCAGTTTGACTCCGGTTTTTGCCGTTTTTAACCGCTGAGCATTTTTTACCTGCGCTTTTGCCGCTTTATTACCGTCTGGCGTATCCGTTGAGGTAAGCGCATTACCCAAGTGGGTTGCAAGCGTGTCGAAGCCATCCGCCACCGAGCTAGTGTAGTGGTCCAGTATTCCAGCTGCGCCCGTCAATAACGTGACCACGTCATACAACCCCGATGATTCGTCGGCTTCGACGGGGCCTGTCCCGAGCGGATCCTGATACCGCAGCGGGTTACGCGCAGCAAAGCTGTACGGGTTGATGCTGTGCGGATGCAGCCTGGCGGGAATGGGGTCTGGAGAGATAAAGCGCATGGTGGCCGCGTCGTATAACCGCTGGTAGGTGCGATACAGACTCGTACCCGGCTCACGCATCACGCCGTAGCGGCCTCCCCATGTGAATGGCGTGGTGCTATTACCACTGTGAGCCAGCAACGTACCGTAGGGCGTGTACTGGAAAGTATCGGTAACCTCGCCACTGTCATTGGTGATCAGGATTGTGTTGCCCATTGCATCAAAATGATGAAACGCACGCTCACCGCCAGGGTTAACGCTGTACAGGAGATAACCCTCGGGCGTATGCACGTAGTAGCGGGTATTTTCCGCATCGGAAATTTCGCTGACTGCAGGCAGGTGTTCAAACCCCATGTTCCAGCGGTAGGTTTTCGTGCTCTTGTCTTTCGTGCGACTGATCACACCACCAAAGGCGTCATACCCGAACGCGATATTGCCGTCCTTGTGCTGCAACGACGTTACACGCGACGCAATATCCCAACCGAAACGGTGGCTGCCATCATCCAGTAGACGTCCACGTGCATCGTAGCTGAAGCCACTCACCTGCTGCGCAGCATCTACTGACAGTGACAGCTGACTGTCGCCGGGTATCTGCGCGGCTACCGGCAATGTATGCTCTTGCCGAATGATTTGTCCGTCGGCATCGCGGTTGTATTGAATGCTGGCCAGAACCTCACCGGCACGCTCGAGTCGCAATAGGGTGATACGGCCATTTTTGTCTCGCGCGTGGATCTCTTCAATCCCGTTGGGGAAAATTATTTTTGTGATCTGGCCATCGGTATTGCGTTCGAAATTTGTTGTGCCACCTGCCCAATCACTGATCGAACTGAGCACGCCTTCATCGTCATAGCTATAGTTGATTAGGCCGGCATCTGGCAGGCTCAAGGAACTTACTCGCCCACCCTTCAGATAGTTCACATTGATGCCGTTACTGTAATTCAGTCGCGAGGTTTTTGTATATTGGAGCGTGACCCCTCTAGAGGCTGCAATCAATCGCCCTGCGCCGTTGTACTGGTAGTCCAATGAGGTGTCGTCGGAGAATTGACGCCTAAAAACCCGATCCGGGCCATAGTAACTGAGCTGCTGGCTGGTGCCGTCGGCGTACTGAACGCTAGCAAGACGACCGCGCTCATCGTAGCTGTAGGTTTCTTTGCGGCCCAGCGGGTCGATGCGCTGTTCGAGAAAGCCATGCATGGAATACTGGCTTTTCCAGCTGTTGCCGGCAGGATCAATAATCTCCGTTAGCCGCCCCTGATTATCGCGAGTGTATTTACCAACGATGCCGCCCGGTAAGGCTATCTCTGTGAGCTCACCCAGAGCATCATAGCTGTAATTTAGCGTACGACCCTGCGCGCTGGTTGCGCGCAGGATTCGCCCCATCGCATCGTAACTGAACTGTGAAGTACCACCTTCAGCATCGGTAATACTGAGCACTTGCCCCAGGGCATCGTAGGTATAGCGAACTTCGTTTCCTTCTGGGCTAATCGCCGCAATTAAGTTGCCAACTGCGTCGTAGTTAGATTTCCATCGATTACCCAGCGGGGTGATGGCCTCGGTAAGCTTTCCGGCGCCGTCGTAAACAAAGTCGGTCACGTTGCCTTCTCTGTTTTTTACCGCTGCGAGCTCGCCTCGGTTGCTGTAGCTGCGAGTGCTCTCATCAGCAAAAGCGTCTTTGACTGAAATCAAACGTACATTACTGTCGTAGTCAAATGTGTACTGCTCGCCATCGATACCTGAAAACCCCGTCAACAGTTTTTCATCACCGTAGGTGTGAGTGGTGGTATTACCATTTTCGTCAGTTTCCCGCAGCACAAGACCCAGAGGATCGCGCACGAAATTTTGCACTTTGCCATCTGGCAAGGTTATCTGTTGGAGACGGCCATGCTGGTCATGGGTGAATGCCGTGGTGTGGCCGCGTGAGTCGGTTCGGCTGACCAGGTTTCTATAACTGTCGTAGCTGAATTGAGTGACTGCGCCATCCGGCGTTGTCGCACTGGTTCGCAAGCCGCTCGCATCATATGTGTACTGCCATACCGCACCAGCTTGATTGGTGGTTTTGATCAAGTTGCCGCTGTCATCATACTGGTGACGCATGCTGGTGCCATCGGGGAATCGGATTTCTACCAGATCCTGATACACCTCACCGCTTTCACCGGTACGCGACTGGTACACAAACTGGGTGACCTCACCATTGCGGTTGGTCACACTGTCCACTTTGCCGTTGAGCGGATTGAATGTCAGCCGGGTTTCGCTGCCATCACTACGCTTGATCGCGTTATGCCGCCTAACATTATCTGCTGCCAGATTCAGCGTAACGCCCGCTTCATTCACGGCCTGTTGCAGAATACCCTCGCTGGTGTGAGTGTGGGTAAGTGTTTTGTTATCAGGCCCAGTCACAATGGTTTGCGTACCAGTGGTGTCGTAGGTGAATGTGAACGTATCACCGCGCGCATTTTTCTGGGTTTTCACCCGCCCTGACAATGGCTCTCCATCCAGCCGGGAAAAATAGCTTTGCTCGTACGGCATGTTTCCACCGCGTGACAATGCGGCCGTCATCAGACCCACATCAAACATGGAACCTGAGGTTAGATAACGGTAATCCAGCCACGGACCGCCTCGGGAGTACGAAACTCTAACAAGGTTATGACTATCATTGCTGCTAGCGGTTGATTCAGAAGGAGGAGGCGCAGTGGTAGATTCTGACCCGGAGCTCGAAAGTGGCGTAGGCTCTTGGGAGCTTTGTGGAGATGATGACATCTCAGCCTGGTAGGTAAGCCGAATATCTTCAACCGCACCGCCTGCGTGATCGGTTTCTACGTTGTAGAGCTTTTGTTCGCCATCTATATTGATATAGTAGTAATACAACCTGCGGCCATAGCCATCTGTAATTTTTTTTAGCTTTCCAAAGTCGCCTCTCGTAGTATTCGTTTCATAACTAAGCACCAGATTATTGCCTTTGCCATCTCTGACGTTAAGCAACTGTCCGTCGCTATTAAACAGATAGCTCAGCTGCTCATAACCGTTAAACACAATAAAGTCTGAACCAATTTCAATCAGTTGCAGTGGACGCTGCCCGTTCCCGCCCTGCCGAGACCAGTTGCCTTTACCGTCGGTGCTGAATTGATATACCTCCGCACGCGGGCTAATCACAACAACGATATTGCCTGCCCGGTGAAGCCGCCATTCAAAATTGTGCAGCCAGTTATTCCCGGTGTCTCCGGTTATATCGCCCTTGAGCAATTGCGACCCGTAATAG
>NZ_JBFJTH010000219.1:0-5037 GCF_041625495.1 Litorivivens sp. | reverse complement strand
TAATCCAGACCATTGGGGTACTCCGGCTCATCCACGTATTCTGTGTAAGCCTCGTCCAACACCACCACAACATTCTCCGGCACCTTCGCCAAGAAAGCTTCCAGCTCTGTTTTTTTCAGCCAAGTTCCGGTGGGATTATTGGGGTTGGCAATAAAAACGACACGGGTATCGTCCTCAATGGCAGCCGCCATCACATCCAGGTCGTGCCCCCAGTCTTTGGCGGGCGTCACGATAGCCCGCGCTCCGCAAGCCTGCACTGCAATTGGGTAAACAACAAAAGCATGTTGGGAATATACGGCGCTTGTACCCGGCGACAGAAAAACCCGAGCAATCAGATCCAGAACATCGTTGGAGCCATTGCCCAGTGTGATCTGCTGTGGCGAGACATTAAACCGTGCAGCCAGTTTGTTCTTCAGCTCAAAGCCGCTACTGTCTGGATAGAGGTACATGCCCTGGGCTGCCTTGCGACAGGCTTGCAGCGCCAGGTCACTGGCACCAAGCGGGTTTTCATTACTGGCCAGCTTGACCACATCTTTCAAACCAAGCTCTCGCTCGAGCTCTTCAATGGGCTTGCCTGCCTGATAGGGTTGCAGCGCTTGTACACCAGCGTTTGCCAGCGCGATATAGTCACAGGACATAATCAGTACCGATCAGAGGGCCGCGCGCGGATAGGAGCCCAGCACCTTCAATAATAGGGAATGCTCTTCAATTTCTTTCAGAATCTTACTGACCACTGCATCGTCGCAATGCCCTTCAAACTCTATGAAAAACACGTAGGCCCAGGTTTCCGTGCGAGATGGCCGCGTATCGATGCGCGTCAACATCACGCCGTTACGGTGAAAGGGCTCTAGCAAGCCGAACAATGCCCCGGGCTTATTGCGGGTAGATACCACAATGGAGGTTTTATCGTTGCCACTGGCGGGCACATCTTCGCGACCGACAATCAGAAAACGCGTGGTGTTATCAGCGCGATCTTCTATATTCGACGCCAGCTTTGACAGGGAGTATTGCTGTGCTGCCATATCGCCGGCTACCGCGACAATGCCAGGCTCGACTGCCGCCATACGTGCGGCTTCGGCATTGCTGCTCACTGCAATACGCTCTACCTTGGGAAAGTTCTGATCCAGCCAGTTACGGCTCTGCGCCAGGGCCTGCTGGTGGGCACAGATACTTTTGATATTGTCGCTTGTTGTGCCTTCACCCACGAGCAAATGCAGCCGGATACGCAATTCCACCTCGCCACAGATTTTCAGCGGTGAATTGATGAAGTTGTCCAGCGTATGTGCAACCATGCCCTCGGTAGAGTTTTCCACCGGTACCACACCATAATTACACTGCTCAGATTCAACGGCTGAAAACACAGCCTCAATCGTAGGCTGGGAAATACCGATAACCGCATGCCCGAAATGCTTGAGCGCGGCGGCCTGGGTAAAAGTGCCTTCAGGCCCCAGATAAGCGACTTCCATCGGTTTTTCCAGCGCGAGGCATGCCGACATAATTTCGCGAAAAATATAGGCTACTGCATGGTCGGCCAGCGGCCCTTTATTGACCTCACGAATACGCGCCAGCACCTGGGCTTCGCGCTCAGGCCGGTAAAACAATAGCTGCTGAGTGCTGCTTTTATCAGCGTCGGATTCAAACTGCTGAGCCTGCTCAAAAGCGCGCGTTTTGACACGTGCCACTTCCTGGGCACAGCTCGCCCGCCGGTTCAGCAGCGCGTGAATTTCCGAATCAATCGCGTCTATCTGCTGGCGCAGTTTGTTCAGCTCGGATTGCTCATCCATCGCGCCCGTTCCTGTACTTTTAGCCATTCTTGCTGGCGAAATCCTTCATATAGGCGATCAAGGCATCGACCGCTTCTTCCGGCACCGCATTGTAAATACTGGCACGCATGCCACCGACCGAGCGATGCCCTTTCAGGTTCAGCAGGCCTGCTTCTTCTGCACCTGCCAGGAAAGCCTTGTCGAGACTATCGTCTTTCAGTGTAAACGGAATATTCATCAAGCTGCGGCTGGCCACCTCAACCGGATTGGCGTAAAAACCGCTGTCATCGATATAACCGTAAAGCTTTTCCGCCTTGCGACGGTTCAGCGTTTCCATCGCTGACAGACCGCCCTGCTTCTTCAGCCATTTAAAGACCAGGCCGGCAAGATAAATAGCCATGGTTGGCGGTGTGTTGTACATCGAGTCGTTTTCCGCCGCGACCTGGTAGTCCATACCAACCGGACACAGGGCGTGGGCTTTACCCAACAGATCCTTGCGTACAATAACAATCGTTAGACCCGCCGGACCGATATTTTTCTGAGCACCAGCGTAAATCAAACCAAATTTGCTGACATCAATCGGGCGCGACAGGATAGTAGAAGACATATCCGCTACCAGCGGCACATCCACCTCCGGCGTCCAGAAGAACTCGACACCACCGATGGTTTCGTTCGGCGTGTAATGCAGATAAGCCGCGTCTTTATTGAGCTTCCAGCTATCAAACGCAGGAATGCTGGCAAAGCTGTCGTCTTCCGAGCTCGCCACAACATTCACATCGCAGTAGCGCTTGGCTTCTTTAATCGCTTTTTTAGACCACTGCCCTGTGTTGACGTAATCGGCGGTTTTGTTGTCGCCCAGCAGATTCAACGGAATCGCCGAAAACTGACCTGTCGCGCCGCCCTGCAAAAACAGTACAGCGTAATCGTCCGAAATATTCAGCAGTTCGCGCAGATCATTCTCCGCGTCGGTAGCAATACCAACAATCTCGGAAGAACGGTGGCTCATTTCCATGACCGACAGACCACTGCCCTGCCAGTTCACCAGATCGCGTTGAGCTTCTTCCAAAACGTCCAGCGGAAGCGCCGCCGGGCCTGCACAGAAATTGTATTTACGGGTCATGTTGCTCTCTTGAATAACACTGCGGTCGATCAGCAGGGCCCGTCCTGGCAAGCAAAAGAGCCGGCAACGCCAACCACTTACCTGCCAGACAGGTTCCTACCACATAATTTACGCTTCAGGCTCGGCGACTACCTCGCCTTCTACCACTTCATCACTTTCTTCAATTCGCTCAACACCCACCAGATGTTCACCCTCCTTCAACCGGATAAGGCGCACACCCTGCGTGTTACGGCTCAACACAGAGACTTCATCAGTGCGCGTGCGAACCAGCGTACCCTGATCGGAAATAAGCATCAGCTCATCGCCTTCAAAGACCTGAACAGCACCGACCAGTGGACCATTGCGTTCGCTGGCCGCCATGGCAATAACACCCTGCGTACCGCGCCCCTTGGTGGGAAACTCAGAAAGCTCGGAGCGCTTGCCGTAGCCATTTTCCGACACGGTTAACACGCGACCGCCTTCTTTCGGAATGATAAGGGAGATCATGGTGTGGTCTTCCGCCATGCGAATACCGCGAACACCCTTGGCAGTACGTCCCATGGAGCGCACATCTTCGCCCTTGAAGCGAACCGCTTTACCGGAACTGCTAAACAGCATTACGTCGCTGTTTGCATCGGTAATTGCAGTACCTACCAGGCAATCGCCTTCTTCCAGCTCGATAGCGCGTAGACCAACACTACGCTGACGCGAGAAATCTACCAGCGGGGTTTTCTTCACTGTGCCGTTGGCCGTCGCAAAGAACAGGTAATGGTCTTCCAAATACTCCTCAATCTTGAGGATTGAGGTGATTTTTTCACCTTCTTCGAGAGGTAACAGGTTAACGATTGGGCGACCACGTGAGTTACGGCCAGCCACTGGAATCTGGTAAACCTTGATCCAGTAAACCTTACCCAGGTTCGAGAAACACATCAGCGTATCGTGGGTATTGGCAATCATCAGATGCTCGACAAAATCTTCGTCTTTCACCTGCGTTGCGCTCTTACCCATACCGCCGCGCTTCTGCGCCTGATAATCATCTAACGGTTGTGTTTTGGCGTAACCGGAATGAGAAATCGTGACCACTCGATCTTCTTCATTGATCAGATCTTCAACGGTCAAATCCATCATTGATTCAATGATTTCAGTGCGACGCTCGTCACCATATTCCGCTTTAACCGCTTCCAGCTCTTCGCGGATAACGGTTTTCAGTTTTTCCGGATCACCAAGAATTGTCAGGTATTCCGCGATTTCAGCCAGCTTTTCCTGATATTCGCTGAGCAGTTTTTCATGCTCAAGGCCCGTCAGTTTTTGCAGGCGCAGCTCAAGAATGGCCTGAACCTGTGCTGGCGACAAATGGTACTTGCCGGAATGCATGCCGAATTGCGCTTCCAGCTCATCCGGACGGCAAGCATCTTCGCCCGCGCGCTCCAGCATGGCCATCACACTACCGGGCTCCCAGCCCTTGGCCAACAGTGCGTCTTTCGCATCCTGAGCCGTCGGTGAAGCCTTAATCAGCGCAATAACTTCGTCGATATTGGCAATAGCAACGGCGAGACCTTCCAGCAGGTGGCCTCGTTCGCGCGCCTTCCTCAACAGATAGATCGTACGGCGGGTAACCACCTCACGGCGGTGACGCAGAAAGTACTCCAGCAAACCTTTCAAGTTGATCTGCTTAGGCTGCTCATCAACCAGCGCAACAATATTGATACCGAAAACGGTCTGCAGCTGCGTCTGGCTGTACAGGTTGTTCAGCACAACCTCACCGCTTTCACCGCGCTTCATTTCAATGACTACCCGCAGACCGTCTTTATCAGACTCGTCACGCAGCTCTGAAATGCCTTCAATTTTCTTCTCTTTCACCAGCTCGGCGATTTTTTCAATCAGCCGCGCCTTGTTCACCATATACGGTAGCTCCGTAACGATGATGGTGTCTTTATTGTTCTTTTCGTTGGTGATCACTTCGGCCCGAGCGCGCACATAGATGCGGCCGCGACCGGTGCGATAAGCCTGCAGGATACCCGCGCGGCCATTAATAATGCCCGCCGTAGGGAAATCTGGCCCCGGAATGAACTCCATCAGCTCATCCACGGTAATTTCTTCATTGTCCAGCAGCGCCAAGCAGCCACCCACCACCTCGGTGAGGTTGTGCGGCGGAATATTGGTCGCCATACCCAC
>NZ_JBFJTH010000218.1:0-5070 GCF_041625495.1 Litorivivens sp. | reverse complement strand
GAACACCTTTCGTCCCTCGTACTGCTTGAGCGTATAGGAGTCTATCTGGTAACCCTTCTCTATTAGCTTGCGACGCGCAGCACGGAATGAACTCATAAATCGGTCGTCCTGCACCGACAGCTCATTGGCGAGATTTTCCGGCAGATAATTGGGTGAGGCGCGCTCTATTACTTCAGCATCTTCTTTGAAAACCTTGCGCAGTCGCTTGCGCGAGCCACCATCAAACAAACCAATTTTGAAGAAGGTACGAAGCTGGGTGGCAAACGTTTTAGTGGTGTGTTCATCGACCGGCGTATTGCAGTCGAACATCAGAATACTCATCCAGCTATTGAGATTGATCTGAATGCGCACCACGTAACCCGACATATGGTAGCCAGGTATGGTTTCCGTGGGCTGCCGGTCCTTGCGGATAAAGCGACGAATCCCCAATTCCCCTTTAAGCTGTGGCGGATACTGGATGTTCCAGGACATGCCATTGAGCTCATCCTTCTCGACCTTGACGATCTTGTTCTCGCCGGCCGTATCAGGCGTACCAAACACCGGGTGCACGAAAGAGGCGTGTGCCAGATCAATACCGTTTTCGATAACGCGGGCAGCTTCGGCCTTCCACACCCACTCATCGGTAATCGCGCGCCACTTGGGGTCATCGTATTCAGGGAAAGGCGGGATCGACGGGCGCTCTTCTTCGGGCAAGTCACCCAGGAACACCCAGATCATGCCGTAGCGCTCTTCAGTGGGATAGGCGTCAACCCGGGCACGGTCCGGAATTTTAAACTCTCGCCCTTCCGAAGGAATAAACTGCACCTTCCCGTCGCCGTCAAACTGCCAGCCGTGGTAAGGACAGGCCACATTGCCATCAATGCACTTGCCGCCAGACAGTGACCCGCCGCGGTGAATACAAACGTCGCTCAGGCAGTGGGCTTTTCCGTCTTCATCGCGGAACAGCACAAAGTTTTGTCCCAACAGCTTTACTTTAACCGGCGTATCCTTGAGGGTTTCTGACCACTCAGCCACATACCAGAGATTGATTAACACTGCCTTTCCTCCAACGTTTTCGGGGGCCAGCCGCGCGCCGAGGCGCTTCTGAACCGAGCTTATTTATACTAATAGCATATCTTTATATCTTTTTAAACGAAAATTCCGCCTACCTAGATCATATACGATGATATTTTCTCCATCTTTCCCTGGGCATCAACAATACTATAGTGGGCAAAGGGCAAAAGCGGATTGCACCGCCACCCAACAATATGTATTATTCATATAACATTATATTCAATTAGTCTGACACAGGCACGGTCCATGGCACATATCACCAAATCCATCGACGAACTGGTAGCAGAGCAAGGTGGCGTCGATCGCCAGGAAACCTTTGAACAACTCTGGGCTATCACCACCGAACTTTTTGAAAAAGTTAAAGCGCGCTTTGATATTACCCAGGACGGGTCCTCCGTAGGGGATTACAGCGGCAAAGACGGCGCTCAGGGTTTCCTCTCTGCCTGGGCCGGCCCGGAAATCGACTGGTTGATTTACAGCTGGACCGGCAACCCCAAAGCCAGCTTCACCAACATGCACCTGACCATCAACCTCGGCCCGCAATACGATGTACCCCATTTCGGCTTTGCGCTTGGCACCACCCCGGACCTGTTTTTCTATCAGGACTACATGCCACGCAAGGATTTGTGGACTCACCCCGAGTACGCCGAAAAATACTACGGCGGCGAGGTAAACGATACTTACATCGAATGGGAGCGTAGCGAGCGCTTCAAGCACTTTATCAGCCGCCACATGTATACCCGCGTTGCTCAATCTCCCTGCTCGCTGGCCTACGGTGGCCCGGTTTGCGCCGAAGGGATCGATGATCTGCGCAAGGTCGCACACGCCCAGCTCGATCGCTGGATCGCCTGGGTTGACGCCGCCGAACAGCAACCGAAAAGCGCCCGTGCAGCACAGGCCGATCGCGACCTGATGATTCGCCGCACAATCACCGAAGGCGACCCCGCCAATATCGTGGTGGAAAACCTGTTTGGCACTGAGCTGTGCGACCAACTGGTGGCCACGCTCTGGGGCCGCGATCGCACCCTGCCGCGCCCCGAATAAGCATGGATGTTCGCGCCTTTTTTACCGCAGCCTCCGTACCCGGAGAACCCGAGCCGTGGAACACCCTGCAGCTAAAGGTTTACTACCCAGCTGCCTATAGCGACAGTGCAGATGAACGCAATATGGGCTATGTGCCCGCTGCGAGCAGCAATGCCCCCTACCCGGTCGTCATTTTCATGCCCGGTTCCAACTGCCACCCGGAAGTATATGGCTGGCTGGCAAAGGGCTTATGCGAGTTGGGACTGGTGTGCGTGACCTTCAGCTGGATCAAGCAGGACATGCCCGGATTTGTATCCCTAAGCCCCGGCTTTGATCTGCGCTATCTCACTCCTGACACTTTTGGCAAGGCGCCATCAAGCTCATCGCTACCGACGCTGCTCGGGGCTGTAGAACAGCTTAATACTGAGGGGCTGTTAGCCGGGCTGTTGGACACCCGCAAAATCATCCTCGGCGGTCACTCTGCCGGCGGTAATGCGGTGCTGCTCAATAGCAATAGCGATTGGTTTCCACAGCTGGTCGGCGGTTTCTCATATGCCGCTCACACTGGCGCATCAACCCAGATAGGCTTTCCGGAAGACACCCTGCTGCCTGTAGCCGGTGACGTTCCCATGCTAATCATGGGCGGTGAACAGGACGGCGTGATAGCAGCCAGCGCCAACCGCTACGGCGATGCCGACGACAGCACGCCTACCGAACGCATTGCCCGCACTTTCGATGAAGCACTTAACAGCACGCGCCACGACAGCCACCTGCTGTTACTCAAGGGCGCCAACCATTTTTGCTTTGCTCATCCCTACGATGGCACTACCGGCCGCCCCTTTCTCGACTGGCCCACATTGGGCAGCGAAGAGGAACAGCGCAGCCTGATGCTAAACGCTATCCAGACCTTTATTCAGGCCTGTATCGGCAAAGCGTCGCACGAATCTTTGAACACACTCTCCCACCACCCCATGGTTTCACGCTACGCGTGCAAATAACACCGCACTCAGGACGACTATCATGAGCGACAAGCAACCCAGCGAATTTCAGAAAAACATTACCGGTGACTGGCACGGCTACCCGTCTATTTTTACGCCGGACGGCACTCATGTGGGCTATAACAAAGTTACCCGCGCCAGTGAATTCAGCGATGGCCGCACAACCTACTGGATGGACGTGGCGCTCGATGCCGCGGGCGAGCTCGCCAACCGCTTTGAAACCGGTCGCTTTGAATTCGGCGTGATCGATTCCGACAAAGATCGCATCTATACCGGCCCCGACTTTATCGGCTCCGGCCGCCCTTTCGGCCCCTTTGTCGATTCAAATTACTTTTCACCCGGCTGGAACGTAAACCTGCGCACCATCAACCATGTGCTCGATGATCGCGGTGTACAAGTCTATTCTTCACAGATGTTTGAAGGGGATACGCTGGTGGCCGCCTTTAACGGTCTGTATATCCGCACCTTTGATCACGAAACCAACCCGGAAACTCAAAAGCTGGTCGCGGACTTCCTGGAAAATGAGAAAAAAGTCGGCAAGAAAACCTTCTATTTGCCGCAGAAGCATTCCGGCACCTGGACCGGCGAGATGGACGTGTACAACACCGAACAGGAAAAAGTCGGCACCAATCTGGTGACCATCGATTACATGCCCATCAACCTGAACCGCGCCACCATGAACGTAAAAATCGAAGGTGTGGTCAACCGCGAATTCAGCTTCGAACGCACTCGCAGTGGTAACCATCACCAGTTTCATGGGCCCGATGTATTCGGCAACGCCATTGGTTATGGTCGCTACCACTACGCGCTACACCACTTTATGGGTGAAGCCTTCAAATTCACCACTCGCGACGTGATGCTGGACGATCAATTCAGCCTGTGTTCCATGTGGCAGTTCCACGAATCACACCACGAGAAGTACATGACTTTCGGTGTGCTGGAGTGGGAAGAGAAAGACTACGTCCTTAAGCCAAACTATATCGAAAGGTAGTCAGACGACTAACTTCCTGTGATTGCCCCCGCTTTGCGGGGGCTTTTTTCATTGCGTTTTCACACTTACCGGCGTTTCGCCAGACGCTCGCGAAGACTGTTATCACAGGCCGCCTGCGCAGCGTCCACCTTGTCCCGAAAACACTGCTTGCTACCTTCAGCGCACCAGCGCTTGACGCCCTCTTTCGAGTTAATCAACGGCTCGGTCCGGTTGCTGCAACGCACGGTATACACCGACTGACGCATGCCATCTCCGTTGAATTCGTAACCCTTTAGCTGAAGCGCTTCCGGGCGCACACCGCCTTGCGCCATTGCCGCTGTCAGAGCGAACCCTAAAACCATCAAGCGTTTCATAGTGCTGTTCTCCAAATGCTATTGCGACGGTATACGCCGACTGTGCGCAGTTGGTTCAGATTAACGGAAAATATTTATAGATAGCCTATAGACTATCTATAACATATAGAAAATATCTTATTAATTATGTCAATTCAGGGGTATCGTAGCGTGCAACTCTAGGAACTCCCTGAACGCCGAGGTAAACCATGCGCCCACACGTTGAACTGATTGATGAAAAAGATCTGATCTGGCACCCCGCCGAACTGGTCGGCGCCGTTGGCGACGCTCGCCAGCGCAACCTCTCTTACGATGAAGAGGACGGATCAGTCTCAGCCAAAATCGAATTCACCTCTGACTGGTCGCGACCGGCGGGTGTTCACAACGCCCAAACCGAGTGGTACGTGCTCGAAGGCGAAGTCACCATTGGTGACACCGTGCTGAAGCCCGGCGGTTACTGGTGCACGCCGGCTGGCGTGGTAGCTCCCGCCTTGAAAGTGAAGAAAGGTACCGAGATTCTTTATTTCCGCGAATACGGCGACTGGCAGTTTGAAGTTACCGATCAGGACAAGGACTTTGTGCGCGAAGATCAGAAACTGGTCATTGCCAACACCGCCGACATGGACTGGATCGATGTGGTCGACGGCAGCCCCATGCGCTTTGATCTGGGCGG
>NZ_JBFJTH010000217.1:0-5092 GCF_041625495.1 Litorivivens sp. | reverse complement strand
TTTGGCTGTATTTACTGATTCAGAAGAGGAGTTCAATCGTGGAACGCGAATCGATGGAATTTGATGTACTGATCGTGGGTGCTGGTCCGGCCGGACTTTCAGCGGCCTGCAAGATCAGACAACTCAGCGAAAGCACCGGTAAAGATATAAGCGTTTGCGTGGTTGAAAAAGGCTCTGAAGTCGGCGCCCATATCCTGTCAGGCGCGGTTTTTGAGCCCACCGCACTGAACGAACTCTTCCCGGACTGGAAAGAGAAAGGCGCACCGCTTGAGACTGAAGTCACTGGCGATGACATCTACTATATGACCAGCGAAGAAAAGGCCATTAAGGTTCCCGGCTTCGCGGTTCCGAAAACCATGCACAATGAAGGCAACTACATCATCAGCCTGGGCAACCTGTGCCGCTGGCTGGCCGAACAAGCCGAAGGCATGGGCGCAGAAATCTACCCTGGCTTTGCCGCTGCAGAAGTGCTGTACAACGAAGACGGCAGCGTAAAAGGCATTGCCACCGGCGACATGGGCATTGCCGCTGACGGCTCCCAGAAAGACTCCTACATGCCTGGCATGGAGCTGCACGCCAAGTACACCCTATTCTCCGAGGGCTGTCGCGGTCACCTGGGCAAGCAACTTATTGAAAAATTCAACCTTGCCGAGGGCAAAGACCCACAACACTACGGCATCGGCATCAAAGAGCTTTGGAAAATCAACCCCGAGAAACACTCTCAGGGCAAGGTGGTGCACTCTACCGGCTGGCCTCTTTCTGAAAACGGCGCCTTCGGCGGCGGCTTCCTGTACCACATCGAGGACGACCAGGTTGCACTGGGCCTGATCACCGACCTGTGCTACGACAACCCGTACCTGAGCCCTTTTGAAGAATTTAACCGCTTCAAAACCCACCCTGTCATCAAGGATTTCCTGGAAGGCGGCGAACGCATCTCCTATGGCGCTCGCGCCATTGCCAAAGGCGGACTGCAGTCATTGCCCAAAATGACCTTCCCTGGTGGCTTACTGATCGGTTGCGATGCCGGCACCCTGAACTTTGCCAAAATCAAAGGCAGCCATACCGCGATGAAATCTGGCATGCTGGCGGCAGAGGTCGTGCACAAGGCGATCACCGAACAGGAACGCGGCAGCGATGACCTGACCGAATACACCGAAGCCTTCAACAACTCCTGGTTGTACAAAGAGCTTTACCAGCAGCGCAACTTTGGCCCTGCGCAGCATAAATGGGGCAACCTCGTGGGCTCGGCCTACTCCTTTGTCGATATCAATATCTTCAATGGCAACCTCCCGTGGACCTTTGAAGACAAGAAGGCAGACCATGCAGCCATGAAGCCGGCCGCACAGAGCAAGGAGATCACCTATCCGAAGCCCGATGGCAAGCTCACCTTCGACCGACTGGCATCAGTGTTTCTCTCCAACACTAACCACGAAGAAGATCAACCCTGCCACCTGACGCTGAAAGACCCTGCGCTGCCAATTCGCGACAATCTGCCAACCTACGACGAGCCGGCGCAGCGTTACTGCCCTGCCGGTGTTTACGAAGTTGTAGACAACGAAGATGGCAGCAAACGCTTCCAGATCAACGGCCAGAACTGCGTACACTGCAAAACGTGCGACATTAAAGATCCGGCGCAAAACATTGTGTGGGTAACACCGGAAGGCTTCGGCGGCCCCAACTACCCCAACATGTAACTGCCTAGCGCTCACTGCAAAGCCGCCTGCCCTTTCGGTCCGGCGGCTTTTTTACGCCCCGCTATCCAGCGAGCCTAGGAATTGCCTATTTAATATTCAACACGCTCCCGGTTTTCAGTCCCCAGATTTCAGACCAAAAAAAACCGCGCCATGGCGCGGTTTTTTTATAGCTCTTTAACTTAGAACACAAACTTAACGCTGGCAAAGAAGTCTGCCTCGGCACCTTCCAGGAAGGCATCCGGCAAGTTTTTCTCGGAAATAGAATCCGCAATCACCAGGTTAACTTCCAGAGTCTCGGCATAGGTCGCCTTGATGCGGACACCGATATCGGAGATCGCAGCCGTGTCACCGGCGTCACCGCTGGCATCTTCAAAGTTGGCCTCACCGTATTCACCAAATACACCGGCAACGAGGTCAAAGTTATCGAGATCCACCAGTTTATGGTTCAGCCCCAGGCGCGCAAACATACCCGAATCACCAACAAGCACACCCGGCACGTATGAGGAGATGGCATTTACACCACCGAGCACCCATTGCTGTTGTTGCGGCAGCTGGTCATCCGCCAACTGCGCGGCAAAGTCCACATCGACGGTCGTACGCTTGCGGTTGCTAATCTGCACCGCGGCACGTGGCTTGAATACAATAAAGTCACCCGCACGCTTGCCGACCGCAACGCCTGATGCATCCGGTGTGCTCTCAAGTGAACCACCATCGTCATCGATGCCCGCTTTGGCTGACGCCGTCAGGGTATATTTCAGCAGGTGCGTATCACCCAGCCGTGACTGGCGATTGTAACGCGCCCCCACTTCGAGGGTTGTATAAACCTCGTCCTGAAGGTTTGCGCCAGACTGATCTTCAATCTGGGAGTCGACCAGCTCGAGCTCTTCATAAAGACTGAAGCGGCGATCAATGTCGCTGCTCAACACCTGCTCCCCGGTGAAGGCAATCTGCGTGATCTCGGCATCGAAAACCGAATTAGACGTGGCGGCGCCGCCTACCGGCAGACACAGCAAGCCCAATAAAGGATCACAGGTCTGACCAGCACCTGCACCCACCGACTCAGGTGTAAAATCCTGGGTGTATTCGGCAACGCTGGCGCGCAGCCCATACAAGCCAAAAGAAAACGGCTTGTTAATACCAACGCTGATCTGATCGTACTCGTCGCCCTCACGTGACTCACCAAGATCAGGAAACGCCTTCTGGTAGTCTAGCGACAGATTAGTACCACCCAGAGTGGAGTGTGTAACACCGGCATCGGCATAATAACGCCCCGCAAAACGGCTGCCTTCGTTGCTTAGCTTAAACTTGAGATCTGTACGGTCGGCATCCGCTTTTTCTTTGCCTTCGAACACCATACCGACCACGCCGGGATCTTCTTCTGACACCTGATAGCTGACGCTGTAGTCAACACCAGTTCGCTCAGATTTGACGTTGGCCATAGCGCGCGCCTTGTCAAACTCGCTGCGCTTCAGATCGGCGTCGCCTTCCAGTCCGTCAAAAAACGGTACGATGCCCTCGTCGCCACTGACATTGCCAACCCGAGCTTGCAGCGCATGCACATGAACAACGTTCTGTTGCCGCGCATACAGAGTGTTAACCAGGAGATGCCCCTTGCGATTCGTCGCAGAGCTGATCAGCAAAATCGCCTGATCAGCCGATTTTGCGACTTCAAAAATTTTATCCAACTCAGCACTACTGAGATGGTGGTCACCGGTTACATGAAGCTCAAAACTGCCAACTTTACCGGTATAGGCGGATGCGCCCGCTGCGTAGTCAGAAATATAGCTTGTATTGACTAGGGTAGGCGGTACTGCGGGTGGTAAATCGATAGCCATAGTCGTTTGATCCTAAATGTCGAAAATTTGTCTGTCGTTATAACGTGGGCGGCAGGGAAACTCGCCGCCCAAACGGCACCTTATTACTTGTCTTCGCTGTCGTAGGATTCGAGAAAATCCAGATACTGACTTTCGTCGAACTCGGAATCGCTGCTCGAGTCTGATGAGGCACCCTCTGTTGCACTCTTGCTGTCAGAAGCACTTGAGCTGCCAGCCTCGGCGGTATCACCACCGGACGCGTCATCAGCAGAGGAGTCCTCTTCGGTAGTAAAGTCGAGGTACTCCGAGGCATCGAATTCATCAACTGAAGACTCGGCAGACTCTGTGGGCTGTTCTTTCTTTTCTGCCTGCTCTTTAGCGGCCTGCTCTTGCGCGGCTTTTTTCTTGGCTGCTTCCGCCGCAGCTTTGGCGCGGGCTGCCGCACGGCGTGCACGCTCGGCCTCCATTTGTGCCTCACGCTGCGCAATTTCCGCTTTCGCCGCGTTGAACGTTTCCATATCGAGCACATTGAGCTCTACACGGCGGTTTTCAAAGCGTCCTTCAGGGTTGTCGCTACCGTCGTCAAAGCTGTTTGGCGCGATCGGACGGGACTCCCCAAAACCGCGGAATACCAGGCGGTCAGCGTTGACACCATGACGAATGAAGTAATTGTGAACAGCTTCTGCACGGTTGCGAGAAAGGATTTCGTTGTACAGATCACTGCCTTTGCTGTCGGTATGTCCGTCGATGGACACCAGCAATTCGGAGTGCTCGTTCAACACATTGACCGCAGCCTCAAGAATCGGGATGGACTCTTCGCGCAGTACGGCTTTATCAAATTCAAAGTTTACGCCGCGCAACACCCAGGGGCGATCTTCACGCAGCTCCATTTCGTGACAGCCATTCATAAATACTGGCACACCTTTTGGCGTGTCGGGACACTCATCCTGCTTATCGCAGACGAAATCACCGTCTACGTCATCACAGAATTCCATGGTTTCCTCAAGGCCGATGTCGCCACAAGCCATTTTGCCGTCAGTACCCCGGCCGGTACAGCTCAGGTCAGCACCTGGCGCTGCGGCACCGCCGCCACCGATCGGCAAGCCGAGCTGAGCATGAGAAACCAGGGGGATCGAAAACAGCAACGCACAAAAAGCCGTTACCAAGCCACGAGTCAGTGTGGTCATTCAGGTTCTCCAGAAGTAAGTAATTTTCCTTATTGCCAAGCGTTATACACGCTATGCACTTCATTTTGAAAACAATTTACTGCAAGAACTTTGAAGTATCCACCCCGGAATACACCTGAAAGTGCTTTATTCACGGAAACCTGTCACAGCAACGAGACAATTACGAAGAATTTGCGCCGAACGGCGGAATCTCAAAAGAAAATGACACGAAGGGAATAATGGGGTGGCCGACGGGGTTCGAACCCGCGACAACAGGAATCACAATCCTGGACTCTACCAACTGAGCTACGGCCACCATTGCGGTGTATCTATGCGGTGGCACGCCCGGCAGGATTCGAACCTGCGACCGACGGCTTAGAAGGCCGTTGCTCTATCCAGCTGAGCTACGGGCGCACGG
>NZ_JBFJTH010000216.1:0-5143 GCF_041625495.1 Litorivivens sp. | reverse complement strand
TGCGTCGCGCTGGGCCGGCGCCACTGCGTCGAATGTCGGCCGTCGTGCTGGCAGTTTTGGCGCTGCAAATCAGCCTTGGTTTGGGCAATATCCTGCTAAAATTCCCCCTCTGGGTGACCGTGTCACATAATCTGGGCGGCGCCCTGCTTCTACTGACTCTGGTCACCCTCAACTACGGTTTGCGAACGGCCGAACCGATGGAGCAACAATCGTGAGTGATACCGCAACCAAGGGCCGGGCAACCTGGCGCGATTACTACGAAATGTGTAAGCCCAATGTGGTTTACCTGATGCTGGTAACCGCGATGATCGGCATGTTTATGGCGGTGCCGGGGATGGTGCCGTGGGAGGTGCTGGTGTTTGGCAACCTCGGTATTGGTCTGTGTGCGGCCTCGGCGGCAGCAGTGAATCACCTGGTAGATAGACGCGTTGATCTGGTAATGGCGCGCACCCATAACCGACCTGTGGCGCAGGGCCGCATTGATACCGCCCATGCGGTGGTTTTCGCTCTGGTGCTGGGCGTGGTGGGTATGGCCATGTTGATTATCAAGATCAATCAGTTGACCGCTTGGCTAACACTGGCGTCACTGCTGGGTTACGCGGTGGTCTATACCCTGTGGCTGAAACGCGCCACCCCGCAAAATATTGTGATCGGGGGCTTGGCCGGTGCAGCTCCCCCGCTGCTGGGCTGGACCGCAGTGACCAACGAGGTCCACGGTCATGCGCTGCTGCTGGTGTTGATTATCTTTGCCTGGACACCACCGCACTTCTGGGCGCTGGCAATCGCCCGCAAGGAAGAGTACGCGAAAGTGGATATTCCCATGTTGCCGGTCACGCACGGCGTAAAATACACCGCGCTGCAAATTATGCTCTATACCCTGATTCTGTTCGCTGTGTCGTTGATGCCTTTCGCGACAGGTTTGAGTGGCTCACTGTATCTGCTTGGTGCTGTGGTGCTTGGTGTGGGTTTCATCTACTGGGCCGCTGTGCTGATGCGGGGCAAAAACCCTAAAGCGCCCATGGAAACCTTCAAATACTCGCTAATTTATTTGCTGGCGTTGTTTGTCATCATGCTGGTTGATCACTATATGCTGCCAGCGGTAACCATTTATGAACTGGGAGGCCAGCGTGGCGTATCCTGAACCCTTCCAAAAGGTTAGTCATCAGCGCAAGCGAGGCATACACCTGACGGTTGCTATTGTTGTGGTTGTCGCGGCGACCTTCGTCGCTGGTTTTTTCTGGGCTTTTACCCGCGAGCGCGTGCTCAGCCCGGAAGAATTGCAGGCCAACGGCGCGCTGTTATTCGAGAAGGCCCGCAAACTGCCGGAGTTCACTCTCACCAACGATCTCGGCGAGCCCGTGACGGCCGACTGGTTTAAAGGTCAGTGGGATATCGTGTTTTTTGGCTACACGTTTTGCCCGGATATCTGCCCTACCACGCTTGCTCTGCTCAAACAGTACTATGACCAACTCCCGGTTGAGCAGCAGGGCCAGACCCGCATTGTGTTGGCTAGCGTTGATCCCGCGCGTGACACGACGACCCAGCTGAATCAGTACCTTGCCTATTTTCATCCAGAGTTCCGTGGTGTCAGTGGCGAGTTTCTGGACGTGCACCGCTTCGCCACCGGGCTTGGCGCACCGTTTAACAAAGTGCCCGGTGGTGGCGATAATTATCTGGTGGATCACAGTGGCAATGTGGCGCTGATTAATCCGGCCGGACATTTCGTTGGGATTCTGAAGGCCCCGATCAGTGTCGAGCAGATCAATCGAGTAATGCCAAGCTTCAAGGCGCTCCGGTAACCTAGCGCAACCGAGCTAAAGCGGCTGCGCTCTCCTCGACGCTGCCCGGCTCATAATGCCAAACGGGGGCGCCGCAGCGTTTGGCCGTTTTATTCAGTAGGGCCAGCGGGTCTTTCTTGAAGGGGCGGTATTTCTCCCGGAACAGATTGGCGCACAGGGCCTCGGTCATCTCAATCGTAAAGCGATCTATCTCGGCGACGACGTCTTCTGTCGATGCCTTTTTTCCCGACAACTCGGCGCGTATTTCCCGCTCTTTTGCAGCCCATGCACTGACCAGCTGTAACACCCCCAGTGGCATGCGACGCTCGGCCAGGGATTGGCCGATTGCTTGGGAAAACTCGGCAATTGCTCTTTCTATTAGAGCGCGCATCGGTCCGCTCCAAGAAAATTCGTCAGCGATGCCACTGATACCGGGATTGTCTAATCCCATTTTCTGGATAAAACCGGCGTGGTAGCAGTACGGCAAGGTCTGTTTGCAGCAATAGCCCCAGGCGCCGTTAATTCCCAGCAGTAGATGGTTGGCCAGAGGCTCGGCATTTTTACTGTCGTCCAGCAGGGCGAGATAGTGCTCGCTCCAGTCATTGAAAACCTTGTAGCGATAAAGAAAGGCGGTGTGAATCAGCGTGTCTTTGTCGCCGTAATAGTGCTGAACAGCAGCGCCATTGCGGGTGCCGGCGTTTTCTAGGATGCCGGCAATCCGTGCGCCCTCTTTGCCAAAACGTGCCACCTGCTTTTCGATAGACAATAGCATGCGTTCTGCTATGGGCAGGTCACGGTAATGGGCGACGAATGCCTCTGCGTCTTGATCAATCTTTATCAATGAACCACTCCGGAGGAATTGCCAGCAGATCTTCAAACACAGCTTTGAAATCTGCAGTTGCGTTCGCGGCCTGGTATTTTTCGCGTTGCAGGCTTGCGGCGAGGGACTCCACCAGGTCTTCCAAAAATGTCACCAGCTGGCCTGCGGCGTCGGCAACCCGGCCTTCGTCACAGGCTTCGCGCAGCGCGCGCTCCTTTTTGGCCAGCGTGCCAGCAGTTAGCGGTGTAACCAAGTGCATGCGATAGAGCGCCTCTTCGGCGCCTAGCTGCTCCGAAAGTGCATCGGATATGGCGGTAAAGGCAGCTCGCAGTGGCCTGAACCAGGGATAGCGATCGTGGCTTTCGATGCGGTCTGGGTCCAGAGTTTCTATTTGCTCAGCACAGCCACAGTAGTAAGCTGCCGGCAGCGTGTGATAAATGATCAGGCAGCGGGGCGCAAAAATGGCAAAAAGATAATGCTGAATCGTTGTTTTATCGCGAACCTCTGCCGACCAGCGTTGCAGAATGATGTCTGCATAGTGATTCATCGCTTTGTAGCGGTAGTAGTAAACCGCTTCCTGCAGTTTTTCCATATCGCCGTAATGGTAGCGAATCGAGGATATATTGCTTGAACCGGCGTCTTTCACCACGCGTTGAATACGTGTACCCGGAAGCGTATGCAGGGCAATATCTCGCTCCGAGGCGATGATTAGGCGCTCTTTCAATGGTAAATTTGGAAACAATTGGGCTGTCTTTTTCACACCTCAACCACTACTTGCCACTTTATAAATTTTGTTTAATTGTGGGACGGCAAGTTAATACTTACTTGCCGTCATTGCAAGTTGCTATGTCGCCCTCAAATGGTGCGTTTCCAGTAGCGCGAGAGCAGGGATAGAAAAAATAGTAGGGAAGCAAATAGTACAATAGCTGGCCCAGCGGGAATATCCAGCTGAAGTGCGCAAAGCATGCCGCCGATCACAGAAATCATACCCAATGCGGTTGCGCTCAGGGCTACCCCTTCAGGACTGCGGCTGAAACTGCCGGCAGCCGTTGCCGGTATGATGAGCAGAGCACTGATCAACAGCACGCCGACAATCTTCATGCCGACCGCCACGACGAGCGCAATCAGCACCATCTGTAGGACCTCCAGATGGACCACAGCGCGGCCTTCAACCTGCGCCAGATCTCGGTGGGCCGCCAGGGCGACCAGACCATTCCAGTTGAGCATAAGCAATACGACGCAACTGCCTGAAACAGCGCCGAGTAGCAGTAGATCGCGCAGATTAACCGCCAGAATGTCGCCGAACAGAAAGCTGTTGAGGTCGATACTGTTGCCCGACTGCAGGGATACCGCAACCAGTCCCAGTGCCAGCGATGTGTGAGAGGCGATGCCCAGCAGGCTGTCCAAATTGTGGCCGCTGATTCTGTGCAGTGGGCCCAAGCCGAGCGCGAGTACCACGCAGACAGTAACTACAGACAACTCGATCGAGGTTTCCAGCATCAGTCCAAGCGCCACGCCTAGCAGCGCAGAGTGGGCTAAGGTGTCGCCGTAGTAAGCCATTCGCTGCCAGACAATGATGGTACCCAGAGGTCCAGTGGCTGTTACCAGCATCAGGCCGGCGGCCATGGCATACAGCAGTAAGTCAGTCATGCTGGCAACCCTCGCCGATCACATCGCCGTGGATACTGTGGGCGTGATCGTGCTCATGTACATAGGGCGCGAGTGCAGGATCGGTCTCCTGTCCGAACAGTGTCAGGTAGGCCGGATCGCTGCTGACGGTCTGGGGGTGGCCGTGGCAGCAGATGTGTTGATTCAGGCAAATCACGGAATCGGTTTTGGCCATGACCCAGTGCAGATCGTGGGAAACCACCAGCACCGCGCAGCGCAGTTCGTCCCGCAGGTCGGAAATTCGCTGATATAGCGCCTCCTGACCAGTGATGTCGACGCCTTGAGCTGGTTCGTCGAGCACCAGTAGCTGTGGTTTGGCGAGCAATGCGCGCGCCAGTAGAACGCGCTGGGTTTCACCGCCCGACAACTTGTGCATGGAGCTGCTGCCCAAGTGACTGGCGCCTGCGCGCTGCAGGGCCTGGTCGGTGGTCATTGCGCTGTGATGGGCGAGGCTAAGAAAGCGCTTTACGGTCAGTGGCAATGTCGTGTTGGTGGTGAGTTTCTGGGGCATATAGCCTATGCGTAGCCGGGGTGTGCGCTGAATATGTCCGCTGGTGGGTTGGGCCAGCCCCAGTATCAGTCGCACCAGTGACGTTTTACCGGCGCCGTTGGGTCCGATTACGCTGGTTATTTCAGCTTCCCGCAGCGTCAGTGAAATATGCGATAGGATGTCGCGCTCACCCTGTTTTAGGCAGATGTTATCGAGTGAAATCAGGGGTTTCATACGGCCGCCTGGCAGTTTGGGCAGGAACCTACGATCTCAACACTGCTCTGGTGAATCGTGAATCCGCGGGCGGCGGCGCAGCTGGTTAGCGCCTGGCTCACCGGCTCTGCAGCCATCTCTACCGTGGTCTGGCAGTGCCGGCAAATCAGAAAT
>NZ_JBFJTH010000215.1:0-5172 GCF_041625495.1 Litorivivens sp. | reverse complement strand
CCACAGCTGACGGCGTCGTCGTTGATTGATGCTGCCACCGAGTTTAAACCTATCGACGAGCGCCTTCTTCTGGGGAAACGTTAGTCTTTTTGAATGCGAGCGCGATCCCGTTGTTTTTCCACGATTGAGTGCGATTTGCTGCACGCTCGTTATTTACGCAAAATAAGCTCCCGAAGGTTGTTGCCTGCCAACCGCTCCTGCGCTGCGGTATCGGCCTCGTCCGCTAATTCGGTGATCAAGGGTGTTATTGGAATATGGCGCAGATCATGATCCAGCTCTGGGTCGGTGCTGCGCACGGCGGCGCGTACGGTTGCCATACCAATCTGCTCCAGGTCTGTGCCTGGCACGAACCGTTCTTCTTTTTCATCGGTCATCATGAGTAGCCCGCAGCGCTCAAGTTGGTGTGTAAGCTCGCCTAGCGCATCGGCAGGAATGCGGTAGTGATCAGACAGGGTGTTTACATTCCATATGGGTTGTCGCTCCCGGAATGATTTGCCCACCAGATACATGATATCCATTGCCAGTCGCTCCCGGACCTCACTGCTCAGGGTGAGCCGTCCCGTTTTCCTTTCGATAAAGTTCGGGTTCTGAATATAGAATGCCGCCAGCGCACCGAGTAGCAGGATCAACCAATTCAGGTATAGCCAGATCATCGAGGTAAGCACAATCGCAAAGCTTGAGTAGATGGCCACGTATTTTCCCGAGCCAACAACAAAGGTGGCAAAGATCCAGCCGACACTCTGCCAGGCCACTCCAGCTCCGAAACCTCCAACTAGCGCTGCCCCCAGCTTAACCTCGGTATTGGGCACAAAAATGTAGATGAAGGTAAACGTGCCTATAACAATGAGGTAGGGCAGTAGCCGAGAGACGATGAGCATTAGTGTGCCAAACGGCTCTACGCTAACAATCTGCTGGACGATCCCGTTGCTGGAAACAGCTGCCGTGAGTGCGACGGCGGCAGAAATCAACAGCGGGCCAATCAGTATCACGGTGAGATAGTTTGAAAAACGCTTACTGATACTGCGGGGTTCCTGCACGCGCCACACAAAATTGAAGGCGGCTTCGATTTTCTGAACCAATGAAATGATGAGGTAGATCAGTACCGCAAGCCCGATGGTGCCGAGTACATCTGCCCGCACGTTTTCAACAAAACCCATTACGCGCTGCGCCAGCTCGCTGCCGTTGGGCCCAAGTTGTTCGAAGGCGCGATAGAGTATGGGCTCCATTCGATTGTGTACGCCAAGCCCTTTCAGTACGGAGAAGCTAAACGCCAGCAGGGGCACCAGTGACAATAGCGTGGTGTACACCAGGCTCATGGCGCGCAGACTGAGTTGCCCAAGAGCTAGGTCGCGGATGATCACATAGAAAAAGCGCAATACATTCACGGTGCGGCGCTTCCATGCTGGCATCGTTGCGACGGCCTGCTCCCAAATTAGGTCGTTCAGCTCTGCGTACCATTTACTGATAAGTGACATTCCGGTCTCTTCAATCTCTTTGTTGGTCTGTTACAGCCCTGTGCCAATACTGCATGCTAGGTTCGCTCTAGGTAGAGTACCAGTACATTGTTCATAAAACGCGCTTTATTCGTTCGTGAGATCAACGTGTGGCTGAGTTGCAGCCCCGGTACCAATGGGTTGCAGGATGGTATATGTTCTCTGGAGCGAGATAGGCTTTCGCAGGGTGTGTACTGCCGAGGTGGTGCATCACCGCAATAGAGAGTAGGCGGTTTTATTTCGCAGAGTATAATAGGCGTAAGTCTATGGGGCAGGTTTATGATGCTTCAATTTGCAGTGAATGGGTTTATAAGGAGTGGGTCTATAGGGCATAAGCTTGCTAGGATGCTGCTTTTTTTGTGTTCCGCTTGCTTATTGCAGGCCTGTGATTCACCCAAGTTGACAACGCTTGATAGCGCGGATGTTGTTATAGCCTTTGGCGATAGCTTAACGGCGGGTGTGGGTGCCAGCACAGGCAACAGTTACCCCAGCGTGCTGGCCCGGCTTTCAGGGTTGACCGTTGTTAACGCTGGGGTTTCTGGAGAAACCACTCATGAGGGGCTACTTCGGCTTCCGAAAGTGATTGAGGAACACAATCCTCGTCTTCTGATACTGCTGGAAGGGGGTAATGATATTCTGCGGAATAAGAGCTTTGCGCAAGTAGAGAAGAATCTGGACAGGATGATACAGCTGGCACTGGATCGCGGTATTCAGGTGGTACTTATCGGTGTGCCCGAAAAGAATCTGTTCTCCAGTTCTGCGCCTTTTTATCGTGCCTTGGCTGAGAAACATGATTTGGTCTTCGACGCTAGCCTGATTGCAGGCCTGATGCGCAGTCCGTCTAAGAAGTCAGATTCCATTCATTTTAATGATGAGGGATATGCACTGATGGCCGAAGGTATTTATGAGCTTCTATCAGACCACGGGGCTATCAATTAACGCCCCGAGCACGCCACCTGTAGCGCACAGTGTTTCGCCGAATTTTTGCTGAATAATCGAAAGTGAAAAATTCAGGTGCATATAGGGTATAGCTCTGGTCGTTTTTGCGCCTAGCCGGGATTGTTTTATACTTGGCGGCGTATAATGCGTGCTCTGAAGAAGCTGACTGTGTAGATAAGCCGCCCAATTATGACGACTCACCAAGTACTCTCCGTATGCGTATAGCCTTAGTTTGTGTTTTCTTGCTGCTTTGCTTTTATGCCGTGCTCGCATTTAACGCGCAAGGCGAGGTGTTAACTACTCTGCGCGGTAAAGTTGAGCGCTGTAGGGTGCTGGGTGGTGCCGAGTCGCTCCAGCACGCCACGATTAAAGCCGAGAATGGCAGTTACCTTATTGCAAGCCTTGAGCATTGTCGTGCCGGGGCTGAGGTGGCTGTTCTGATAAAACGCGGGGCGCTTTATTTTAATACGATTTATGCGGCAGAAGTCGTAGAGTAGAGCAGGCTAGCGCGCCGGCGCTAATTGCCCCTCGGAACGCTAGGGTATCGGTGTGCAGACTTCTCGTCTCGGCTGGCTTGGAGTGCGCTAATTTGCAATGTGCTTTTTTTTTGATCAGAGTGGCGCGTTGAGCCGGCACAGCGTAGGCTACGTGATCTCATTCATATTCTCCCGCGACTACTCAAGAGTGTTCACATGACCGATCCAATGATTCTTCATCACTACGATGGTTCTCCCTATGCTGAAAAGGTTCGGCTGATGTTTGGCTTAACCAATTCTCACTGGTACTCCATGCTGTCGCCGGCGTGGCCACCGAGACCAAGCCTTGATCCGCTGACTGGTGGATACCGCCGAATCCCCGTGGCGCAGTCGGGTGCCGATATTTTCTGTGATACAGCGCTGATTTCACGAGAAGTGGCTGCGGCAACCCAATGCGAAGCTTTGAACCCTCAATCGATGAGTAGTGAAGCGGCAGCACTGATGCAGCAGGCAGAGAAAGAGGCTTTCTTTGCAGCGATTGGGGCGGTTCCGCCGCTGCGGCTGGTTGGCACCATGATTCGCAAGTTTGGCCCTGTGGGCATGTACCGCTTTGTGAAAGATCGCTCGGGCCTGCTCAAAGGCGGATCGGCCCGTGCGCCCCAGCGCGAGGCGGCGGGGCCGGTACTGCAGGCCTTATTGGATGCGCTAGAGCAGCGCTTGGGCGCGCATACCTGGATAAACGGCGAATCGCCCTCAGTTGCTGATTTGGCGGCCTATCATCCGCTGTGGCTGCACGTTAACTGCAACCGGCGCCCCTTACAGGCCGGGCCGAAGGTTCTGGATTGGTTTCAGCGCGTTGGTGATATCGGTCATGGTAGCCGCGAAGAAATATCCCAGAGCGTAGCCTTTGCGGCTGCCAAAGATTCAGAGCCACGCGCGCTGCCCGCGAGCGTTGAGAATGTGCCGGCGGCGATTGGTACGCGGGTAGAGGTGGCCCCGTCTGATTACGGCGTTCAACCCGTTAAGGGCATTTTGGCTGCGGTAACCGATGAGCGGATCATTGTCGCCAGAGATACCGATGAGTTCGGCAAGCTTCACGTGCATTTCCCTCGGGAGGGGTACTCGGTGAAGGTCGTGCAGGATTAACCCAGCGCGGCGAGAGCGTGAGGGCCGACGCCGCTAAGCGATTTTCGGAATTCAGGCTATGCTTAGCCCTATGGATACGCGCGACTCCAATGTTCTCAGGGTGATTCTTATTGAGGGCGCAGCCAACCTGGCTGTGCTACTCATCAAGCTTGGTGTGGGTATTAGCACCGGGTCATTGGCCATTCTGGGGGACGCCGTTCATTCGCTTACCGATGCGTTCAATAATGTTGTTGCATGGTTTGTTACCCGCCATTCCGTTAAACCCGCCGATTCCAAACACCCATACGGCCACCGGAAGTTTGAGACGGTGGCAGTTTTTGTTCTCGCCACGCTATTGGCCACCCTGGCCTTTGAACTGGCCATTCGTGCCCTAACCCGCGATAGGCCAGAAATCGTGTCCGGCCGCCTGGAACTTGGCTTGATGGTGCTGGTGCTGGTTATAAACATTGTGCTGTCCTGGTGGCAACGTCGGTGGGCCAAACAGTTGGACTCCCAGATTTTGCTGGCAGATGCAAACCACACGTTATCTGACGTACTGATTACAAGCAGTGTCATAGCGGCCTGGCAGTTTTCGACGATGGGTTGGTGGTGGGCAGATCAAGCTTGCGCATTAGCCGTGGCGGTCTTCATTCTTTACATCGCCATAGGGCTTTTTAAGAGTACGCTACCGGTGCTGTTGGATGAACGCGCGATCGACGCTGATGCGCTTCGCTCGGCGGTGCGCTGTATTGAAGGTGTTCGTCGGGTAAGCCGAATTCGATCGCGCTGGATCGGGCAGGTGTGCGCTGTAGACCTTGTGATTGCGGTCAATGCCACGCTGACGACCGAAGCGGCTCACGATATTGCAGACCGGGTAGAGGACCAGCTTGCAGAGTAGTTCAACGTTTATGACATCAATATTCATATCGAGCCATTCAGCGCAGATTAGGGTAGAGCACTGATAATCCGGGCTTCTCCGATTTAGCCACAAATTTCGGCAATATTCCCATTCTAGTGTTACCAGCATCCATTTAAGGCCGGCACAACGTAGTCATACGCCGTTGCGTGATTTTCCGGATTGGAAATTATTTTTTCTGCATGTTTCGCTTATATAACGCTCGGGCTTTGGTGTCATGTTT
>NZ_JBFJTH010000214.1:0-5191 GCF_041625495.1 Litorivivens sp. | reverse complement strand
TCAGCTACTTCGCGAAAGAGAAAAACGAAGACGGTGAGTACTTCAGCGACCAGGACATTGTTGCTCATATGAGCTTCCTGCTGTTTGCCGCCCATGACACCACAACCTCCGCACTGAGCCATCTGCTTTATCATCTGGGGCGAAATCCTGAGATGCAGCAGCGTTTGCGTGAAGAAGCCCAGGCTATTGGTAAAGATTACCTCGAGTACGAGGATCTGGACAGGATGCCACTGGCTGATGCTGCTGTGCGTGAAGCACTGCGTCTGCACCCGTCTGTAATGATGATGCAGCGTCGCACCATCAACGATTGCGAGATTGGCGGCTATCACATTCCGGCCAACACCATCCTCTTCCTTGCGCCGCAATATGTGCATCGCATGCCGGAGTACTGGGATGAGCCTGAGAAGTTTGATCCTGATCGCTGGTTGGAGCCGCGCAATGAGCACAAACGGCACTCCTTCAGCTTTGTCGGTTTTGGTGGCGGTGCTCACAAGTGTATCGGTATGCACTTTGCGCTGATGCAAACCAAAAACTTCCTGCACCAGTTCCTAACGCGTTATGAATTCTCCCTGCCGGCGAATTTTGGCACCGAGATGCAGACTGTCCCCTTGCCAAAACCAGCTGACGATTTGCCTATGGTGTTAAAGCGTTTGAATGGGTAAACTTCGTGCCGGCGCAGAGCGGGCCTTGCTCGTTACTGCGTCGTAACCCGTTTAAAACGTTAAGAAAAAGTCAGTAACGGGCTGACCCAGTAGTCTGATTTTGGATTTCGACATGCATAAGCCCCGTTTGGTTTCTGCAGCGGCGGCGGTGCTCGTTTTGAGTGCCGGCGGCTTGCTAGCAACGCCTGCATTAACGCTCGCCGCGCCTGTGGCTATGGCATCTTCAGCACCGGTTATCGCAGTACCTGCCTTCAAGGATTTTGCGTCCCTCAACAACCACGGCACGTTTTCGAGCGGCGATCTGCAGCTGCCACTTCAGGGCTTGGAGTTTGCCAGTAGCGAGCCCGAACTGTCTCCCATGCTTGCCCCCATGCTTGCGCTTTACGGCCAATTGTTGACGCTGGAAGGCGGTGGTAGTGGCGGTATTGCGCTGCAGCGACTGCAGGCACGTTTAAGCGCGGATGTTGCTGAAAAAACGGGATTGCTGGATATCAACGAGGTACTCGCTGCTGACTTTGACGCGGTTGAGGTGGTGGCCATCAGTGCAGAGCAGCTGCGATCGTTGGGTATTCAGGCCGGCGATATAGACAACTTGCCGTTGCTGGCGACACTGACAGATCAGGTGAAAGCCGCCATGATGGAATTGCCGCAAGGATTGAGCAGTATTGATGGTCCGGTGGCTCTGGCGATCTGGGGCCAAAACGGTCTCGCGTCATTGGTGATTCGAGCAAACTAGTTCCCTACACACGATAAGAGAGGTTGAGATGACACTTTCACCAAATACACCGGTACTGGTTGGAATTGGCGTGCTCAACCAGCGCGAAACCGACGTCGCCAAAGCCGATGAGGCCGTTGCGCTGATGATTCGGGCGGCCCAGGCGGCCGGCGAAGACAGTGGCGCGCCGCAGTTGCTGCGCGATGTAAAACGTATCAGTGTGCCGCGGGGTGTGTGGAACTACAGCAATCCAGCCCGTCTGATCGGCGAGGCCGTGGGTGCCCCGCAGGCCACTACCTTGCTGGCCGAGATCGGCATTTTGCAGCAAGGGTTGTTTGCTGACGCCTGCCAGTTGATTGCTGCAGGTGACATCGACACTGCACTGGTGGTGGGCGGCGAAGCTAAATTTCGGGCGCTGCAGGCGACCATTCAGGGCATTGAGGCGCCGGAAACTGCGCAGACTGAGGCGCCGGATATTCTGCTTGAGCCCGAGCAGGAGATCTGGTCAGAAGTAGAATCTGATGCCGGTCTGGGTATGCCTGTGGGCTACTACGCCTTGATGGAAAGCGCATTGCGTCATGCCACGGGTGAAGATATTGAAAGCCATCGCGATCGTGTTGCGGCGCTCTACGAGGGCATGGCAGATGTTGCCAAAGACAACCCTCACGCCTGGGCTCGCGATGGTATGAGCGCGGACCAGATTCGCAATGCCTCTCCCAAGAACAAAATGCTCGCTTTCCCCTATACCAAGTATCACAACAGTCAGTGGAACGTGGATCAGGCTGGCGCGCTGCTGTTCTGCTCGGTGGCCAAGGCCGAGGCCATGGGCATTCCTCGCGAGAAGTGGGTATTCCCGTTGGCCAGCACTGAAAGCAACTTTATGGTGAACACCTCCCAGCGCGTGGATCTGGGCGGTTGCCCCGGTGCCCGATTAGCGGGAAAAAAGGCGCTGGAACTGGCCGGCATGACAGTAGACGATATCGACCTGTTGGAGCTGTACAGCTGCTTTCCATCGGCGGTACAGATTTATGCCCGAGAAATAGGCATTTCCCTCGACCAGCAGATCACGGTCACTGGTGGTATGACCTTTGGTGGCGGCCCACTTAACAACTATGTGCTGCAATCCACCGCCCGCATGGCAGAACTATTACGTGGACAGCCAGGTAAAAAAGGTTATGTCACGTCGGTGAGCGGCATGCTGACCAAGCAGGGCTTTGGTGTGTGGTCTACCGAGCCCAACCCGAACGGCTTTGGCTTTGCGGACCTGACCGCTGAAGCGCGCGCAGAGGCGCCCCCGCTAGAGTTGGTTAAGGTGGATGCGGGTGCCGGCAAAATTGTGGGCTGCACGGTTTTGTTCCAGGGGGATAATCCCTGGCGAGCGGTGGTGGTAGTGACCCTGCCTGACGGCAAACGAACCGTTGCCTACAGCGAAAATGCCGACCTGATGGCCGATGCCATGAAAGAGGAATTTGTCGGCCGTACTGCGCAGTTAAAGGATGGGGTTTTTAGTCTTTAGTTTTTACTGAACTGTTAGCATTTCGCTGGCAGGCCCGCTCCCACAGGCTTCGATAGAGCCAGATTTGTGGGAGCGAGCCCTGCTCGCGAAGAATCATCCCTTCAGGAGATAAATTCAGCTCAACGCTGGTGATACTCCACGCAACACTTCACCTCTTCGCTCGAGCCCAGAATCACTGGCACCCGCTGGTGAATTTTTTCGGGTTGAATATCCAGAATCCGGCCGCTATCGGTCCACGCCTCACCGCCAGCCTGCTCTACCAACATGCCCATCGGATTGGCTTCGTACATCAGGCGCAGTTTGCCGGCCTGGTCGGGTTTACGCGAATCCCAAGGATAGCTGAACAGGCCGCCACGGCACAGAATGCGATGCACATCCGCGACCATGGCCGCTACCCAGCGCATATTGAAATTTTTGCCGCGCGGACCGGCGCTGCCCTGAAGTAAATCGGCAACATAGTTCTGCATGGGCTCAGCCCAGAAGCGCTGGTTTGACATGTTAATGGCAAACTCTTTGGTATCCGGGGCCAGCGCTACCCGCTCAACCGTTTGTATCCAGTCATTGGTGGCGGGGTCAAAGGTAAACATGCTCACGCCGTCACCGGTGCTGAATACCAGCATGGTGGAAGGTCCGTAAAGCACATAACCGGCAGCAGCCTGATCTCGGCCGGGTTGCAGAAACTCCTGCTCGCTGACCGGGCCGTCGCCCTGTCCTTTGAGTACCGAGAAAATGGTGCCAACCATGCTGTTGATGTCGATATTGGACGAGCCGTCCAGCGGATCATACGTTACCAGGTACTGCCCCTTCAGATTGGCCGCTACCACCTCGTCTTCTTCTTCAGAGGCAATGCCGCGCACCTGGGGGCAGGCCTGCAAGGCTTCCTTGAGCATATCGTTGGCGATAACATCCAGTTTTTTCTGGGTTTCGCCTTGCACGTTGTCTGCCCCAGCGCTGCCGAGGATGCCAGCCAGTTCACCGCGCTGCAATTGCTGATTGATTGCCTCGCAGCAGGTGGCAATGCGGCGAATCACATCGTTCAGGCTTGGTTCGACAGCGCTTTCAGCGAGAAAGGCATCCAGTGTTTTCATGGGGTGTCCTGTGGCAGCGTCGGGAAGCGGCGCATTATGCCATCTGGCAGGAAGGGGCTCCAGTTTGCAGCGATTTCGCAGGCAAATTAAAAAAAGGTAACAAGTGTGTAAAAACTTTGGGAGCTGTAATACAGTCGTGCTCAGGCTAACGTAAATAACGATAACGGTTGGAGAACTGACAGGTGAAAGATTTTAAAGACAAGGTAGCGGTCATTACCGGTGGTGCCAGTGGGGTAGGTCGCGCGCTCGGCGATGCGTTGGCGGCAGAAGGCGCCAAGATTGTGCTGGCGGATGTAGATGAAAAAGGGTTGGAAACGGCCGTAGCTGCCTTAAATTCACGCGGCACCCCGGCTATCGGCGTACGCACCGATGTGAGCCGTCAGGAAGATCTCAACAACCTGGCCGACAAAGCCTTTGCCGAGTTTGGTGCAGTTCATCTGATGTTTGCCAACGCCGGTATCGGTGCCGGTGAAGCTGGTGACATGTGGGACTACAACCTCAATGACTGGAAGTGGGCGTTCTCGGTAAATATCTGGGGGGTCATACACTCCATTAATGCGTTTATGCCGCGTCTGGTTGAGCAGAACGAGGAAGCTCACTTCGTGGTCACCGGATCTGGCAACGGTGCATTTCTGATGCTGCCTGATGCGCCTATTTACACAACCACGAAGGCCTCGGTGATGGCCATCACCGAAACCCTGTATTATCAGATGCTGGCCAAACAGTCGCCGGTAAAGGTCAATGCGTTGTTTCCCGGCCCGCATGTTGTGGATACCGGCCTGTTTAACTCTGAGCGTGTACGTCCTGAAGATTTACCCGGCAGTGGTGTAAAGGCGTCCGGTATCAGTTCTGTTGATGACATGAAAAAGATGATGGAGCAGTTCGGTATGGAACTGGAAACCACCTCACCCCAGGAGGTTGCCGCCTACGCCGTCCAGGCCCTCAAAGAAGACAAGTTCTGGATTCGTCCCAGCACTGAAAAGTCAGATAATGCGCTGCGTGATCGTATTGAAGGTATTATCAGCCAAACCAATCCGGTACCTCCTAACGTGCTATGAAAAACGTTTCACCCATCAGGCCTGAGGCCAAATCCATAAGTCGACGCGAACAGCGCAAACAGGAAGTGCGTGGCCGTATTAATGAAGCCGCGCTCTCACTGTTTGGTTCGCAGGGTTTTGAGTTGACCACGGTTGAAGAGATTTGTGAGGCT
>NZ_JBFJTH010000213.1:0-5243 GCF_041625495.1 Litorivivens sp. | reverse complement strand
TCTTGTGTTGCCTTTTCGTTGCCAAAATAGCCGTCCATAACGATGGCACCGCGAATCATCAGCTCACCCACTTCTCCGGCGGGCATCTCTTTAGATGCGTCATCGACGTCAACGATTCGGGCGCTGACGTAGGGTATCGCCACACCGATCGAACCATGGCGATATTCACCATTCCACGCAAAGGTAGTGCCGAGCCCGGCGAGCTCAGTCATACCCCACAACTCAATCAGCGGACAGCCAAAACGTTCTTCGACCTCCCGCATCTTCGCCGGAGGCATCGGCTGCCCGCCAACCGTGCACAATCGCAACGAAGACAGGTCGAATTTCCCCACTTTCGGATGGTTCAACATGAACATGTACATGGTGGGCACGCCGTCAAAGATCGTGGCCTTGTGCGCCTGCATTGAAGCGAGCATTTCGCCCGGGTCGAACAGCGGATGAATCACTATCTTGCCGCCGCATTGGAACATGGCATTCATCACGACATTGCCGTACACATGCGGGCACGGTAGCGCGGTGACAACAACATCGCTGGAGTTGCGGCCGTGCATCAGCCCGGTCATGGCAATATTGGTGGCAACGGCACGATGCGACAACATTGCGCCCTTTGGTTTGCCGGTAGTACCAGAGGTATAGCAAATTGTAGACAAACTCTCCGGCGGGGACAGAACAGCTTCGAATTGTTCACTACCTTGCGCAAGCATTGCTTCAAAGCTAATCGCGCCATCGGGAATATCATCGCCGTAAAGGATCAAGGAATCGATGCCCGATCCTGAGAGTCGCTCAACGAGTGGCAAACCTTTTTCGCGTGACGCGATAATCGCCTTGGCGCCGCAGTCTTCAACGACAAACTCGACCTCTTCCGGGGTTAACATGACGTTGATCGGATTGACTACGGCGCCAGCTTTGAGAATACCGTAGTAGCTGACCACCCACTCCCAGGCATTAGCCCCATACAGAGTGACCCGATCGCCGGGCGACACCCCGTTGGCAACCAGTCCGCTTGCGACCTGATTGGATAAGGCATCAAGGTGAATAAAAGAAAATTCGTCGGTGCCGATCACCAGCGCGATTTGATCACCGTACTGCTGAGCTGCATCGCTCAATATGCTTGCAAGGTGTTGCATGGCTTATACCATTATTGTAATTAGTCATACGAACCGACAGCGAATACAACCCTGCCGGCACGGCTTAATATACTAATACATGTCGTTTGACATGTATAGCGCGATCACACTAAGGGCTATGCGCCCGATCTCTCTCTGATCGCATCCAGCACAAACTTCTCAACCTGCTTTCGGTGCTTTTCCCAACGGCGGCCCTCTCCAATAAATATCGTCGAACCTTCAACCAAAGACATCAGGGCAATCGCCTCAATTCGCGGCGCCGGGCTGCCGGCTGTTTTCAGCGCTCGCTCTAGCAACGACAGATATTGCGCGTAGATACCGTCAACCAATTCCTTGACCAGCGGTTCAACCTGTCCCATTGCCCAAAGTTGCGGCCATAAGCGGTCTGATAACAACGCGTTCCCCGGGGCATCTTCCAAAAGCATCTGTATGAACTCTACCGGACTGCTACCCACGCCACGCGCCTGCAGATCATGCCAACCAGCCTTATATACGTCGCTGATGTAACTCGCCAGTGCGACCAACAACGCCTCCCAATTGGCGAAGTGATACTGCAGAGCACCGAGTTTTAGCCCACTCGCACGTGCCAGCGAACGCATACCCAGCGCTGAATAACCTTCCGTGGCGATAATCTCGATGGCTGCCTGCAATATCTGTTTTCTGCGATCAGTCAGCTCTACCGCTTGTACTGCTTGTCTACTCACTACTCACCCTCCACCTGGGTTCCCCCCTAATCTCTAGAAGCACATATTTACGATAAGCTAAACAGTATACCGGTCAACCGACGTCTTTCGGGTGCCGCGTCACATTGCCGACTTGAACTTGATCGCCGCAGCAACAAACGCGATGAGTATAAGCAGGAACCCCGCAGCAACTGCGATCTCAATCGCGGCGCTGCCCGCCGCGTCCATAAAGACCGCGATCATCATTACATGCCAGATCAAGCCAAACAGGCCCAGCGCCACCGCCGCGATCTTGATGCTGCGTGACTCCGCTGCCTGCTCAAACAGCGGGCCAGCTATCATCAAGGAAAACAGTGCGTACATCCAAAATCCGAGGTAATCCAAAGAAGTGTATAGCGAATACGGGATCGACACATTCAAAATCAGCAGCAGCGCATCGGCCATTTCAGCGCCTGCGCCGCCATCGACAATCGCATCACCCAGCTGCGGGATCGTCCATACCGCAATAAATTTCGGGATGATAAACGCCACAAAAGACACCAGTACAAACATAGCGGCAATCAGCGCCCGGATCGGACGGGCAGCAAACACCATCCAGCAAAGTACAAACATCGTCGCCGTCCATGCACTCATCCATGCGATCTGAATCAACCAGCCCATGATGAATGAACCACCGTTCGCACTAAGCCAGGCCGCTCGATCGGCGTGCACCGCCTCGGCGCCACCAGGCGCATCGAGCGGAAAGAAACCCGATGCAAGCGCCAACGCGAATGCAGCGATAACTGACCAAAACCCAAGTCGATTGATATCTTCTTCCAACAATTTTTCCTTCATTGCGCATCTTCCTCAATCTATCGCTTATGTGTTGACAGGGTTTTACCAAAACCAGCTGAAGTCCAGCGACGCCTGCCGGCGCGGCGCCGCACGCCCGACAATGGCATCTGGCCATACGCCGCCTGTATCACTTCGGATCGAATAGGTTTTCTCGTCGGTGACATTGTTTATGGCCAAGGTGAGTGACCACGCTTCAGACGCCGGCGTCACAGAGAGTCGTGTATGGTAAATCAGTGCTTCATCAATGATCAGCTCCGGGGCAAGGTCCGCGTCAGTCCAATATTCGCTGGAATAGGTTGCATCCACCGCCCAGGATATCGCACCACTATCCTCAAGCAGTGGTAGCGGAAAACGCAGTTCCGTCGTTAACACACCGCTCCACAGAGGAGCAGCAGCGAGGGTTTTTCCAGCGAAATCAGTGCCGTCCGGTCCGTTCGGGTACTCTTCGTAATAAGCATCGTTATAGGCGACAGCACCACTCAATGTCAGCCAGGGAGCAAAGCCCGGCATAAACATCGCATCGAACTCCGCGCCTTGCGTTCTGGCCTTAGCGGCATTCGCCAGCTGTTGAAGGGGCAACACGCTATCCCCAGTCGTCACGTAGACATGAAGGTCGGTAAACTCGGAATCGTATACGCTGAGGTTCATCGAAAGCGATCGATCCATTAACACACTCTTGATACCCACTTCGTAGGATTCGACCTGCTCTGGCTCAACTTGTTGAGTACTACTTTCGTTGAGCGCAAAGAAATTAAATGCCCCGCCCTTGTAGCCTTCTTGCCAGGTCATGTAAGTAACCACATCGCCTCCAAACAGTTCATACTGCAAACTGATTTTCGGAGATACTTTGCGCTCGCGAATCTTCGGAGTGAGCACCACGTCTTCTTCGGCACCCAGCAGTGGCGCTAACACCGATAGGTCACCTTCACCACTGGGATGGAGCTTAATCACCGGCATGTTGGCATCGCGTTTGTTTCTGTCCCAGCGTAAACCCAGGGTTATACTCAGCGGCTCAATCGGACGATAAACCATGTGTGCAAATACTCCCAAGGCCTTGGTATCCATGGCGGGTAGAATTTTTACACCGTCACCCGCCAACGAACCGGATGCCGGTATCACACAGGTCGGACAATTTAGGATACCGGGCCCGAACCCACCAGTTGCCGGCCCTCCCGCGGCTTGTGCACCCGGGCCTAGTAGCCATGCGATCGTGTCATCACCACCGACAATGCGATAATCGTAATGAACCTGCTCTTTTTGCGCGAAGATGCCAGTAATGAATTCGGTACTGCCCCGGCCCAGCGCAAAAAAGCCAGGCAAAGTACCGTTCACCCGAGCTTCGAGTTGTGACATACGAACCGTTTCGATTGCCACAGGAATTCGGATGATATCGGCCGGACTGTAGTCAACATCGCCGTGGGCATTCACCGCCATATCGGTGCCACCCAGAATGAGGGTTGTCGACAGCGCATCGAAGGCCAGCGGGCTACCCCAATCCGATTCGAGCCGCGCACCAAACGATTGCATATGATCAATCCAGGTTTGTGGTTCAAAATCAAAGGAGATTTTGTCATTGAACATATCCGTATCAAACTGCGGATCGTAGTCGTCAATAAAGTCCCGAGTTTGATCGTTAACAAAATCAAACTTCTGATTGAGGTACATATGATCCACTTCTGCCGTGGTCCAGAACAGGGTCAATTCATTCGTGTCTGAGATATCCCACGCCAGTTTTACGCGCGCTGCGCTGCGGTCGATAAAACCCACGTCGTCGCCATTGAAGGTATTGGTCTGCTGTGATCCCGGCCGGTCGTACAGCACACCAATTCGTGCACGAATATTATCGGTAAGTGGCCCACTGACAGCTAACTGAGCCTGTTCATCATGCTCGCCTTTCCGCAGCGTGATATATCCAGAAAACTCATCGGTTGGTGCATTGGAGACAAGATTCAATACACCGGCCGTTGTGCTCTTGCCGAACAGCGTACCTTGCGGGCCACGCAGCACTTCAATTCGCTCCAAATCAAAAAATCCCGCATGGAAATAGGTCTGTCGCGACAGGGCTAGATCATCGATAACCAAACCCACAGAATTGTCACCACCACCGATCGCGGCGACCGAACGCACGCCGCGAACAGCGATTGTCGGCTCAAGGCCGTCATCGGTCAGCTGGGTATTGGGGATGTACTTGGATATCTCGGTAAAGTCGGTGAGATTCGCCTTTTGCATCATGTCGCCGGTAAGCGCCTGCACCGAACCGGCGATGTCCTGCACGCTCTGCTCGGTCTTGTTGGCGCTGACAATCACCTCCTCGATGACCCTGCCCTGCACTTCTGCGCTCGCCGGCGCCTGCTGCTGGGCGAAGGTGAGCTGACACATCACCAATGCTGGCACTATCGCAACTCGAAGAATCTGCATATATCAAACCTTTATCATTTTATTTGGACATATGTCATGACATGGTAATACATGTCGGATGACATGTAAATTCAGGAACAGACTGCTTCGCGGCGCTACCAGGCCCAACTAAAATCCAGTGACGCATGACGGCGGTCGCCCACTCGCACCAGCTTTGAGTTGGGCCAGACCAAATCGCCAT
>NZ_JBFJTH010000212.1:0-5374 GCF_041625495.1 Litorivivens sp. | reverse complement strand
GGTGCTGGCCGGCCTCAATCCCGGCGACCGGTTGATTACCAGCCACCTTGATTTGCTGGCCAACGGTAAAACCGTTGTCTTGCAGAGCGAGCAGCCATGAGAGGGCTGATCACGTTTTTTGCCAGCCGTCCGCTGCTGGTAAATCTGATATTGGTGATGCTGTTTCTCAGCGGCTTTGTCAGCTTGCGTGGGATGGTTGTCAGCAGTTATCCGGCGCTGGATACCGGTATTTTCTACATTACAACGGTATGGCCGGGCGCCGCAGCGACTGATGTAGAGCTTTCAGTGACGGTGCCACTGGAAGAAGAAATTCTTGAAATTGAAGGTCTCGATAAATTGCGGTCGGCCAGTATGGAGGGGCAGTCGAGTCTTCTGGTGCAGGCGAGTCCGGATCACAGTCGTGAGCAGAACCGGCGTTTTCGTGAAGACCTGCAGCGCGCCATTGATCGCGCCTATCCGCGCATGCCAGACGAGGTGTTTGAAAAGCCCTTGTTGGCCGCAGAAGACCCCGACCGAACACCGATCATGGAAATTCTGGTTCGCGGTGATGTGGATGAAGATGTACTGCGTCGCACCGCACGGCGCCTGCAGGTGCAGCTGCGCCAGGTGGAGGGTGTGGCCGGTTCTGATCGGCGCGGCTATCGGCCCAAGGAAGTTCGCATTTTGCTGAATCCACAGCGCTTGCAGCAACTGGGTATTGATGCGGCGGAGATCAGCCGCGCCATCGCCGCGCGCAATGTCAGAGACTCTGGGGGTGCGTTGGAATCGACGACCTCTGAGCGTGATGTTGTTACGGTTGGGCAATTTGAGCACCCCAAAGATGTGGCCGAGGTTATTGTGCGGGCGGTGGGGCGCGATAACTTTGCGCGGGTTAAGGATATTGCAGAGGTTGTTGTTGATTACGAAGACTGGAGGATTCAACCGCTGATAGGTGGTCAACCTGCGGTTGGCCTGTTGATCAAGAAAACCGCGCAGGCCAATGGCGTGGCAGTCGCTGAAGAGTTACGCGAGTTTGTTCGCGAGCAACAGGCGATGATGCCGTCTGGTGTAAGGCTTGAAATCTATAACGATACAACGCGCTATGCCCGCAATATGCTGGAAATGCTCAGTAGTAATGCACTGTTTGGCATGTTGCTGGTGTTTCTCACGCTGCTCGCGTTTTTCCCCTTCCGGTTCACGGTGTGGGTGGTGGTGGGTATTCCCACGGCCATGATGCTCACGTTTATTTTCATGCCGTCGCTCAATATTACGGTCAATCAGCTCAGCATTTCCGGCATTATTCTGATGCTCGGTGTGCTGGTTGACGATGCGGTTGTGGTAGCCGAGAGCATCTTTCGCGAGGCGGAGCGAGGAAAATCGCCGTTGCAGGCGGCGATTGATGGCACTGCGGTGATGGCAGCGCCCGTGCTGGCCAGTTCGGCGACGACGGTATTGGCGTTTATGCCGCTGGTGTTTCTGTCGGGTATTGAGGGGAAATACCTCTGGATGCTGCCAGCAGTGGTTGTCATGGTGTTGCTGGCGTCACTGGTGGAATGCAAAGTCATGTTGCCGGCGCATATAGCGCACGCGCTGCGTGGTCGTCAGCGCGACGGAAAAAGCCTGTCGCGCGAATGGTTTAACCCGGTTGAGCGGGCCTATGTCTGGATTATGCGGCATATGTTCAGGCATCGCGTGATCAGTTTCATTGGGATTCTTGGGCTGGCAGTGGCTGCGGCACTGTTTAGTTACCAGCGTCTTACACTGGAGCTTTACCCGGAAGGGGATACCGATGCAATTACGGTTCAGCTGGAACTTCCACTCGGGACATCCTTTGCGGCGACCCGTGACCGGCTGACTGAACTCGAACGAGATCTGGTTGCGCATCTTGCGGGGCGTGATGTTCTGGCGACAAAAGTCACCGTTGGACACCACGATCTGCCTAGCATGGCAAATGTAACCGAAGGTCGCCAGAATTCCTGGGGCCTTGTCGAGCTATATCTGGTGAGGCAGTCGGAACGCACCCGCACATCGTCGGTGATAGTGTCCGAGCTGCGTGAGTTTATGGCTGAGCAATCGGATTTTGTCTTGGCCAGAGTCGTGCCTCAGGAAAACTCGCCGCCAACCGGCGAGGCGATCGAGCTGGAAATTGTCGGTAATTCAGATGATCGCTATCGGGTAGCTGACGACATTGTGCAGTACCTGCAGACAATAGCCGGTTTTGACCGCGTGTGGACGTCCTACCGGCGCGGCAAGGATATTATTGATCTGCAGCTCAAGCACGAGTTGCTGGCCAACTACGGTCTGACTGTGCAGGACGTGACCCAGGCTGTGCGTGTGGCGTTTGACGGGCTGCTGGTGGAGGAAATGCAGACGTTGGAAGAGCGGGTTCGGTTCCGCTTGCAGTATCGTCAGCCGGAACAAGGCCAGCTCTCTACGCTGTATGGTCTGACCCTGATCAACAGCCGGGGTGAGCCGGTGTTGCTGCGCAGTGTGGCAGATTTCGAAACCAAATCTGCTCAGGCGACGGTTTATCACTACTTTGGCGAACGCACGCTGACGGTATATGCCGATATCGACAAGTCGGTGTTGTCTGTCGCCGAGGCCAATCGCCTGCTACAGGGTTACATCGAGGACCGTGAGCTGCGTCAGCGCTACTCGCACCTGCAGTTTGTGGCTGGTGGCGAAGCTGATCGGCAGCAGGATGCACTGGGGAATATTGGCAGCGCAGCGCTGCTCAGTCTGGCCGGTATATTGGTGCTGCTGGTGCTGCTGTTTAATTCCGTATCGCAACCTATTCTGGTGCTACTGGTTATTCCGCTGGGTATTTTGGGGGTAATGATAGCCTTTGCACTTCAGGGCATGGTGTTAAGTATGTCAGCGCTGGCAGGGATCACCGGGCTGGCCGGTATTCTGGTTAATGATTCTCTGATAATGATCGATCAATTGAATCGCGCTCGGGGAAATAGCACTCACATTGATGCAGATTTGCTGGTGCAGACGGCGAGTACGCGGCTGCGCCCCATCTTTATTACCACATTGACCACAGTGGCAGGGCTGTATCCGGTGGCCTATGGTTTGTTTGGTTTGAATGTTGTTGTCGCGCCGCTGGCAATGGTGATGCTGTGGGGCGTGGTATTCGGTAGTATAATCACGCTCTTCTACCTGCCAAGCCTGTATGCGCTTGAACAGGATGTCAGCCGATTGTTTAAACGCGCTTAAACCCTCTTTTCAAATGAAGAGGGGCAGGGCAAGTCTAACCCTTGCCCTGGGCCCAACTAGCCGAGCCCTTATTACGATGTACTCCCTGCTCCAGAAAATCCTGTTTCAACTGCCTACAGAAACCTCCCACAATCTGGGTATGACGGGCATTTCACTAGCCGATACTTTCTGCCTTTCCCGGCTGGTAGCGCCCAAGCGCGTAGATCACCCGGTAGAAGTGATGGGTATTACCTTTCCCAATCCGGTAGGTTTGGCGGCCGGGCTGGATAAAGATGCCAAACACATTGATGGCCTGGCGGCGTTGGGCTTCGGGTTTATTGAAGTGGGTACGGTCACGCCAAAGCCTCAGCCTGGCAATCCGCAGCCGCGTTTATTTCGTCTACCCGAGGCAAAAGCCATCATCAATCGTATGGGGTTTAATAATCTGGGCGTGGATCATCTGGTAGAACAGGTAAAAAACGCGAAGTTTACCGGTGTACTGGGTATCAATATTGGTAAAAACAAGGATACCCCGGCCGAGCAGGCTGTCGATGACTACCTGATTTGTATGCGCAAGGTTTACCCTCATGCGTCCTATATCACAGTAAATCTGTCGTCACCCAACACCCCGGGATTGCGGGACCTGCAGTTTGGTGAGCCACTCAAGCAACTGCTTGCTCAGTTGAAAACGGCTCAGGCGGAGCTGGCCGCGGAGCATGGCCGCTATGTGCCGCTGGCGGTAAAAATCGCGCCCGATATGGCGGTGAGTGATATTGCCGATGTGGCGGGTGCCTTTCTGGAGCATCGCATTGATGCCGTGATTGCCACTAACACCACGATTGAACGCGATGCGGTAAAACATCTGGAGCACGGCGCGGAAGCTGGCGGCCTCAGTGGTGCGCCGGTACGCGATAAGTCGACAGCGGTTATCCGTGAGCTGGCGGCCCAGCTTAAGGGCGAGATTCCCATAATTGGTGTGGGGGGGATCATGTGCGGTGAAGACGCGGCGGAAAAAATCCGCGCCGGTGCTGCGCTGGTTCAGATTTACAGCGGTTTTATCTACGCTGGTCCCAAACTGATCGCGGACTCGGTAAGCGCCATCAAGCGGCAATGATTACCCTGCGTGCCTTTCACAGCGATGATGAAGCCAGACTGGTTGAGCTGGCTAACAATGTGAATGTCACGCGCTTTTTGCGAGACCAATTTCCCCGTCCGTATACCACAATAGATGCCCGTTATTGGATAGACGAGGGTTCCTGTGACAGACACGGGCAGCATTTTGCTGTCTGTCTACACGGCCTGTGCATAGGGAGTATCGGGGTTTTCTGGGGAGAGCGGGAATATCGCTACAGCGCCGAGGTTGGCTATTGGCTTGGGCAGCCTTATTGGGGTAAGGGCTATGCCAGCGAGGCACTCGCTCAGCTTCAGCTGTGGCTGGAAGAAAACACGCAATTGCATCGGCTGTATGCTTTGGTGCTGGAATGTAATCCGGCATCCATGCGCGTGTTGGAAAAAAATGGCTATGCGCGCGAAGGCATACTGCGCCATGCGGTGATGAAAGACGGGACGTTTTACGAGTTGGCCCTTAAGCTTTCCAATGCAATTGATGACTACGCAAAGGACCGGGCAAACGTGACCTATGAACTTGTCCGCAATGCGTTGGATGTCGTCCGCGTGTTTTTCGATGAGGAGGAAACCGACCACTGCCCGACACCCGACATTGTTTCAATTGTGAGAACGGCACAATGCGCCGTAGCCGTCGGCACGGCGAGGCGGGCTGGTATTGCGCCGCGTGCGATACATTTAGCCCGGACGACCAGCCACCGACAAAACGTGCCCAGCGCATCGCCTGGCTGCGGCAGAAAATTGAGCATTACCAGGCCCTGGTAGAACGCCACCGCCAGGCCCTGGCCGCAGCCGAGAAGGATCTCGCGGCGCATCGGCAATGGCTGCTTGAGGAGTTGGACAAGGAATCGTGAGAAGGTTATTGCGAAAGAATAGAACACATGTTATAATTCAAATGGGTCTGCCGGAGGCCGCGCCGTAGTGCGCAGAGACGCCGTCGCTGGCCCATTTTTTTTTATCGGGCAGATGATACCAATTACCTGGGCGCCACATCCGCCCGGTAAAAGACAACGACCTGGCTTAGGTTGGCGCCCGCCAGGCCGTTGGAAAATTAACAAGAGTAATGCATTCT
>NZ_JBFJTH010000211.1:0-5436 GCF_041625495.1 Litorivivens sp. | reverse complement strand
GTATTGATTGAATAGATAGGGAAAGGGCTGCCGCTCTTTCCCTATTTTTTTGTATCGTGACCCGCAATTCTGGCGGGACCAAGCAGAGGCAAAAGCATGGAAAACCTCGAAGCATTGGCTGACGAGGCAAGTCAAAAAATTCAAGCCGCGAGCGACCCCAGAGCACTGGATGATGTGCGCGTGGCTTACCTGGGTAAGAAGGGTGCTATTACCGCCCTGTTGAAAGGCCTGGGTGGTTTGTCTGCAGAAGAGCGGCCCAAGGCCGGCGCCGAAATCAACCGCGTTAAGGCACTACTGTCAGACCAGATTCAGGCCCGCAAGAGCGATCTGGAAAACGCAGCAGTTGCTGAAAAGCTGGCCAAAGAAACCATCGACGTTACCTTGCCCGGACGAGGCGTAGATGGTGGCGGTCTGCACCCGGTTACCCGCACCATCGAGCGCATAGAGGCATTTTTCGGCAGCATTGGGTTTGAGTCGGTGGAAGGTCCGGAAATCGAAGACGATTACCACAACTTCGAGGCGCTTAATATTCCCGCCCACCATCCGGCGCGGGCCATGCACGACACGTTCTATGTGTCAGATAACACCGTGTTGCGCACGCACACTTCGCCGGTGCAGGTGCGGGTGATGGAAGAGCGCGAGCCGCCGCTGAAAGTTATTTGCCCGGGGCGCGTTTATCGCTGCGACTCGGATCTGACGCATACGCCAATGTTCCATCAGGTTGAAGGTCTGCTGATTTCACAAGACAGCAGTTTTGCCGACCTCAAGGGTTTGATTGAATCCTTTCTGCGCGCCTTTTTCGAAAAAGAGCTGGCCGTGCGTTTTCGTCCGTCGTACTTCCCCTTTACTGAGCCGTCAGCGGAAGTGGATATTCAGTGTGTGATCTGCGGTGGTGACGGCTGCCGGGTCTGCAGTCAGACCGGTTGGATCGAAATCATGGGTTGCGGCATGGTGCATCCCAAGGTGTTTGAATACTCCAATATTGATCCGGATAAATACAGCGGCTTTGCTTTCGGTATGGGCGTAGAGCGCCTGTCCATGCTGCGTTATGGCGTTAATGATCTGCGCCTGTTTTTCGAAAGTGATCTGCAGTTTTTGAGGCAATTTGCCTGAGAGCAGTTATAACCCTCTAAATTCAGCTCGTGATGAACGGGCATAGCGATTGGAACAGCAATGAAATTCAGTGAACAGTGGCTTCGGGAATGGGTAAATCCTGAGCTGAGCACACAGGAATTGGCCGACCAGATTACGATGGCTGGTCTGGAAGTGGATGCGATAGAGGCAGTCGCCGGCGATTTCAGTGGCGTGATCGTCGGTGAGATTCTGGCCGCAGAACAACACCCGGATGCGGACAAGCTTCGCGTATGCAAAGTCAGCGATGGCAAAGACGAGTTTCAGGTCGTTTGCGGTGCGCCTAATGCCCGAGCGGGTATTAAAGTGCCTTTTGCCATGGTGGGCGCTGTATTGCCCGGCAACTTCAAAATCAAGAAGGCCAAGCTGCGCGGGGTGGAATCCTTTGGCATGCTGTGCGGGCCGGATGAGCTGGAGCTGGGAGAGTCTACCGGTGGCCTGATGGAGCTTAGCCCGGAGGTGCAGGTAGGTCAGAATTTGCGCGATGCGCTGGGTCTGGATGACAAGCTGATTGAGCTTGGGCTTACACCGAATCGAGCCGATTGTTTGAGTATTCGCGGGATTGCGCGCGACGTTGCGGTACTCAATGGTCTGGAGATAAAAACCCCTGACTGTGCGCCGGTTGCGGCAGTTAATGACGACCAGCGTGAAATTACGATCGAGGCTGAGGCCGATTGCCCTCGCTATTGTGGTCGCGTAATTCGTAATATCGATATCACTCGACCGTCTCCAGTGTGGCTGCAGGAAAAACTTCGTCGCGCAGGATTGCGCTCCATCGATGCAGTTGTAGATGTGACCAACTATATTTTGTTGGAGTTGGGGCAGCCGCTGCACGGTTTTGATTTGGCCAAACTGGATGGCGGCATTCGGGTTCGCCTGGCAGAGCAGGGTGAAAAACTTACTTTGCTCGATGGGCAGGATTTGGAGCTGCGCGCAGACTCCCTGGTAATCGCTGACGAGAAAAAAGCCCTGGCCCTAGCTGGCATTATGGGTGGCAAGGAAAGTGCCGTTGGCGAAAGCACAACGGATATCTTTCTAGAATCGGCATTTTTTGCTCCGGAAAAACTCGCTGGCAGAGCCCGCTCCTACGGATTGCATACCGATTCTTCTCACCGTTTTGAGCGTGGTGTGGATTATGAGCTGCCCTTGCAGGCCATAGAGCGCGCCACACGGTTGATCACTGAGATAGTAGGGGGGGAGCCCGGCCCGGTGGTTGAGCGTGCTACCTCGCATTTGCCGGAGCCGCAGCAAATCAGCCTGCGCGAAGCGCGCATTGAAAAAATGCTGGCTATGCCGGTGCCGGCTGAGCGCGTCGAGGCAATTCTGACCGGCTTGGGTCTGACTGTGCAATCGGCAGATGGTGGCTGGACGACGACCACACCGAGCTGGCGTTTTGACCTTGCGATCGAGGTCGACCTGCTGGAGGAACTGGCGCGGATTGTCGGTTACAACAACCTGCCGGTAAAACCGATAACCGGTTCGCTTGAAATCACGGCGGTTCCGGAAGGCAGGGTTGGTGTCGGCGACGTGCGCCGCCGCATGACCGCGCTGGGTTATCAGGAGGCGATAACCTACAGCTTTGTCGACCCAGTCTGGCAGAAAGCGATGTTCCCGGGTGTTGAGGCTGTATCACTGATAAACCCTATTTCTGCCGACCTGGCGGATATGCGCCTGAGCCATTGGCCGGGTCTGCTCAAGGCTGTTGCTCACAATCTGAATCGGCAGCAGTCTCGAGTACGTCTGTTTGAAACTGGTTTGTGTTTTATTCCGGGTGAGAGTGGTCTGCAGCAGGAGGCAACGCTGTCGGCCGTGGTAACTGGCAATCGTACTCCTGAAAGCTGGCACGGTAAGGGCGAGCGAGTAGACTTCTTTGATGCTAAAGGTGACCTCGAATCCCTGCTGACGCTGGTAGCGGGCCGCGACTATCGCTTTGAGGCCGCTGAGCATACCGCCCTGCATCCTGGTCAGAGTGCCAGAATCCTGCTTAATGGCGAAGAAGTGGGTCATATTGGGGCCCTGCACCCCTCATTAAGCAAACAGTTTGATCTGGAGCAGGCAGTGTATCTGTTTGAAATCAAGCTGGCTGCGATTACCGAGCGGCAGGTGCCGGTGTTCCATACGCCGTCCCGATATCCTGAAGTCCGCCGGGATTTGGCGGTCGTGGTTGATCGCGCAGTCGCGGCCCAAAGCCTGCTGGATATGGCGCGAAAAGCCGCTGGTGAGCATTTGGTAAACCTGAACCTTTTTGATATTTATGAGGGTGAAGGTATTGATCCGCAAAGAAAAAGTTTGGCCATTGGCTTGACGTATCGGGATTCTTCACGCACTCTTAACGAAGAAGAAGTGAATGAATCCGTTGGTCACGTTATCCGCGCTCTGGAAGAGGGGTTTGGCGCGACATTGAGGAACTAGAGTCATGGCAGCTCTTACCAAGGCCGAGATGGCCGAGCATTTATACGAGGAACTTGGCTTCAACAAGCGTGAAGCCAAAGAACTTGTTGAGATGTTCTTCGAACAGATTCGAAATTGCCTGGAAAACAACGAGCAGGTAAAACTCTCGGGTTTTGGTAATTTCGATCTGCGCGACAAAAGCCAGCGGCCAGGTCGCAATCCCAAAACGGGTGAAGAGATCCCGATTTCCGCCCGCCGCGTAGTGACTTTTCGCCCAGGACAAAAATTAAAAGCCAGAGTAGAGCAATATGCTGGAACCGAGTCATAACGACGAATTGCCGGCAATTCCCGGAAAGCGTTACTTCACCATTGGCGAAGTGAGTGACTTGTGTCTGGTCAAACCACACGTCTTGCGTTACTGGGAGCAGGAATTCCCCCAGTTAAAGCCGGTAAAGCGTCGCGGTAATCGCCGCTACTACCAGCGGCAGGATGTGATCATGATTCGTCAGATCCGCAGCCTGCTATACGATCAGGGTTACACTATTGGCGGCGCGCGACAGCGTCTGTCTGGCGACGAAGCCAAAGATGACGAAACTCAATACAAGCAAGTAATTCGGCAAATGATCGCCGAGCTGGAAGATCTCCTTAAAGAACTCAAAGCCTGAGTATCGATAACGCTCCTGTTGGTTAGTTGGCAGGAGTCTCGCCCGCACGCTAAAGCTCCGCCAGCACAATAGAGCCCCGCCTTTTCTAAAACATTTGTTGCGTTCCCCGGAACCTCCTTCGGTAGAATAGGCGAAACCCCAAGGAGTAACGGTATGCTGGAACAGGTTGATATCACACAGGAGCAGGTAGCGCTGCTGGCGCCGCTGGTTAGGCTTCTGGTCAGTACCTTTCTGCTGGTAGTTGCTGTTCTTGTACTGCGTTCCGTCAGTGCCCGCTTTATCCGTAAAAATGTGACTACCTCTGAACTGCGCACCAAATGGCTGGTACAGTCGCGCAATGCCTTTGTGCTGCTGTTACTGCTGGGTTTGGTGCTGATCTGGGGCGAGGAGCTCAGAACAGTCGCCTTTTCGGTTGTTGCGATTGCGGTGGCGTTGGTTGTCGCTACCAAAGAGTTGATCCTATGTCTGATTGGCTCTGTTCTTAAGGCAGGCACCAGCGCCTTCGACATTGGCGACCGTATTCAGATCAAGGATTACCGCGGCGACGTTATCGACCATAACCCCCTGACTACCACGCTGCTGGAGGTAGGGCCGGGCAAGGGCTCTCATCAATTAACTGGCCGTGTGTTGACCCTGCCAAACGCCATGTTTGTGTCGGAAGCACTGATTAACGAAACCCCCAATACGCGCTACATGTTCCATGTTATCAGCATTCCGTTCAAGCGTGACCACAACTGGCAAGGTGCCAAGCAGGCCATGCTGGAAGCGGCGAAGCGCGAGTGTCAGCCCTATAGGGACGAGGCCCGCCGCTATCTAGTGCGTTTCAGCAATCAGCGCGGACTGGAGCCGCCATCGGTGGAACCCAGGGTGACTATACAAGTGCCTGCGCCCGAGGAAATTCACTTGGTCATGCGAATGCCTGTGCCCACCGCACGGCGGGTGGCGATTGAACAAGCGATTTTGAGCGAGGTTATGGAGGGTAACTACTCGATGAAAGTGGAGGCCTTGCCAGATTCGCCGGCGGCAACGTAAACGGCGCGAAAATCAAACAGTAAGCTCAGAATTTCACGATTTAGTATTTCATTGGCCATGGGTCTGCTGTATCATGCAGCCCCTCAAATCGGGGCGTAGCGCAGTCTGGTAGCGCACCACACTGGGGGTGTGGTGGTCGTAGGTTCAAATCCTGCCGTCCCGACCAATTTTTCAATAACTTAGGCCATCCCTTGGGGTGGCCTTTGTCGTTTAAGGG
>NZ_JBFJTH010000210.1:0-5474 GCF_041625495.1 Litorivivens sp. | reverse complement strand
CATCTACATCCAGCGTGGTGCCGGTTATAAACGACGCGCGATCGGAGCATAGGTAGGCTACCGCGTCGGCTACTTCCTCGGGCTCACCTAGCCGGCGCATGGCATGCACTTTCGCGGTGTGTTCCTCCGCACCAGGCACTTTGGCAAAATAGTCCACAATGGCCGGTGTGCGAATCCCTCCGGGATTTATTGCGTTAACACGAATACCCTTTTGGGCGTATTCGGCAGCAGCGGTTTTGGTCAGGGCAATCACGCCGCCTTTAGCTGCACTGTAAGGCGCCTGCATCGCTTCCCCTCGAACCCCAGAAAGCGATGCGATATTTACAATTGCACCACCACCCTGTTTCAACATCTGCGGTATCTGATACTTCATACATAGCCACACACCTTTCAGCGTGACATCTTGCGCCAGTTGCCAGTTTTTCGCCGTCACATCTGGCAACAGCGCAAAGCCACCACCGAAAGCCGCATTATTGCTGACACAATCCACGCGACCAAAGACGTCAACAGCCTGTTCGACCATGGCCTTCACATCGTCCTCATTCCCTACATTGGCGCGAATCGCCAGTGCTTCGCCGCCCGCTTGGCGCACTAACTCGACGGTTTCTTCTGCGGATTCCAAGTGATAATCCACCACAGCCACCCGAGCACCGTCTCTTGCAAAGGTAAGCGCGGTGGCGCGACCAATCCCACTACCACCGCCCGTAACCAGACCAATTTTTCCTGACAGCAACATCTATGACGCCTCGGCAAACAGTTTTTTGTGCAATTGCGGTGCAAAAATTACCGCGCGATGATGATGTTCCAGAGCGGCTTCGCTACTGGCCAGCCAGAAGACAATATCTGCGATCGCCTGTGGCGGGGTTGGATTAAAGCGCGCGGCAATCTTGTCATCAAAGCCATTGGCCTTCATCACTTCAGTCAACACAAAGCCCGGCTCTACCGAAAAGAAACGCAGCGCGCTGTCTTTATGCTCCACCCGCAGCGAGGGCATCATGCGAATCAAGGCCGCTTTTGACGAGGGATAAACAAAACCCCAGCCGCCTTCATCCGCAGGTGCCGGCGGGTCATTTAACGCCGAGCCCGACACCATATTGATCACCGCTCCGCTGTTGCGCTCCAGCATACCCGGCAACAGTTTCTTCACGAGCGCGAGCGGCGTTAACACATTACCACGATAGACCTTTTCCGCTTGTTCCAGCTCTACATCCAGCACTCGCTGCATATTGCCTGGCCCTTGGTAACAGGCGTTATTGAATAACACATCCACCCGACCAAAATGGGTCAGGGCCTGATCGGCAGCAGCGAGCACAGAATCCGTATCGAGAATATCCGAACGAATCAGCAAAACATCAGCGCCATAAGCGCGAGCCTGTTCGGCGGTCGCTTCGAGTGAACCGGGCAGCGCAGTCGTTGTCGACTGCCAGCTGCCGTACTCGTTCTCTTCGCCTTCTTTTACTGTGCGCGCTGTGAGCGCAAGATCATATCCCTGCTTGGCAAACTCAATCGCCGTAACTGCGCCGATACCGCGACTGGCGCCAGTAATAAAGGCAACCTTTCGGCTCATGACTCACCTCCCAACGGACGATCTTCGGTCCACACAACGTTCAGATCGCGTTTCAAGTATTTGGCCACACCCTCACGAACTTCAATGGTTTCCTGATAGCGAATTCCCATATCCATCTTGTGTTCCACATCGTCCTTGACGTAAAAGTGGGAGGCAATGCAGTAAGTCTCGCCGCTGTACCTGTCGCCATCCCACTCACCAAACTGCGAGCCAATCAGGTGAAAGGTGCGACTGTATTGCCGCAGAAATTCCAGGTTATCAATAAACACCTGACGCGATTCTGCGCCAAATCCAGGGCCGTGCTGGGTGAAATCCGGCCACATGATATCTTCGGCTTCTTCAAAATTGCGATCATCCACAATGCGCACATATTCATTGGCCAGACGCCAGGGTTCATTATTCTTATCCATAGCTTTGCTCCCTTCAGGAATACTGTTTTTTCACTTCTGCCAGACGTCCAAAGAATTCGTCGAACATGGCGGCGTCGTAAACAAAATACAGTGGCAAGATTTCTATATAGGTGGCTCCCGCTTCCAACATTGCCGGAATGGTATCAATCGTGGCCTGATAATCCGGGTTGCCGTCGGCGCCAAACTTGTGCTCGACCATAGCGCGAACTTGAAGCTCGGCCGGATCGCGCCCAGCGTCTTCAAAAGCACGTTTCAATGCGGTAACGCCTTCGCCAAATACCTTGGGGTCTTGCTCAATGGGTATCCAGCCATCAGCCACTTGCGCAATGGCCTTGCAGTTTTCTTCATTAGCTTTTACGCCCACCCAGCACGGAACTGTGCTCGGCGCAGGACGACAATAAATATCGTTAAAGGCTATTTTCTCACCCTGATAGCTCGCCGGTGCATTAGCCCATAGGGCTTTCATGGCCGCGATCTGTTCAAACAGGTATTGCTTTCGCCCCTTAAACGGCAGGCCAGACGCCTCATACTCTTCACGCTGCCAGCCGGTACCTAACCCCATCACTACCCGACCCGGCGCCAGCGCGTCCAATGTGCCAACCTGTTTAGCCAACAGGGCCGCCGATCGCAAAGGTGCAATCAGCACGCCCTGTGACAACTCAATTCGGTCGGTGGCGCCGGCAATGGCAGACTCGATGGTCATCGGTTCCAGCCAGGGTGTTTCCGGTGGCGACGGAAATTCACCGTAGGGGTAGCGGTCAGTTCGGCTACCCATCACCACGTGATCGGTCATCGAAAGCTGATCAATGCCCGCCGCCTCGGCTTTTTGCGCGACTTCGATCAAACCACGCGGACTGCCACCGTAAAGGTTTTCCAACCCATAAATACCAACGCTCAATTTAAAACTCATCGCTTGCTCCTTTTTTGAATTCGCTCTATTTCCAATGTTATCAATGCCCCCAGTGCGGCAAGGGTACGCCGCAGAGACGTACCGCGATCAAGTTCGCCACGGCTGTAAGCCAACGCAAAATTCTTGGTAACGGCCGTGCAGTTATCGAGCAGCAACCGCGCGGACAGCGCGTCTACCCCCAGCTCCAGAAAATAGCGGTGCCAGCGGAACTCGTAACGCGCCACCAGTTCTCGGTGGTAGTCGCTGAAGTCTTCGTTGATTTCCGGGACCGCTCTAAGAATCAAACCGGCACAGCCGTATTCATCTATCACATCCCAGATCAGGGCTTCCAGGCTCGCACTGCGACTGCTGTCGCCCGCCAGAAAGCCCTTTATTGCCTGATACTGCTCTTCGCAGGTGAACTGCTGCTCGAGACGTTGATAAAAAGATTCGGAAATGGCGAAGTAAAGATCCGATTTCTTGGGAAAGTAGGAATAGACCAGCGGCCGGCCGCAACCGGCAAGCTCTGCAATGCGGGCGTGTTTGAGTGCGTCAATGCCTTCAAACTCAACAATATAGGCCGCCACCTTGATCAGCTGTTCACGCCGCTCTTCGCGTGATGCGCGTTGAGCAAGCTCAGCAATAGCGTTTAATCGATGTTGGGCGGCGGCGGTCACCGGCGAGTCCTCCGTTGGCGGGAGGATCACTTTCTCGCTTTATTGACAAAGTGTCAACAGGGTGAAACTACGTCATTTGGATGAGTAGCGATGGCTAGCAGTACTCTACAGCGAGAGCACCTTAAACGAAGGATCTGTGGTGTCACGCGCAGACACCGCATTAACGTAGCCACGATGCAGGTCGTGAATGGTCTGCATATCCAGCACATGTTCGCGATGATCTATGGCCCACTTGCCGTCACGTTTTGACCACTGGTCGAGATAGCGCCCCCGACCGATAATTTCACGCTGCCCGCCATCCTCATCCGGCAGCGACCACAGTACAACTGTCACGTAGGTTTCACTACATGCCAACTCGCCGTTCACCTGGATAATATGATTGGTAATCTGATGGGAATGGCGCTCCATCAAAGCATGAGCATCCCACACCCAATCTACAAATTCGCGCCCACTACCCTCAAATATATCGTGATAAAGTGCCGTACCGGCGTCATGCCACACCGAATAGGCCAGGGCTTTGTCCATACGATCAAGCCCCCGACAGTAGTTACAAAGTACTTCGTATATTGCCTGTTTTTCCTGAAGCGAATTCATTGCCAGCCACCCATAAGATCAATCCGGTATTTCACGAAAATACTGCAACCCACTCCATCCCCGCAACATACGCCCCCTTTATGGTTAAGGATCAATTACCGGGAATGAAAGGCTGTCGCCGGTTTAACAACGGACGCTGGTAGCTAGGATCATTTACATCCCGGCTTGGCACACCGTTCAACGGCAGATCGGCAACATCAGCAAATGGAATATCCATTGTCGGCACCGTACCCGACCATTCAATCGCATTATTTCTGAAGGCAATTTTCCACTGACCAGCACGATATTCCAGACGATCAATATAGCGGCCTCCCGCCATCCAGTTGGTGTCGTCGCGATTGCGGCCGACATACAGATAGTATGTTTCCGAGTGAGCAATATCCCCTTCAATGTCACAACTGTGGTTAAGCAGACTGTGCTGGGTCGCGGCCTGCCCTTCGCTGTGCATCGACTGCGCCCATTCATACAGCGAAACGGGATCGCCGACGAATATGCCCGCTGATATTTGCGCATCTTCGTGAAAGGCTGACAAAAAAACCTCGCGATCAAACCGATCAATTCCGCGGCTGAACCGCACCAAACAGTCGTAAATTTCCTGTCGATGCAGTAGTTCTTCCAGCTTCGCCATTTTCTCAGGCGTCATTGATACTTGTGCGTCCGTCATGCAATACCCCGCGTGTTAGCTCTGTGCATTTTCAGTCGTCAATGGGCGCCCACAGTGGGGCCCCGCGCGATCCTCGCAACGAGGGTACGACTTTTCCGTCAATGTCTTTCACCCCGTATTCCTGGGCCAGTTCTGCGGTGATAAACGTGCCGCCCGAATAACGCAAGACCTGCGGATCACTTGCCAGCGCCGCAATGACACGCCCCGGGAACTCAGGCGAGCATGCATCATCGGGGCGAGTGGCAGCGCCACCTTTCAGACCCGGAATATTTTCAAGATTGCGCTCTGCCCGCTCGGTCAGGGTAAGCCCCTGCCAAAGTGACAGCGACGTGATTCCATGAGGCTTCAGTTCAATAGCCATATCACGCGACATGCGATCTACCGCTGATTTGCTGGTACCAAATACAACACCGTAGGTGTATGCGACACCCGTATATCCGGAAATGGCCACGATCAAGCCCGAAGACTGGAGCGTCATGATTTGCGCAGCATGCCAGGCTGCAACAAAGTTGGAGCGCACACCAACGTCGATCATTTCCCAATTCGACAGGGGCTTTTCCCAGAAAGGTTTCTGTTCTGTGAGATCATCTGGGAGCGAGAAGTCGTTGTTCACAAGAACATCCAAACGGCCTTGTTCCTCGCGCACGCGATCGAATAATGCGGCCACATCACT
>NZ_JBFJTH010000209.1:0-5481 GCF_041625495.1 Litorivivens sp. | reverse complement strand
CGATAGCGGCAACCCTCCTTCTGACAGGCTGCAAGGCGATGCATCAGGCTGTAGTCAGCCTCGAAAGCGCCAGTCAGTAACGACCGGCCTTGCCCTCTAATCCACCATAGCGCAGCGACGGTATCCCGCCACTATGCCTTTAGGATCCTCGCACCGCCTTTTCGGCGCGCGGCGGCACTAACTGAGACCTACCGCCAACCAAAGATAAGCCGAACAAACAGATTTAGCACACCACATATGTGAAACACATATTTCACTCCATTTAAGCACCCCGCAACATCTCCGCCGAGGCAGCGGTCATCAACTCAAACAGCTATTTAACATAACTCCAGAAACTCCCTAGATACTGCGATGGCTCTACTTGCGCCAATATACATAGGTTTACATATGCGGTGTGCTAATATTGCCTCTCAGGAGGGCCCATGGATCACCGAATTTCTAGTCTGCTGAGCGTCTGCCACCAGCTCGTCAACACCCGGAATCAACTGGTAGACCAGCTGACGAGTGAAAACTTGCCGGCCTGGCTGCCAGATCAAGCTTCGCAGCGATCCGTCGCGATCCAAGCCGCCACCGCACTGTATGCCGATGAGTGCCCTCTTCCACCACGTTCAGGTTTGCTGTGCGTCGGGCAACGCTCCGCTGACATCGCCGCACAGTTCAATATTTATAAGCAAATACTGAAAGAAACCATCCGGTCCCTGAAAGAAGATTTACCTCCCGGGAGAGATAACCGAACCTTTCATGCGCTGCTAACCCAGACGGACTCCCCTCTCTTCCAGCGCGACCCCACCGTAGCAAAAGCGTTGCGACAGGTTCGCTTTGGCGATCTGCATCTCGTTTGGGCCTATCGCCAACTGCGAGTTCTTGATCCCACCGTATTGTCGTTTCGCTGGTGCTGGCATGTAAAACGCCGGGAGGTAATACGCCTCAAGCACGAAGAGGTGGTGCAACTTGCCGAGCGACGAATGAAAGGCAAAGCGAGAGAAGTAACACTGTCACAACTCGCCCGAGAGAACCCGAATCACGATTTTGCCCGGGCGAGAACACAACCGTCACCGCAACTGAAAGCCAACATAGTAGCGCTTCATGAAGGCGAAAAGATTCGCTACAGCATTCCGACGCCCAGCATTGTGCTGATAAATCAGGAGGCGTTACCCGACCTGCGATGGGTAGGAAACGAAGAGCCAGCGAGCAAGCGCGGTGGCAGAAGTGATGCAACCATCGAGAAGGAGCCGTTTATTCCGGCACTTAAGATTTATCGTTATCTTGACTAAGGTCATAGACAGCCAGTGAAACTCAGCGGGTAATATCAAACCACGGCACTTCGATATCACTCCGCAGCAGTGGTGCGCCAAGACAAACTCGTAGCCCCGGCTTGCCGATCTTCGAACTAACTGTCAGGGATGTCACCAAAAAAACCGATAACACAGATGACTTTACCCTGTTCATTGGTCTGCGTTACATCGAACCCTGAGATCAAAAGTTTTCCATGCTGATGGATAGCCCAGTGGTAACGATGAAAATTGTGCTGTGAATCTACACCGCTGGTGCGGAAGTAAACTGCGCCGGGTAACTTGGATCTCACTTCGTGGACATTCTGCTCAAAGCCATCGATACCGGAGACATCAATGGTTGGGTCCACGAAACGAACCTTTGGGTCCAGTGCTTTTTCCAACAGGCTTCGAATCTCGGTAGGGTCTGATGCATTCCAGGCAGCCAGCATTAGGTCGAGTGCTTCAGGATAGCTCTTCATTTGTCATCTCCAATATATCCGCAAGAGAACCTGCGCGCAGAAAACACAAACGCAGCGCCTAAGCCGCAGCAATTAACTAAGCCAAGCTGCCATATCGCACCAATAGCACAGTTATGTGCCAAATACGGTGAAGCTCAGACCGACATACGCAATATAACCCATCAGGAGTAACCCGCCTTCCAGCCTGCCAAGCCGACTGCCCGTATAAAGAAAGACCAATAGAATCAGTGATGTTCCCAACATGACCCATTGGTCAAACTGCAGGATCCGCTCATGGACGGGGAGCGGTTGTAGCAATGCAGAGATTCCGAGTATTCCCAAGAGGTTGAAAATATTGCTGCCCAAGATATTTCCAATAGCCACATCAGCATGTCGACGAAAAGCAGCTATCACAGATATCGACAGCTCCGGCAGCGACGTACCGACAGCAACAAGGGTCAACCCAATAACCGCTTCTGAGACACCAAACGATTCGGCTATTCCTACAGCGCCCTTTAGCAACACTTGTGAACCGGTGATCAGAAGGGCCAAACCCAGAACGACCGCCATCACTATCCATAAAGCAGATTTTGGCAGTGACGTTACTTCCTGTCCTTCAGCCACGTGTAACCCGGCGGATGGCGCATCGCCGGAGCGCTCAGTCCAATAAGCCCAGAACAAATACGCGGCAAGTGACAAAAGAAATATGGCAGCGTCCGCCCTTGCCAACGCATCACCACCGACAAGTACCACAAACAAAATGCTGGCCGCGACAACGGTCACCCCGTCGCGTCGCAAAGCGAGTGGCTTAACCGCCAGCGGGCTTATCACAGCACATAAACCCAGAATCAGCAAAACGTTACTGATGTTACTACCCACAACGTTGCCAACTGCGATGTCGGGGCGCTCACTAAGCGCCGCATCAATTGACACAACCAGTTCCGGGGCAGATGTTCCAAAGCCTACAATCAATAACCCACTCAGCAACGGTGAGATACCCAGTCGGTTTGCTGCCGCTAAAGATCCTCGGATAAGTGCCTCACCGCCACTCGTCAGAAGCAATACGCCTACAGCCACAAACAACAGATTCAACATAACGTGGAGCTTCCGATTACCGGTATATTAATACTTTGAGAAAGGACGCTCTGAGTGGCCTCCCCATGTAAAACGGTTTATACATTTCGTTAATGACCATGCTTGTCCTTATCCAGCCTCGACCGCTTTGCGAGAAAGCACATAATTCAGTGAGGCGCGCCTGGAGCTATTAATAAGTTTTCGCTACCGCAGACAGCGAAACCCACCTGCCGCGAGGATACATTTTTCAGGATAGAAGCGAAAGACATGGCGACCACGGGATATATGTTGAAAAATACCTGCGGTTTACTCAGCAGCTAAAGCGTAGGCTAGTACAGGAAATTTGAATGTAAGCTGTTATGGGTAGCAACAGATATTTTGTAGTGGAGTCGCAAGCGAATTAAAGGAGCCGTCGCGGTGGCTACCTTATTAGGTGGTACCAAAGTGCCGCCTAAGCTTACGATGTCTGTGCTCAAAAAAGAATGCCACTATTTTGTTTGACAGCCAGCCCGCTATCTGGGGTTCGAAAGTCAGCTCATCAGTGAGTGTGTACCCACCTTCACAGGGTGAAATACGTCTTACATGGTTCCAAGTGCGCATAGAACCCATACTAGATTTCTCAAAAAATCCCACCCCTGAATCTATGCTTTCTAGCGTAAAATCTGAATAGTCAAAGGGCATCACCTTGAACAAGAGAAGCCAACTGCGAAACACGGGTTTACCTACCTCAAAAGAGAGCGACTCTAGATCAATAGCTCCCCGAGGAACAGTCATCCGCAAAAAAGGCGCCATTTCATTGGAAATACCCTCTACGGATGTAATCCAACGCCAAAGCTCGCCACGATTAGCTTTTAGATTACTTGAAAATCTTGCTTCGTATTGCATAGTAACGCCCGCATTTGCGGCTGGTTTGGAGCGCAGCGTAAAACCAGTCCGACAACATGCGCTTGTATGATCGAAAAACCATGATTTCCCTGTTTTTCATTTGGCGATAAGGTGAGGCCCAAACCTGTAGCCGCAGGTTTTCGGTACGGCAGCTCGAAACATGCCTGGCGCCGCGTTGCGAGCCCGTTAACAAGCCTGGGCGCCGTACCGATTCGATATCCCAACTCGAACAGTCGAAAGAGCCTCGAGCTCGAATGTAGCAAGGGTGAGTTATGAACACAATTGCCAAAGCTTACAGTGACCCCAGTGGCCGCAATGTCGGTATCGATGTCGGCAAAAGCCAGCTGGATATCCACATACACGAGACAGAAAAATACTGGGTGGTAGAACATTCACCCACCGGCATTCGAAGTCTTGTTTTCCAACTCAAACGTTACAAATTATCGCGCATTGTCGTAGAGGCTACCGGAGGCTATGAACGCGACTTGATAGAAGCTTTCGCTGAGCAGGAGCTGCCGGTCGTGGTTGTACAACCAGCGCAGATCCGCAATTTTGCCAAAGCTGAAGGTGTTCTAGCCAAGACGGACAAACTTGATGCGTCCATTATCGCTCTGTTTGCCGTCAAGATTAAGCCGGAAGTTCGGGCGCTGCCCTCGAAAAATGTTCGCATATTCAAAGATTTGTTGGCAAGAAAGCGACAACTTATGGAAATGCGAACGCAGGAAATCAACCGCTTGCATAAAGCTCAAAAGTACCTCGCACGCTCGCATCGGATCACTATCAAGCTACTAGAAAAGGAAGTTGAGTGGGTGAACGCGAAGCTAGCCGGCGAGCTGTCCAAAATCACTGCATGGAAGATTACCTACGATCTGATCAGCACAGTTCCAGGCATCGGTGACGGAGTAGCCTATACGTTGCTGGGTGAGCTGCCTGAGCTAGGCAGGCTAACCCATCGGCAAATTGCGGCGCTTTGCGGACTCGCCCCCTACAACCGTGACAGTGGAACCATGCGTGGCAAGCGGCGAATCAAAGGTGGTAGAGCGCCCATACGAACCGTGATGTATATGGCCATGCTGTCTGCGATTCAGCACAATCCGATCATGCGCAATTTCTATCAACATCTTGTACGCCAAGGGAAGCACAAGAAGGTCGCGATAACAGCCTGTATGCGCAAGATGATCACGATTCTGAATGCGATGGTTCGCGATCAACAGGAGTGGAAAATGGCGTAGTCATATGCAAAGAATAGTCGGCTAAAGGGTTGACGGCTGATCACAGTCGCTTGTTAGGTTCTTTTCTCTTCAGGGCGATTGATTTCACCAGCCACTTTCCTGTAAAGCAAATGAATCTTAGTACGACATTCTTCGATTTCTTCAAGCTTTCGCTCAATCTCTTCAATCTTGGTATGGACAACAGTGGAGCTAAGTTTTCCTCTCGCCTTGATAAGCAAGCCAGTCACCTCATCTGCTTGCACTTCCTTCGGGCCATCAGGCGAAAGGATTATGCCCCATAGTGCGTGAATTTGATTATTACGCTCACCTCTGAGTCTGTCGGCTACGGAGAGAAGCTCTTTAACTTCTGCGTAGTGATTTTTATACTTTGGCGTTTCATGGCATATCGAAAGAATCGCATCATTCAGAGCGCGGAATGACATATGCTGAGTAATGCACCGACCAGTTCTCGAATCCAAGCCAGAGATCGCCCAGAACATATGCTGGATCGCATTTTCAAGATGAGTCCACCTTACAGCTATAGCACCGATGAGCCGCTCATGTTGAATTGATCTCAGG
>NZ_JBFJTH010000208.1:0-5586 GCF_041625495.1 Litorivivens sp. | reverse complement strand
GAACGCTATGTGGGAAGAACTGTCACTCTGGGCAAGCTGGTGGAATCGGTGCAGGTGCCCCCTCATCGCATGCCGGATGATGAGCACACGCTTCACTAAAAGTGCGTGTTGGCACCAAAAAAAAGGGGCCCTTGTGGGGCCCCTCTGGTTTGCCGAAGATGCTTGTGGTTAAACAATCTTCTTCATGGCAGTCATGTAGCCGCGCAGTTTGCGGCCGATAACTTCTACCGGGTGGTTACGCAGCGCTGAGTTGATGGCAATTAGCTGCTGGTTGTCCACGCCGTTGTCAGAAACGTCCAGACCTTTGCCGATGACATCGGTTTTTACCTTGCTCATAAAGTCTTTGAGCAGCGGCTTGCAGGCGTGGTCGAACAGGTAGCAGCCGTACTCGGCGGTATCGGAGATAACCACGTTCATTTCGTACAGCTTCTTGCGCGCGATGGTGTTGGCGATCAGGGGCGTTTCGTGCAGTGATTCGTAGTAGGCGGACTCGTCTTTGATGCCCGCAGCAACCATGGTTTCGTAGGCCAGTTCAACGCCAGCTTTAACCATCGCAATCATCAGAATGCCATTGTCATAGTATTCCTGCTCGCTGATGTCCATGCTGCCGGTTTCTGCTTTTTCAAAGGCCGTCTCGGCGGTGGCGGCGCGCCAGCCCAGCAGGTTCTTGTCGTCGTTGGCCCAGTCTTCCATCATGGTTTTGGAAAAGTGGCCACTCATGATGTCGTCCTGATGCTTTTCATAGAGCGGACGCATGATGTCTTTCAGCTCTTCAGCCAGTTCAAAGGCTTTGACCTTGGCGGGGTTGGACAGGCGATCCATCATGTTGGTGATGCCGCCGTGCTTGAGACCTTCGGTGATGGTTTCCCAGCCGTACTGGATCAGCTTGGAGGCATAGCCGGGGTCGATGCCTTCTTCGACCATTTTGTCGAAGCACAAAATAGAGCCGGTCTGCAGCATACCGCAGAGAATGGTCTGCTCGCCCATGAGGTCAGACTTCACTTCTGCAATCGGTGAGGATTCCAGTACACCGGCGCGGTCGCCACCAGTTCCAGAGGCCAGTGCTTTGGCGATTTCCAGGCCGTTGCCGTTGGGGTCGTTTTCGCGGTGGACCGCGATCAGGGTGGGTACGCCAAAGCCACGCTTGTACTCTTCGCGCACTTCGGTGCCGGGGCATTTCGGGCACATCATCACTACGGTGATGTCCTTACGGATCTGCATGCCTTCTTCAACCAGGTTGAAACCGTGAGCGTAATCCAGGCAGGCGCCTTCTTTCATCAGTGGCATAACGGCAGAAACGACGGCCGTGTGCTGCTTGTCAGGGGTTAGGTTCATTACCACATCGGCACTGGGGATCAGTTCTTCGTAGGTGCCAACGGTAAAACCGTTTTCAGTGGCGTTCTTCCAGCTCTGGCGCTTTTGTTCAATGGCTTCGGCGCGCAGGGCGTAAGACACGTCTAGGCCTGAGTCGCGCAGGTTAAGACCCTGGTTCAGACCCTGTGAGCCGCAGCCCACAATAACGATTTTCTTGCCTTTCAGAATGTCACAGCCGTTGGCGAATTCGCTGCGATCCATAAAGCGGCACTTGCCGAGTTCCTGCAGTTGTACGCGCAGGGGCAGGGTATTGAAGTAGTTCTGACCCATGGAGGAGGCCCTCGTTCTGGTGAATGTGGTTAAAAACTGGGCGGCTACCATAGCAGGTCGTTTATATTGCGTAAAATGATATATAGTGAATATTGTGTTGCTATATACGCAATGCTGCATCGAGGGGCGGAATGAACATCAAAGAACTTGAAATTTTCACTCATCTTGCCAAGTCCCTGCATTTCGCTAAAACCGGGGAGGCCATGCATTTGAGTGCCTCGGCGGTCAGTAGAACCATTCAGCGTGTCGAACAAGAGCTTGGCGTGCCTCTGTTCGAGCGAGATAACCGGCGGGTGGTGCTTACCTCGGCCGGTCGCGAGGTGCAGCGCTACGCTGAGCAAGCTCTCGCCAACTGGCAGGGGCTGTTGCAGCGTCTCCATCAATCCGGGCGCGACCTCAGCGGTGAACTGAGCGTGTATTGCTCGGTCACGGCGGCATACGCGGTGCTGGGGCCTTTGCTAGAGATATTCAGGAGTCGCTACCCCCGCATTGAATTGAAACTGCACACCGGGGATCAGGCCGATTCGCTCGAGCGCGTGGCAGCGGGAGAGGAGGATATAGCCATTACGGCGCGGCCGGAGCAGCTGCATCAGCGACTGGCCTTCCAAGTGTTAACGCACTCACCATTGCGTCTGATTGCGCCCACAGTGCCCTGTGCCGTGTCGGCATTGGCGGATCAGCCACAGCTACCGTGGGGTGAATTGCCGGTAATCATGTCGGAACGTGGGGTGGCTCGGGTGGAGTTGGAGCGCTGGTTCAAGTTGCACGGCATTCGCCCCAACATCTATGCGCAGGTCAGTGGTCACGAGGCGATAGCCAGCATGGTGGCGCTGGGTCTGGGGGTGGGGGTGGTTCCCGAGTTAGTGCTTGCCAACAGCCCAATAGCCGACAAAGTGAGGGTTTTGCCGCTAGCCGACGAAATGAAGCCCTTGGCAGTGGGGGTGTGCACGCTGAAACAGCGGCTGGATAACCCCCTGATTCACGCCTTTTGGCAGGTCGCAGCGTCAGTTGCGTGATGTTGCTACAATGAGGTGTTTAGTGGCTGCAGGTATTGGTATGCTGCGCCCCTGTGTCAACACGCGTGGAGTTCGCTGTGTCTGAAGTTGAAAATGAGATTGAGCATAATAACGATGACCGCCGTGAGTCGCTGTTGCTGATTGACGATCACGAAGAAGAGGTCTCGATTAATGGGCAGAAGGTGCGTCGCCGCGGTATTTATCTGCTGCCCAACCTGTTTACCACGGCAGCCCTGTTTGCGGGATTTTACGCCATTGTTTCCGGCATGCGCGGCCAGTTTGAAACGGCAGCCATTGCCATTTTTGTGGCTGGTGTACTCGATGGTATGGATGGCAGGGTTGCTCGCCTGACCAATACACAGAGTAAATTTGGTGAGCAGTATGACTCGCTGGCCGACATGGTGTCCTTCGGCGTAGCGCCGGCGCTGATTATGTTCAGCTGGTCGCTGGGCAGTTTTGGCAAGCTCGGTTGGGCGGCTACCTTCATCTATATCGCATGCGCGGCGTTGCGCCTGGCGCGCTTCAATACTCAGATCGCCACTACTGACAAAAACTATTTTACCGGGCTGGCCAGCCCGGCCGCTGCGGCGGTGATCGCGGGCACCATCTGGGTGTGTGCCGATGAGGGTTTATTTGGCGGCGAGGTCTCTTCGGTGTTGTCCTTTTTCAGTGCGGTGCTTACCGCCGTGATAGGCCTGCTCATGATCGTCAATATCCGCTATAACAGCTTTAAAGGTATCGATTTGCGGGGCCGTGTGCCCTTTGTTGTGATGATCCTTATTGTTATTGGTTTTGGGTTGGTTTCGGTGGACCCGCCTCGGATTCTACTTGGTATTGCATTGGCCTATGCTCTGTCTGGTCCAGTGATGGCTGTCTATCGTAGAACGCAAGCTAGTTAGTAAGGGAGCTTTCCGCCGTTTTGCTGGTCAGAGCTCTTAAGCCACGGAGACTGACATGTTGATCAAACAAGCGGCGGATATCCCTGCCTCTGAAATTACCCCAGAGAGCGTTTACCTTAAACGCCGCGAACTGATGCGGGGCGCCGGCCTCTTTGCGGCATCCAGCTTGGTGCCATCGGCGCTTCTTGCGAGCTCTGAGTTGGCGCCACTCTCCGCGCGAGAGGCTTCATCGTCGATGGCGGCTCAAGGCTTCTATACCAACGAAGACAAAACTCCCTTTGAGGACGTCGCGCGCTATAACAATTTCTACGAGTTCGGTACGGACAAAAGTGACCCGGCTCGTTACGCGCAGGAGCTGACCGTTGATCCCTGGTCGGTGCAGGTAGAGGGTGAGGTTGCGCGGCCGGGAACCTATTCGCTGGATGACTTGCTCAAAGGGCTGGATCTTGAAGAGCGGGTTTATCGTCTGCGCTGTGTTGAGGCCTGGTCAATGGTGATTCCCTGGATTGGCGTGCCCCTGCACCGATTGCTGTCCAGGCTTGAGCCCACGTCAAAAGCCAAATACGTTGAATTTACGACCCTCTATCGGCCGGCAGAAATGCGCGGTCAGCGCTCCCGGTTCAGCACGATTGACTGGCCCTATGTAGAGGGCCTGCGGTTGGACGAAGCTATGAATCCGCTGACTCTTATGGCGACAGGTCTTTACGGGCGGGAACTCCCCAAGCAAAACGGTGCCCCCTTTCGTTTGGTGGTGCCCTGGAAATACGGTTTCAAAAGCATTAAGTCCATCGTCAAAATCCGGCTGTCGGAGCAGCAGCCCCGTACAACCTGGCAGGATCTTGCTCCTCAAGAATACGGGTTCTTCGCTAATGTGAATCCGGAAGTTGACCATCCGCGCTGGAGCCAGAAGTACGAGCGCCGTCTGCCCAGTGGTCTATTCAGTCCCAATCGCATCAAAACGCAGATGTTCAACGGCTATGCCGATCAGGTCGCGCATCTCTATAAAGGCATGAATCTACGGCGCCATTATTAATGGTGTGGCGCAAGGGCTTATGATGGCGTGGCGAAAGGGTTTGCTGTTTCTGGCCTGCCTTCTTCCGTTAGCCAGTTTGGCGCTGCAGCTGATTACGGGCGACTTAGGGCCAGACCCCGCAAAACGGCTGATACTTTTCACGGGCGGATGGTCGCTCAACTTTCTGCTGCTGACGTTGATGATTTCACCGCTGCGGGTTTGGTTACGGCGACCGTCATTGATCCGCTACCGCCGCATGCTGGGTTTGTTCTGTTTCTTTTATGCCACCCTTCATGCGTTATGTGTGGGCACCTATCTATTGGGATGGGAGTGGTCGATATTCAGGGAGGAGCTGCAGGAGCGCCCCTATATGTTGGTCGGCTTTTTTGCCTGGCTCACTCTGCTGCCGCTAGCGGCTACCTCTAACCGCTTTTCCGTGCGCCATTTGGGTCGCCGCTGGCTGATTTTGCATCGGCTGGTATATGGCACATTGGTTTTGGCACTGGTTCATTTGTTCTGGCTGGTGCGGTCCGATCTGGCGGAGGCCGTCTTGTATGGTCTCGCCGGCAGCGCGTTATTGCTGTGGCGCCTACGGCGTAGTCGGTTTTTTGTCCGGTTTGGCTGCAATTTGGCCAATAAGTAGTTGTTTTTAAGTTTTTTTCTCGAGGGGTATTGCGTCATTCAAGAGGCGTCTATATAGTTCGCCACCCTCGAGTCTGGCAACAGATATCGGGTGTAAGCAAAGAGGTTTTGGTGGTGTTGAGCGGTTGCTTGATAGTGCTAAAAAGGGGAGTCATCTCCTCGCTGATAAAGCCCTCGAAACTTTTTTAAAGAAAATTAAAAAAGTGCTTGCAGCGCAGAGTAAGGTGTTTATAATGCGCATCCTCGCTTAGGGGGACACACCTTAAGCGACTTCGAAAGCCCTGGCGGCTTCGAGTTATTTAACAAATCGAGATTAAGTAATTTGTGTGGGCACTTGTGTGGTGATGTGACGACAATCATATCAGATACAAGT
>NZ_JBFJTH010000207.1:0-5649 GCF_041625495.1 Litorivivens sp. | reverse complement strand
TTGGCTCCGCCTGCTGGGCTCGAACCAGCGACCCAATGATTAACAGTCATTTGCTCTACCAACTGAGCTAAGGCGGATTGGTGCTCTCCGTCAGGAGAGGTGGCGCATATTAAAGGCCTTTTTTTACATCGTCAACCGCTAGGGGGGCGTTTTTTGCAGTTTTCTGGCGATTGGCTAAGTGTGAGGGGAGGTAGTACCATAATTTCCTTTATGCTGTTGAAAATATGAGCAAAAGTTTCGAAGTTAAGTCTAAATTCGCGCCGGCGGGAGATCAGCCAAAAGCCATTGAACAACTGGTGGAAGGCATCAATGCAGGCCTGCATTCGCAAACGCTTTTGGGGGTTACCGGTTCCGGTAAAACCTTCACTATTGCGAATGTTATTCAGGCGATTCAGCGCCCCACGATTGTGATGGCGCCCAATAAAACTCTGGCAGCGCAGCTCTACGGCGAATTCAGGGATTTTTTTCCGAATAATGCTGTTGAGTACTTTGTGTCCTATTACGACTATTACCAGCCTGAGGCCTATGTGCCGTCGTCGGATACCTTTATCGAGAAGGATTCGTCGGTAAACGACCATATCGAACAGATGCGGCTTTCCGCTACCAAAGCGCTGATGGAGCGTGAAGACGCCATTATCGTGGCCACTGTATCGGCAATTTACGGTTTGGGTGACCCTGAGCAGTATTTCAAGATGGTGTTGCACCTGGATCGGGGGGAGCGGATAGACCAGCGTAAGCTGCTGAGGCGCCTAGCGGAGTTGCAGTACACCCGCAACGATATGGCGTTTCAGCGGGCAACCTATCGGGTGCGGGGGGATGTGATTGATATCTTTCCAGCGGAGTCCGAGAAGGAAGCCGTACGGGTTGAGCTGTTTGATGACGAGATTGAGAGTCTCACCCTGTTTGATCCGCTCACCGGCGAAAGCCTGGCTAAACTGCCGCGCTATACCGTGTTTCCGAAGAGCCATTATGTAACGCCACGCGAGACTCTGCTGAAAGCGGTGGATCAGATTGAGGAGGAGCTTAAGGAGCGGTTAGAGCAGTTTCGCAACAATGACAAACTGCTCGAAGCCCAGCGACTGGAGCAGCGCACCAAGTTTGATATGGAGATGGTTCGCGAGCTCGGCTACTGCACGGGCATTGAGAACTATTCGCGCTATCTGTCGGGGCGCGATCCCGGTGAGCCGCCGCCCACGCTGTTCGATTACTTGCCGCGTAACGCGCTGGTGGTAATGGATGAGTCCCACGTGGGCATTCCCCAGATCGGCGCCATGTACAAGGGGGATCGCTCGCGCAAGGAAACGCTGGTGGAATACGGGTTTAGACTGCCGTCGGCATTGGATAACCGTCCTCTGCGTTTTGAGGAGTGGGAGCGGCTGATTCCGCAAGCGATCTTTGTGTCGGCAACCCCTGGGCCCTATGAAGCCGAACACGCCGCGCGGGTTGTGGAGCAGGTGGTGCGGCCGACCGGGTTGATAGATCCGCAGGTAGAGATTCGTCCGGCAACGACACAGGTCGATGATCTGATGTCAGAGGTGCGCAAGCGGGTAGAACTCAGTGAGCGGGTACTGGTTACCACGCTGACCAAACGTATGGCGGAAGATTTGACCGAGTATCTGAGTGAGCACGGTATTCGGGTGCGTTATCTGCATTCGGATATTGATACGGTTGAGCGGGTGGAAATCATTCGCGACCTGCGTCTCGGTGAGTTTGATGTGCTGGTGGGTATAAACCTGTTGCGGGAGGGTCTGGATATGCCGGAGGTATCGCTGGTGGCCATCCTGGATGCAGACAAAGAAGGGTTTCTGCGTTCCGAGCGTTCATTGATTCAGACCATTGGCCGGGCAGCGCGCAACCTCAATGGCAAGGCAATTCTTTATGCCGATGTGATGACGGGTTCGATGGAGCGCGCCATCAGTGAGACCGATCGCCGCCGTGAGAAACAGGTGGCTTTCAATAAAGAGCACAATATCACGCCGGCAGGGGTGAAAAAGGCGGTTGCCGACATCATGGAGGGCGCCTTTGCGCCGGGTACCAAGCGCGGTCGCAAACAGGGTGCGCGGCGCGCTGCAGAGCCCGGTGCGGGTTATGAGGTGGATGTGAAGAGCATGAAGCCCGCAGAGGTATCCAAATTGCTGAAGAATCTGGAGCAGCAGATGGCCGGCCATGCCAAAAACCTCGAATTTGAAGAAGCGGCCCGAATCCGGGACCGGCTGGCCGAGATCAAACAGGAGTTGTTTGTTGAATAAGGTCATGGGGGCGCGCTTAAGGGATTGAGTATCGCGGGGAGCGTGGCTATAATGCGCGTCCTTCGCAGTGGTCAGGGTTACTTACGATTCCCCACGCGTTGCAGTACGACCGTAGCTCAGCTGGTTAGAGCACCACCTTGACATGGTGGGGGTCGGTGGTTCGAGTCCACTCGGTCGTACCATTTTTTCAAGCGGCTCGCCTGATCCTTGCGGAAATGGCGGGCCGTTTTCATTTCCGGCTCAGAAATTTGCTGTCGGGTGACAGCAGGGTCGCCTCTCAGGGCTGTTCAAATTCACTGCCGGCTACCAGTTCTCCGTTACTTTCGATCATGCCATAGACCCCCATATTCAGGTGGCCGAAGGCTTTTTTCATGCCCTGGAGGGTTTTGTCGCGTCGGGCGTTTTGAGGGTCTACGTTGATTGCGGCGCAGCGGTCAGTAATACGATAGATGCGAATTCTTACGCCACTGATCTCCAGCGTTTTTCCAAGCCAGGTTTCTTCCTCCCACGCCGGTACGCCGTCGAGGTAGAGGTTGGCGCGAAAGCGGCGTGGATCAATCGGGTATCCAAGGGCGTCTTGTAACGCCATTACACTATTGAGGTTGATCAGCGACACTGATTGGTGGGACAGGTCGGTAAATGCCAGCCCTGGCGCGGAAATAAGTCTAGCGGGCCCCTGAATAGCCTCTCCCAGGTAATCACTCATAAACCTTTCGAATGCGTCGTGGCCGTCTGGACTTTCCAATGCGAAGCGATGGGAGGTATTGCGTTCTGCGACTGTGAGCGTGGCCGTGGCAGGTTCAAAGCCAATAGCGAGAGCCGCGAGTTTTTCGTGCTTCATCTGCACCACTAGGTTCTGCTTTTTTATATGGCAGGGATTGGCCGGGTCAAAAGCTGTTGTCTGATCGCCTATAGCGTAGCGACGATCAAAAGGTAGGCGTTCACCAGCGCTTGCTGCAATGCGGTTCAACGCCACGCCCTGTAATCCTTTGACCGGGTAGTAATAAAGCTGGCTCAGTGTTGGCATACGGTTTCTTCCAGGAGTAGTGAACGGCGGCTGGGATTACCAGTATCGCATCCCGTGGCGCGGTTGAATTGGGGCGCGGGAGGGAGTGTTTACAGTTTACTGTAGAGCATCAGACAGGTCTTCGGGTGATTGTCTGTGGTTCAGTCGGCGGCTGAGCACTCAATGTTCGCTGCTTCAAACTTCAGTAACCAGCGCTTTGCAGCCAAACCGCCGGCGTAGCCCGTGAGTTTTCCGGTGCTGCCTATAATTCGGTGGCAGGGCACGACAATGGCAAGCGGGTTGCGACCGTTGGCCGAACCAACGGCGCGCACGGCGCGGGGAGAATGAATAGTTTGCGCAATATCGCGGTAACTGGCTGTGGTGCCGTAGGAAATACCGAGCAATGCTCGCCACACCGACTGTTGAAAGGTGGTGCCCCTCGACATATCCAATGGCAATTCAAAGTGCTGCAACTCTCCCGCGAAATACGCCTGTAACTGAGTGATGGCGTCTGCCAGCTCTGCAGAGTCTTCACGTAGGGCCGGCGTCGCTGTGAAGCGGGTGTCGGATCCCAACATGACTTCGCTGATTACGTCGCGTGTGCCGGTAATACGAACTGGGCCTACCGGGCTGTCAATGGTAGCGGTGCAGGGCATGTCATCCTCCAGCGTTCAGACTGTTCCACAGGTGAATGGCGGCATAGGCGCGCCACGGTCGCAATGTTTCTGCAGCGCGTTGCGAGGCTTTCGGGGTAGTTACCCTGAAGGCTTTCATCAATGCCAAGTCGGACGCGGGAAAGGCGTCCGGGTCGCCTAAAGCTCGCAAGGCAATATATTGGGCCGTCCAGGGGCCGATGCCCGGAAGTGATTCCAGCTCGCGGCATACGTCGGCGCTGTTGTCGCCATAGTCAAAGTGCAGCTCACCCTGCGCAAGGGCGTCGGCGAGACTTTTTAGCGTTGCTGCGCGGCGTGAGGTCAAGCCCAGTGCAATCAGCTCTTGTTCCGCTGCTACGGCGATGACTTCGGCGCGCGGCGGCAGCCGAGACAAGCCAGCAACAGGTGTATCCAAAGTTTCGCCAAAGCGTTCACACAGACGATTGAATACGGTGCTGGCCGCTTTAACGCTGACCTGCTGGCCAATGATCGCTCGCGCAGCTAACTCAAAGGCATCTAGAGCGCCGGGCAGGCGCAGCCCCGGTGTCTGCTGTATCAGTGGTTTGAGTTGCGGGTTTTGCGCCAGATGGGAGTCGATAGTGTCGGGGTTTGCGTCGAGATCGAAGTAGTGCCGCAAACGCATGGTCAGAGACGCAAAAGCCGGTGACAGCACAGGACTCGCATTGACGACCAGGCAGTGTTTTTTATCGTCTATCGTGGCGCTGAACCACCCTCTGAGGTTGCCCAGATGGAGTGTTTTACTCAAGACGCCGTTGCTCAGCTCACTGGTGCCAGCAGCGCTGCGACTGTGCAGAAACTGCGCCAGACTATCCCAGTGCAGTGGTGGGCGATAACCCAGGCGAAAGCTCAGGGCGCCGTTGTCTGTTTTGCCGGTCTGCTTCCGGAGTGCACTGGGTGTAAGCCTGTAGTGTTTGCGAAAGGCATCGTTAAAGCGCCGAACGCTGGAGAACCCGCTGGCAAAAGCGATGTCAGTGATACTGAGTGTGCTGTCGGTGAGTAACTGCTTGGCGCTTAGCAGCCGGGCCGTTTGCGCCATTGCCAAGGGGGATGCGCCGAATTCTTTCTCAAGGGCCCGACGTATATGCCGGCTGCTGACGCCCAGCTCACTTGCCAGGGTTTCCAGTGAACCATCGTTCAGGGCACCGCGACGAATCCGGTTGGCGGCTGTATGAGCCAGCTTGCCTACGGCGTCTTCACGCGAGTGCCCGGGAGCGAGTTCAGGGCGGCAGCGCAGGCAGGGGCGAAAGCCCGAACTCTCGGCAGCTGCAGCGCTAGGAAAAAAGCGGCAGCGCTGTGGCTGTGGCAGTCGCACGCGACAGATGGGCCGACAATAGACGCCGGTACTGGTTACGCCAACATAGAATGCGCCGTCAAAGCGACTGTCGCGGGCGGCAAGTTGCTGGTAGCACTGGTCGGGGTGTAGTGTGTTTTCCATAGTGGCATTCTAGCGCCATGGCGCGATTGGGATAGCCATTTTCGGACCTGTTCCTGTTTAACCCCTTGTAATGTCTGTGCGTGTTCAGGGGGCCTATGATGAGACTTGATAACGATAATGAGGATAGCGAATATGAAAGTCGCAGTTTGGGGAACGGGTAACGTCGGCCGCCCGGCGATACGGGCGGTGCTAAACCATGCTCAGTTGGAACTGGTTGGCGTGATCGTTTCCAGTGAGGCGAAAGTGGGGCGCGACGCGGGCGAATTGGCCGGTGTGGCGCCGGTC
>NZ_JBFJTH010000206.1:0-5776 GCF_041625495.1 Litorivivens sp. | reverse complement strand
TTCGGTAACAGCGTCTACTCACCTGCCATCCTCGGCGAGGTAACCACGAAAGTCGATTTCGAGGAAATTGCCCCCTACTTCGGCTTAGGCTGGGGGCATCGCGCTACATCCGGATTTGCGGTCAATGCCGATATCGGTGTTATCTATGTGGGACCAGCCAGCGTCGACATGCGCTCCAGCGGCTCATGCAATGACGACGCCCAGTGTCGCGAGCAGATTAAGCAGGAAGAAAAGGAAATTGAAAAAGAGCTCGACAAGTACCGCTGGCTCCCGTTTGTGGCCTTAGGCGTGAGTTACCAGTTCTAATAACTGCTCGCCAATAACCAACCACCGGCTGGGAGGCGCGCAACCGCAATGCTCATTGCTGACCATCGCTTGCGCTCGCCAGCCCCGCCGCTTGGCGAAAGCTGCTGGGCGACTGGCCGGTCCAGCCTTTAAAGGCTTTGGCAAAATTACTCGCGTCGCTATAACCAAGCCGGTCGGCGATCTGGTCGACGGTCAACTGCCCCTCCATCAGCCAGGCTGATGCCTGCCGCAAGCGTTGATCATCCTTAAGCTGTTGATAGCTAGCACCCTCTGCCTTCAGGCGACGCTTCAGCGTTGCCATAGACATATTCAACCGCGCTGCAATCTCCTCCAGTGGCGGCAAACTACCCTCCAGTTGCTGTAACTGACGGCTCACCCGCTCGGCCACGGTTTGCTGTTCCCGCTGCCTGCGCAGATCGCTTTCACAGCGCGCCTCTGCCAGACGCGCCAGGTCTTCGTCGCGAGCGGGAATCTGCGCATCCATAATGCTGCGCGGCCAACTCAAACTGTAGTGTTCACTGTTGAAGACCACCTGCGACCCGGCGGGTAGAGGCGGCATCGGCGTCGACGGCGGCGCACCGGTCAGGGTGATACAGCTAGGGATATTACTGGCACTTCGCCCGAGAATCTGGCGGCACAGGGTTTCCAGACAAACCAGAAAATTCAGGCTCACATAGCGCACGGTGTCGCTGTCGCTGATTCTCGGCACCAGAAACAATTCGGCGCGCTGCGGATGCTCGCCGCGCTGCAGATCGAACAGCTCAATGCGGGTAGTCACGTAGCGATACAGCTTCTCAGCGGCTTCCAGCAGGGTATGACTGTGTTGGGCAGCGTATCCCACGTAACCGTGCTTAGACATTGTCATGCGGCGCCCGCCCTCCAGCGCCGTCCAGAAATTGCCGTCGTGAGCACAAAAGTTGTCCATCGCCGTAAGAAAAGATTCATGGCCGATGGTGGCTTCCTGTTGCAGCAAAATGCCCGCTTCCAGCCCACTCCCCGCCAGCAGATCCGCCACACTCATACCGCGCTCAAACGCCTGTTCGCTAAGGGAGATAAGGTAATCACTGGAAATACCGTAAGCCCCCTTTCCTACCCTGTCGGCATTCATACCCCTGCTCACTCCCTGATGTGTGCTGATCTCAAAGCACCGGTTATTGCGACAAAATAACCTGCCGCCATGGTATTAGCCATGGCATATTTTCATCATCGAATGAACAACGCTTGATAATTGCCGACAGCCCAAGCGACGACAGGAGCAACACCATGGACAACGCCATCACCGTACGTCGAATGAATTTCGCCATACAGCCTGAAATGGAAAAGTACTGGTTCAACGGCAACCCGCTGATATCTGCTTTCTTTTATGCGCTTTCGGCCACTTTTCCAGACGGCGAGCGGTTCTTTATCGATACAGTACGCCACTATCGCAACGATATTGAAGACCCGAAGTTGCAGCAGGAAATACGCGCGTTTATCGGCCAGGAAGCACACCATGGCAAAGCCCACGAAGACTTTAACAATGCACTGGAGGCAAAAGGCTTTCCAGTAAACAAAGTAGCGGCAAAAGCTAAAGCCCTGCTCGACCTGGCACGGCAGCGCTTAAAACCTCAGCGTCAGCTCGCCATAACCGTGGCGCTGGAGCATGTCACTGCCACGATGGCTGAACACGCGCTGCGGCACCCAGAGCTGTTAGAGCAAATGGATCCCACTTTCCGCAAAATGATTATCTGGCATGCGGTTGAAGAAATTGAACACAAAGCCGTGGCGTTTGATGTATTCCGGCACTGCGTGGATGACGAGTTTCTCAGACGGCGAGTGATGTTTATGTCATTGATCTTGTTCTTTGGCCGGATCATGTACTTTCAAAAGCTGCTGCTGCGTGCCGACAACCGTCGCGCAAACCTGAGGGAATGGTGGGGCGCCATGAAGTTTTTCTGGGGCAAAGGCGGCTTAATGCGTGAGTCTCTCATCCATTTCGCCAAAGCCTTCAAACGCGGATTTCATCCGCAGGATATTGACCAGACCGCACTGATCAAAGATTGGCAGAAACGGTACCCAGAGGTCGCCGGCCTGCAACTAACCTGAGCACGCCCCCAGTCCGTTTAACGGGCATAACAGCGCAGCGCCAGGCTCGCACCACTTGCACTTACCGGGTCGAGTTCGCTAGTCTCCTCCAACACTACCGTGAAGAGGAAGCACCATGTTCAGCCACGTTATGCTAGGCGCCAACGACCTTGAAGCCTCGCGCAAATTCTATGACGCTACGCTTGCAACCCTGGGTTACAAGCCGGGCATTAAGGATGAGCGCGGGCGTTACTTTTATTTCTCCGACAACGGCATATTCATTCTGACGACGCCGATCAATGGTGAGCCTGCAAGCGCAGGCAACGGCTCTACCATCGGCTTTGCCGCTGCGACACCCGAGCAGGCAAACGCCTGGCACGAAGCCGGCGTGGCCAATGGCGGCACCGCCATTGAAGACCCGCCCGGAGTACGCGAAGGCGGCGGCATGAAACTGTACCTGGCCTATCTGCGCGACCCATCAGGCAATAAAATCTGCGCCTTGCATCGCGTGGCCGCGTGACCGCATACAGCGCCTAAAGGGGAGGCAAAACCTCCCCTTTTTATTACCACTATTTTTTTATTGTCAGCGTTGACATTCAGCCCTATTATGCGCCACCGATGGCGCTCCGCCATCGTCTACCGGGGGGTGGTGCCATGCCGTTTTCCAATGCACGACTCAGCGTTCTCAACCTCGGCGACCAATTTCGCATCGCTGATCTTGAAGCTGACATTCTTGATTACTACCAGGCAAAACGTTTCCGCGACGCCTATCAGATTCCGGGGAAATCCGGCGAAGTCTGGGTGTTCACATACGGTGTTGCCGTGTTCTGGGGCTGCGAAGACGATGAGCAGCAAGACATCCTGAAACGGATCACGCCGCATCTGGAAGATCAGGCATCAAAGCGCACCTTTGATCACTTTACCTTCAGCCTCAATGCCGGCGAGAACAGCATCCATGCCGACAAGTTTGCGCTGGCCGGTGACGACCCCATGCAGCGACTGGCGGTCTCTCATGCACTGGCCCAGTCCATTCAGCTGAATGTGTTCGAAACCATGGCCGAAGACAATATCCGTTCAACCGCGGATATTCCACGATCACTGGCGAAAACAGGACGGATAAAGCTTGGTCGAAAAGCCATTGCCAAAATTCGAGGACACTTGTTTTCAAGCAAGAGCGACATCATCCTGCACTACGGCCTGCTGGACACGCCTGAGTTCTTCTGGGAATACCCCTCGCTGGAAAGTTTGTACAACCAATCGGCACGCTATCTCGACATTCGCCCCCGGGTGGAAGTTCTATCGCAAAAGCTGGAAACCATTCATGAGCTGCTTGAAATGCTGGCTGATGAGCAAAATCATCGCCACAGCGCCTTTCTAGAATGGATCATAATTCTCCTGATCGGCTTTGAAATTGTCATGATGGCGTTTCACTAACGCTGTAAATCACCGGACGCCGGAACCACCGGCGCTCCGGAAATTCGCCACGACATAGCTTGCAACAGAACAGCCCGGGAGCGGCTAGCGACGGGGGCCGCGCATTTTAGGACGCTCTGCGGTGTTCTTTTGCGCGGGTTCCGGCATTACCATTTCACGACGGCGCTCCGCCTCAATGGCTTCTTCCGCAAAACGACCGACGCCGATGTGTTCTTCCAACGCCTTCTCCTCGCGCTCCACAGCCTGAATATACTGTCCGCTGTAGCCACCATCGGGACTAACAATATAAGGAGTAATCAAAACTACCGTTTCCGTTCGCAGCCCAGATTTCTCGCGGCTGGCAAACAGTCGACCAATCAGCGGAATATCTTTCAGAAAAGGGACACCACTGGCAGTTTCACTGACAGTATTTTTCAGCAGGCCACCAATAAACACGGTCTGCTTGTCATTTGTAATCAGGTTTGTAGCCACTTCCGTTGTATTCTTGGAAGGAATTCCATCGTTGATACTGCCAGTACTGATCTGGGGATAAATATCGAGCATCACCCGGTTGTCAGCATCGATTGACGGGGTAACACGCAAGATGACCCCCGACTCAAGAAACTCGATGCTCTCGGTCGTCACCTGATTGATAGTCGTTGTCACACGGTAGCCAATTCTCTCGCCCACAACAACGGACGCTTCCTTGTTTTCCAAAGCCAGCAGTTTTGGTGTTGAAATCGTCCGCAATCGGCCGTCGGTCTGCAACGCATCGATTAACAACTCGATGTTGTCATTCACCACGTTAACAAAAAGACCCGGCGCTCCCGGCGCGGCCAAACCCTGCACACCAAACTGCTTTACTTCTCCCGGGTCGACGGAAAAAAGCTTCGTCCAGTTGATACCGTGAGCCAGACCGTCGTTGAGTGTAATTTCAAAGATCTTTGCTTCGATCAAGATTTGACGCGGTGGTGAATCAACCGCCTTGAGGATACGGTGAATCTTAGCGAGAAAGTCTGGCTTGTCTTCAATGACAAGGACCCTCTCCTGCGCCGCCAATGTAACTTTGCCATACAGCGATATATAGTTCTTGGCGATATCCAGCAAGGCCTGTGGCTCTGCATAACGAATCGGAAATGCCTTGAGACTGGTTAAACCTCCGGTGGCATTCACGCCAACATTTTTCTTATCAATAATGTAATAGGTTCGACCGCGTTTTTCGGCGGCAAAACCCGCCATCTCCGCCAGCGCACCGACGGCTTCATCCATAGTCACATCGTAAAGGTTAAACGAAATATCCCCTTTGACATCCTTTTCTAGCAGAATGCTGACGCGTCCCTTTTGTGCCAGCATCGCCATAACATCGCGCACTGGCGTGTCATTGGCGCTCATTGAAAAGCGCTCTTCTGCAATCACTGGGAATGCCAACCCGCTAAAAAGTAGCAGTGTAGCGATCATATGGCAGACAGCCGTCCGTAAACGCTGTACTCGCTTCATTTGCGTACACCCCCTGCGTCTTCTGACGTGTATACCCTGACACGATATTCACGCTCATTTTTCGTAAACAAAACAGCACCGTCCTCGATTGCCGCCACTTTATAAGATTCAACGACATCGCCCGGCATGACAATTTTGCCGTTAACGTTGGCGGCGCGATACTCGCCGGATAGCATGACCGCTCTGACCACAGGTAGCTTTGCAGTACTGACAACGCCATCGCGGCTATCGGCGGTTAATGCCGGCGGCTTGAAGGGATCGTTGCGAAGCTGCAGGGTTTCTGTTGCCCAAACACTCTGAGCCGCAACAAACCATACGAGCAAACACGTTCGGTAGGGGGCGAAGACTATCATTGGGCCACCCTATAGTTAGCCATGCGTAACGTCATTATCAGATTAGGATCAGTCGCTGCACGACCACTGGAAGCGACTTCAAAGTGATCAACTACGATAAATCCAAGCTGCTGATTGATCGCCTGAAGCCAGGAAAACAGACT
>NZ_JBFJTH010000205.1:0-5801 GCF_041625495.1 Litorivivens sp. | reverse complement strand
TCGGGCGGTGGGCTGCGCTTGAAGTGGTTGTCGATGCCGTTGAAGATGGCCCGCGCCATTTTTGCCCGATACCAGTTGGTTGCCAGATTCTTGGCTTCGCCGGGGTTGGAGATAAACCCTGTTTCCACCAAGATGGAGGGGATATCGGGGGATTTCAGCACAGCGAAGGCGGCTTGTTCCACCCGGCGGCTGTGCAGTTTTGACATCTGCCCCATCTCGCTCAAAACATTGCTGCCAATTCTGAGGCTGGCGTCCAGGCTGGCGGTCATGGACAGGTCGGTCAGTACACCGGCGAGAATGTCGTCTTTATCTGACAGGCTTACCCCGCCCACCAAGTCTGAATCATTCTCCGTTCTCGCCAGAAAAGCCGCCGAGGCGCTGGTGGCGCCGCGCTGGGATAGGGCGTAGACCGAGCTGCCTGACGCTTTGGCGTTGGTGAACGCGTCAGCATGCACGGAGACAAACAGGTCTGCCTGCATTTTCCGAGCGATATCCCGGCGTTGGCGCAGGCCGACATAGTAGTCGCCGGTGCGCACGAGCTCGGCCTTGTAACCCTTGGTGGTGTTGAACAGCCGTTGTAATTCCTTGGCGATCTCCAGTACCACATGTTTTTCATAGAGACGACCGGGGCCAATAGCGCCGGGATCTTCACCGCCGTGGCCGGCGTCGATGGCTATCACGACGGGGCGCCGGTCGCTGGTGATGTCCACCGCTTTTTTAACGGTTCGGGCCTGCTTTTCCTTTTCGTGGAAGTCGATTACCAGACGATCGTGCAGTTCGCCGCTGGCTTTGAGCATGAAGCTGCGCACTTTGACCTGCTGGCTCAGGTCGAACACCACGCGTAGGTCGCCCCCATTACGCACGCCGTGCCGCATTCGGCTCACTGGGGTGTCCTGGAAGTCGAGGTTGGATGGCAGCTTTTTCAGGTTGGTCTTCTGGATGTCGACCACCAGACGCTCTGGATCGTTAAGCTGAAATACCTGGTAGTCGGCCGGGCGGCTTAAATCGAAAACGACTCGGGTGTGATCGGGGGCTCGCCATAAGCGCACGTCGCGTACGTCGGCAGCAAAGCTCGCCGCACTCATGACAAATGCAATGAAGAGAACCAGCAGGCTATACGTTTTTTTCATTATCTCTCGTCTGCCTGATAGCGTTGAGCAATGCGCTCACCGAGTGCCGATGCTGATTCAATCTGCAGTGTGCGTGCGCTGCCATCGGTTTCAATCCTAACCCGTATGTCGGGGGTAGGCAAAACTCCGACGCCACGTTCTGGCCACTCGATCAGGCAAATGCTGTGGTTGCCAATATAATCGCGAATTCCCATATATTCGAGTTCTTCCGGATCGCCCAATCGGTAAAGGTCAAAATGATAGATAAGACCCGCCGACAACTCGTAAGGTTCCACCAGTGTGTAGGTTGGACTTTTAACCGCTCCTGAATAGCGAAAAGCGCGGAGGAAACCGCGACAAAACGTGGTTTTGCCCGCGCCAAGGTCGCCCTCAAGAAATAACACGGTGCCTGGCTGGGCCGCATGGCCAAGGCGCTCGCCGGCGGCGACAGTGGCGGCTTCATTAGCAAGATACTGCATCACGGATTCAGCACATTCCTTAAGTGGTCGATAACGTCGCTGGCCAGCAGGCCGCGCTCTCCGTTTTGTGCCGCAAGGTCGGCGGCAGCACCATGGGCGCAGGCTGCAAGACAAGTTGCCTCGCCTGGGCTTAGCTGTTGGGCCAGCAGCGCGCCTATTACGCCGCTGAGCACATCGCCCATACCGCCGCTGGCCATGCCCGGGTTGCCGTAGTTGCACACAGCAATGCCCTGGCTGTCGGCGATGACCGTGCCGGCACCCTTCAGCAGCACGGTGGCGCCGGTTTGCAGGTGCAGATCTTGCGCCGCTGCAAAGCGGTCGCGTTGAACTGTAGTGCTGGCTACATCAAGCAGCCGTCCGGCTTCGCCCGGATGTGGCGTGATCACGGTAGGCACATTGCGCGCCAGCGTCGGTTTGGGTCCGAGCAGGTTGAGTGCATCGGCGTCGAGCACGATTGGCTTCTTAAAAGTCAGAGTGCGCGTGAGGAGCATGCGCCCCCAATCATTCTGGCCGAGGCCGGGGCCAATAACGACCACGCTGGCTCTGGCCAGCAACGGCTCGAGCTGTGCTGGCGCTTCAACCGCGTGCACCATGACTTCCGGCCGGTTCGCCAGCAGGGCGGTGGTGTGTTCGCCGCGTGTTGCGCAGCTGATCAAGCCGGCACCACAGCGCGCTGCCGCCGCGGCGGCCAGCATAATCGCACCGCCCATGCCGTGGTCCCCCCCGACAATCAACACATGGCCAAAATGTCCTTTGTGAGCGCTGCGGGCACGGGCGGGCAACGCGCTGAGACAATCGTCCAGTCGTAAATGTCGGGCAGCCGGGACCTGATTTTGGTAGGCAGTCGAGGGAGCTTCCAGATCGCTGAAGTACAAATGGCCAACGCAGTCGGCGGCGGCGCCGGTAAACAGGCCTCGTTTTAGGCCGATAAAGCACACGGTCACGCTGGCGTGTACCGCGTCGCCGAGAATCTGACCGCTATCGGAGCACAAGCCTGAGGGCACATCCACAGCGAGCACAGGCAGCCCACTGCGATTAATGGCGCCAATGGCGTCGGCGAAGCGCGGTCGCACCTCGCCCTGGAGACCGGTGCCTAGCAGGCCGTCTACGATGACCCCCTTGGTTGGTTGCTCGCCCTGCCAGGCTTTCACGCTAACCCCAGCGGCGATGGCGCGTTCACGCGCGGCGAGCGCGTCTCCGCGCTGGGGAACGTCGCCAACCTGCCACAGCTGCACCTTGTAATCGCGCTCGATGGCCAGTGCCGCCAGCAGGTAGGCATCGCCGGCATTGTTGCCCTTGCCGCAAAACACCTGCAGCTCTCGGCAATCGGGCCATTGAATTTCCAATGTTGAAAGCAGGGCGCGGCTGGCTTTGAGCATCAACTGAATGCCTGGGACGCCGTGCTGTTCAATAACGCAGGCATCGAGGGCGCGGACTTGCTCGGCGGTATAGAGCGTGGTGGGAAGATTGTCGCTGCAACGAAGCATGAACACTCTCGATCTGGCAGAATGGCGCTATCTTAACGCATGCGCTATTGCCGCCACGAGCCCCATGTCTACTATTCCTCAAACAGATCTGACTCATCTGGCCGGTGCGATCCGTCGCTGGGGTGAAGAGCTGGGTTTCCAGCAAGTGGGCATCACCGATGCGGACATCGGTGTGCATGCCCAGCGGCTGAAGCAGTGGCTGGCAAAGGATTATCACGGCGAGATGACTTATATGGCGGAGCGCGCCGGGTTGCGTGCGGAGCCGGCTGCGCTGGTGCCGGACACGCTGCGGGTGATCAGCTTCCGAATGGATTACTTCCCCGATGAGCCCAATACCGGAGATCTGCTGGATCAGCCTGAGAAAGCATATATCTCCCGCTACGCCCTGGGCCGTGACTACCACAAGCTGATTCGCAAGCGACTGGCGACAATTGCCGAGCGGATAAAATCGCATGGCGGTGAGCATAGCCGCGCCTTTGTCGATAGCGCGCCGGTGTTGGAGCGGGGATTTGCAGAAAAAGCAGGGTTGGGCTGGATCGGCAAAAACAGCATGCTCATCAATCCGAAGGCGGGTTCCTGGTTTTTTCTCGGGGAAATCTACACCGATCTGCCATTGCCAGTCGATCAGCCGCAGTCGAGCCTGCACTGTGGTACCTGCACGTCCTGTCTTACGGACTGCCCTACCGGTGCCATTGTGGCGCCTTTCCAAGTAGATGCCAGGCGCTGTATTTCTTATCTGACCATTGAGCTCAAAGGTGCAATTCCGGAAGAACTGCGGCCGTTGATGGGTAACCGGGTGTTCGGATGTGACGATTGCCAGCTGGTGTGCCCGTGGAACAAGTTTTCACAACCCACGATAGAGTCAGACTTCAAACCGCGCCATCAATTGGATAGCGCAGACCTGCTGTCATTGTTCCAGTGGAGTGAAGCAGATTTTGATCGCAATACTCAGGGGTCGGCGATCCGCCGGATCGGCTACCAGCGCTGGCTTCGAAACTTGGCGGTGGCGCTGGGCAACGCGCCGAGAAATCCGGCGATTATTGCAGCGTTGCAGGCGCGTCTACCGCAGGTAGATGCCATGGTGGAGGCGCATATTCGTTGGGCTCTGGCACGGCAGCGCGAAGGCTGAGGGTGTAGTAAGCTTGGCTAATCGACAGCAGATAGCGTGGTTCAGGATGACCCCAAGTAACCCCCTCACTATTCAGCCAGTTCACCGTCGCGTCCAATGTTTTCGTGCGGCGCATCTGCGCGGTTTTACTTTGCTGGAAATGTTGGTGGTGTTGGCGGTTGTCGCCATTCTGGCAACGCTGGCGGTACCCGCCTCGGGTTACCGCACTATCCAGAAACAGGTAGTGGAATCGGTTGAGCTGGTCGATGTCTACAAGCTGCCACTGGAAGCCAGCTTACGTGCATCGGGCAAGTTTGCGCCAAATAACAAAGCGGCGGGTATGCCCGATGCAGACAAGATTATTGGTAACTATCTGCAATCGGTTACGGTAAAAAGCGGTGCGATGCATTTGACCTTCGGTCGCAAGTTTCCCGAGTCCCAGCACGGCAAGGTGTTGAGTATCAGGCCGGTTTACGTGGAGGACTCACCCGCAAGCCCGGTGTCGTGGATTTGCGGCTACGATGAAGTGCCCGCGGGAATGATAGCGGCCGGCGAAAACCGCACCGATCTGGATATCAAGTATCTGCCGCTGCGCTGCCGTTAGTCGCATAGCGGGTATCGTAAGACGCGCATAGCGAGGTCGGGAAGGAAAGTTAAGTTAAGGACACGGCCTAGCGGCTTGTATCCGAAATGGAGCGTGATACTTTCTGCAGCTGGCGCGATACCTGGCGCAAATCCTGCTGATACCGAGTGCTGCATTCCTGCCAGGTGTCCAGACGCAATCGCGCACCTTGGTCGCTGGGGTCAAAACGGGGTTCGTCACCACATGCCTGATGCATTTGTGACAGTAGCGCGCCCTGCACCCGCTCGAGACGCTCGAGCTCCGCGTGACTTTCTGTTCGGTACTCAATCAGGTCTTTTTCTCGGTTGTCGGCCCAATTCATTGCGCAGCGCAGATCTCGGATCTGTCTGATATTGTTTTCTTGGCGTTGAAATTGTTCTAGCTTCTGCCGGTTGCGGTAGCTGTCATCGCGGTATGGGTAGCGGTTGTAGCGCTGTTGATTGCGCAGCGCATCCTGGGTTTGTTTTTCCAGGGCACTGAGGCGCCGCTGCCAGCGTTTCTGGTTGCGGTTAAGCTCTTTCATGAAGCGGTCGGGTTGGCCGCTGTAGTCAATTTTATTGGGTAGCTCGATGTCGCCGCAAAACTGAATGCTACCTATTTTAGTGAGGGGCGTCATACCGTCATTGGCTCCCTCCAGCGTGATATTTTCTACCGCGGCGTCATCAACTTTCTCAGTCGGTGGAAATTGACTGAATGTTACATTGCCGTCTTCGTCGACGATTTTATAGAGTTCAGCCTGCAGTGAGAGCGCCAGGCTCGCCAACATTAGGGCTGCTGCCAGCTGATAACCTATTCTCTTCTGCTTTTTCAAAATCGCTTCCCGATTATCGGCCTCACTTTTCGTCGCTCCAACTTCTGCGCTCAGGCCCTTAATGAAAGTCTACAATACAGCATCGTTAGCTCAAGCAAAAACTACACCGAGCCCAGGTATTGAGTGTCCAGAGGACTATCTCTAAAAACAGAGCGTACGCTATCTCTGAGGCGACGACCCGGGTG
>NZ_JBFJTH010000204.1:0-5818 GCF_041625495.1 Litorivivens sp. | reverse complement strand
TCACCGCCAGATCAAAACCATCTGGCGCATGCTGTAACAACGACCGCGGCAGATCGCGCGCATTGATACCTTCGTAATTAACCACGCGTGCATCGCTGAGAATTTTTTCGGCCAGCTGGTCGTGCCCAACATCGACGCACACCACCTGATCGATACCGGCCTGCAACAGACAATCGGTAAAACCGCCGGTAGAGGCACCAACATCCAGCGCCACACCGCGCACCGGGAAAAATGCCTTTTCCAGAACCGCTACGAGTTTTAATCCGCCGCGCGACACAAACCGGTCCAGCGCATCGCGCTGCACGGAAAATGCCGTATCCGCCTCAAATTTCTGACTGGCTTTCGTTACCGTCACCGCAGCCGCCGACACCTTGCCTTCGCTGATCCAGCGCTGGGCCTGCGCGCGCGATTCCGCCACACCCTGCTCCACCAGTAACACATCTGCCCGCTTAAGGCCCATTGAGCATTACCCGTGTAGCCAGCTGGATTTCCCGCAAGAATCCGGTCAACGATGCAATCAGAAAGCCCATCGCCAGTATAAACAGCGCCGCCACAACCGTGCCGCTGTGCCAACCCATCACCGCATTGATAAACAGGCTCGCTATCACCACGCACACCAACAAGGCACTGCCGGTACTGAAGCCAATGGCCCGATGCACTACCCGACCCCGCTTGGTCAGCGTTTTCAGTTCCTGAGTAATCGCCAGCGCGCGCTCATCCGTAGCGTGCTCTAGACGCTGATGCAGGGCACGGCTGCGGTCAATAATCCGCGCCAGTCGGCCAGTCAACACATTGAGAATGCCGCCAATCCCCGCCAGCAGGAAAACCGGCGCCACCGCTTGCTGTATGGCATGCGTTATCACATTCAATTCGGCAGCCATGATCAGCTCGCAAACGTCAGCAGATTGAAAAACGCTTTCGCCGGATCACTGTCACAGCGAGCTCCCACCGGCGTGCCGGCCACCAGCGGTGAATCCCACTGACACGTGGACGGCTGAATCTGATTCCAGTCCATCACAATCTTGCGGTGGCTGAATCGCCACTGACCAGCGCGCTGCTCGTACTTGTCGAGATAACGCCCGCCGATAATGATTTCCACATCATTGCCTTGCTCGTCTTTCGTCAGATGGTACGACACCATCGTCACCTCACCCTCCGCACGATCGCCTTCCACCGCTATCAGATGGTTCTGCACCATATGAGAGGTCACTGTCATCGTCTCCAGCATCGACGGCAACCACTCCAGATAGCCCGCGGCACTCCCGCAGTACATCGGAGAATGATCGTCGGTAGCATCATCGTGGTAAAGCGCCGCTAACGCCGCGTAATCTCGTCGATCAATCGCCCGGCAATAGCGCAGCACCAGATCGCGAATGGCCTCTTTGGCGAGCAGAGTCTCCAGTGTCATATTCCCACCCTAAAGTAATCACAAGTGCGCATGGTACCACTGCGCCGGGCCTCTGCCCCTCCTGCAAAAACATGAAAAAAATGTCGCGGCCTGTCGAATTCAGACATTGCCATTCGACTATAAGATAAACCAGTCCATAGGAGACAACGAGATGCCCTAGCATAGACGGCATACACACCCTGACTATTGCCGCCTTTCTGAATGCAACTCACCCTGACCACACCAAACAATTGATTGCTAAAGCGCTGCGAGATTCCGAGGCATTGAAAGTTTCGTTAGTTGCAGAAGAATCCGATGAAATTGTTGCGCATGTGGCACTGTCGCCGGTGACGGTGCCGGATCACTCGACGGGTTAGTTTGGGCTGGGGCCAATATCGGTTGAGCCTAGCAAACAGAGCCAGGGATTTGCCCGAGATTAATGGAGCGCGCCTTAGCGGAGTTCAAAAGCCTGAAGGCTAATGGTCGTGTATGATTGGGCGACCCCGGCTATTACCACCGCTTTGGCTTCATACCGGTAGATGGTTTGGTATTGCCGGATGAGTACGGCAATCGTTAACGCCGCAATGGTTCGCACAATAATAGTTAGCAAAATCTGCCACTTTAGCCGGCCGGGCCTGCTGCTTATTCGGCCTGGTTAATCAAGCCACCTATACTGACCACCAATAGACCAAGCCCGCCCGCCCATACTGAGCAGGCTATCAGGTCATAGCGCGTGTACCGAGCCGCCGGCAATCCACTGATGCCGGTAAGCAGCGGCACAACGCTTCGTACTGCGGGTATCAGACGACCGAGAATAATGGATAGCTCACCGTGCTTTGTCAGTAGCTGTTCAGTCTTGTCTAGCCGACTGGCATAGCGCTGCGCGAACCGGGTGTGATGAAATGCGGGCCCTGCGCGGCGCCCCAGAAAGTAGCCGATATGATCTGCACTCGTGGCGCCCAGAAAGGCCAGCGGCAGCATTTGATAGAGAGTGGCAATACCCTGTGTGTAAAGCATGGTACAGACGCTGAGCAATATGGCGCCGGACACAAATAACCCTATACCAACACTTGCCTCCAAAAAGGCGATGGCAGGAACCAATAGCAATACATAATCGCCATAGCGATCAGCCCACTCAAGAAAGATATCACCAATCACGAAAAGCCTTAATCGCTGCCCACTATTTGTCTGTTATCCCCCATAATCTTGTTCGCCGCAACCGTCATCAACGCCACGGCCCTATTACGCCCCAGAAAGCCCATAACCCGACTACCTATTCGCAACTTACGGGATACAACACGGGTGGGGCCTTTGCCGAGATAACGAAGCGCTTCTTCAGCGACAACATGGGCCGGTGTGGCACCTTTGGGAGCCTGCTCAAGCGAAGAGAGTTTTCCGCGCAGCAGCATCTGACGACGCAAGGTAGGCGTATCGGTATCGGCGAGCATCAGACAGATTACGTCTACCCCCCTTGGCTTTAATTCACCCCACAACGCTTCGGTAAAGAGAAGATCAAAGGCCTTGGTACCCGCGTAGGTCGCCAGGCCAGGAGTGCCCGCCACCGCTGCGCCAGAACTCATGTTGACAATACCACCGCGACCGCGAGCGGCCATTTGCGCGCCAAAATGATGGCAAACACGCATTAGCAAGGTGCAATTTCGAAATAGCATAGCCTCATCAGCATCGAGATCCCGATCAAGAAAGTGATCGTTTCCGGTATCACCGCCCGCGCAGTTTACGACGAAGCCCACCTCTAAATTTCCCAGCGCCGCACACAGGCATTGCATCGCGTTGGCGAGCGATAGATCTAAAGCAATGACTCGCGTTTCAACGCCATAGTCTGCGCGAACTTTTTCGGCAACTTGATCGAGTGCCTCCTGCCGACGTGATACCAGCACCACATTTAGCCCTTGGGCCGCCAGCGCCTCCACAAAGGCTGAACCAACACCTTCTGAGGCACCCAATACCAATGCCCAAGGTCCATAGCGTTCAGCAAAGTCCAAGGGTGCGATAGTAGTCATAGCTTCTTCGGCTCTCAGTTTAATCAACGTGCACCCAGTGTACGCAATTGGTGCTGACTGCGACGAAGCGACAGAAAATAAGTAAACAGCGTACAACTATTCAGCCGACCAATTTTCTGGTCCGGTCCGGGCATGACATCTTGGTGCTGGCGGCTCTGTGGAAGAATTGCATATAAGCAGCCATATTCGGTACGCTGCGACATTCGAATTTCAATGGTGAGATACAAGCAATGCACTACCTGCCCTGTGTGGAAATAGAACCGGATACACCCGCCACCGCGTCGGTGATCTGGTTGCACGGTCTTGGCGCCGATGGCCACGATTTTGAGCCGATTGTTCCCCAGTTGCGTCTACCAAAAGAACTCGCCGTGCGCTTTGTGTTCCCACACGCACCATCCATCCCGATAACGATCAACGGTGGCATGCGCATGCCCGCCTGGTTTGATATTCGCGGCATGGATCTGGATACCGCCGTTGATGAGACGCAACTGCTCGAATCCGTAGCGGCAACACGCGCCTTGATTGAGCGCGAAGTTGAGCGCGGCATTCCAACCGAGCGTATTGTACTGGCCGGTTTTTCCCAAGGTGGCGCTGTGGTGCTGCATACGGCATTGAGCCATTCAGACAAGCTCGCCGGCTTATTGGTACTGTCCAGCTTTTTTGCTGTACCGAATGCGACCAAGCCACACCCGGCAAACCGCGACATTCCCATTGACGTTTTCCACGGCACGCACGACGCTATGGCACCGGAAACCCTGGGCCGTCAAACGGTGGCTTCGCTGGAAGCCCTCGGCTACGCCCCTTCCTACAAAACCTATCCCATGCAGCACGAAGTTTGTCTGGCAGAGATCAATGATATTGCGGCCAGCCTGAGCAGAATTCTCAAGCCGTAATTTTATGCGTGCTTCCTGAACCAGGAGCAATGCAAAAGAAGGTTTTTCTCCGACAAAAAAACAGGAGGCTTTTGCCGCCCGTTTTGCCTCTGAAAAATCAAAAGACAGATTAGAAAGTAAAGCCTACGCCAATATTAAAGCCTTTAATTTCAACACTGATACCGTCGTCAGTATCATCGTACAAACTAATATACTCGCCAAACAGATCGACACCCGGGTTGACCTCGGCAGCAATGCCGAAACCGTAGCTTATATCGCTGTCGTCGTCTTCACCGACACTGGTATCAACCTCAGTGTTTGCAACACCCAAAAGGGCATAGAGCGACACATTGTTTGCGAGCGGCAGGGTGGGTTTAAGGTATAGCGCATAGTACTGACTGATTTCCATATCCAGACCAAACGCACGGTCTTCGTCGGTACCCACACCAAATCGCAGCTCTACTCCCCAGTTGTCATCAAACTGATTGCCAAGCGCAAACTGCAACGTTGGGGTGTCAAAATCAATGCCTATGATTTCAGTTTCGAACAGTGCGTACGATACGCTTCCGTATGTCTCGGCCGTGGCGACCTGCGTCAGAAACAGGCTTAGACCCGCAGCGGCGATTGTCTTTTTCATAATCACTCCTGAGTTGGCTATTCTCGCTCAACAGCGCGAGCGAAAATATCATGCCACAGTATGAAAAAATCCCCTACGGCTTGCACTGAGCCACTGATGTATTTTGCATCGCAAAAAATCTGCCGGCAGGTGCAATTTTGCAGAACCACAAATGCATGTCTCCCATGACATCCAACAAGGTGATGATCACTGCGATCATTTTATCTACACTGCGTAAAACCGTTTCTCGAGCCATAATAATGATTAAGCACTTAACCCTGATTGTCAGTCTTGTCTTCCTGGCATCCTGCAACAGCAGTTCGTCCAGCTCATCAGGCGCTGGGACGGCAACCAGTTCCTGCACTACTGTCAACGAAGCCGGCCGCCAGTGGCTTGCCGCGTGGGGCGGTACCCGTGAAACGGATGTTCAGCAAGGCACAGGGCCTGCGCCAGTCGACACAACCATTCGCAATGTCGTAAGGGTCACCACCAGCGGCACCCATGTTCGACTTCGATTTTTCAATGAGGACGAAACCCGGCCAATTATTATCGGTGCTGCCAGTATTGGTATTCGCGAAGGCACCAGTGGCGCGATGCTCAAGACCAATAGCGCGGTGCCGGTTACCTTTAATTGCGGGAAGCCGACGGTGGTAATACCTCCGAACACCGTAGCACTCGAAAGCGACCCCATAGCGCTAACGGTCAACAATCAGGATGACCTCGCCATCAGCCTGTATATCGAGGGCGACAACAATCCGCCAGAGTTCAGTACCGCCTGGAATGAGTCCTACAAACTTGCCGACAACAGCGGCAACGATGTGGCCGATGAAAGTGGGACCGATTTCATCCTTATCGATGACCGGCCCGGCCAGGTACCACCCGGCACGCCCCTGATCTGCAACGGCTGCCGACCCTATGCACT
>NZ_JBFJTH010000203.1:0-5857 GCF_041625495.1 Litorivivens sp. | reverse complement strand
TCTGACGTGTAGGTTGAGGCTTGCGAAGCGCGCCTACTTTTTGGCAATAATGTAGACCGCGTGAATGATACCGGGCAGGTATCCGAGCAGCGTTAACAGAATGTTCAGCCAGAAGTGTTTGCCCAAGCCAACTTGCAGAAACACGCCCAGTGGTGGCAGCAGAATAGCAATCAGTATACGTAGTAAGTCCATAGCGTTAATCCTTGATGAGTACACTGATAGTACTCATCAAGAATGCGTGGCTAAAGCTCTGGTTGGTCAACTTTTCACACTTGAGCGCGGCTATGGGAGGTTGCGGCTCTGGTCGACAAAAATCAGCTGGCTGGTATCAAATCCGCGTTGCGCCGCTTCCTCTACCAGGTGATTCAGCGTTTTTTCATCCAGTGTTGGCTGTCTTGCCAGCAGCCATAGGTAGGAGGTGTCCGGGCCAGATACAAGCGCGTATTCGTAGTCTTTGTGATCAAGTACGAAGATCGCGTAGGACGCATAAAACGGGCCGAAGAATGAAACCTTGAGGTAGCCAGTTGCTTCATCGTCTACTGGATACGCTTTACCAATCGCTTCTTTCCACTTGCCTTTTTCCGATGAATAGCCGCGATTCAGCACCTTAACGCTACCGTTTTCCTGCAATGAATACTCGGCAGTGACCGCTTCCAGGCCACGTTCAAAGGAGTGGTCGAGTCGGGCTATTTCATACCATTGGCCCAGATAGCGTTCCAGCTCGAAGTTTTTCACCGGGGTGACGGTTTCGGGCATGCCCAGGCAGCCGCTTAGCAGTATGGATAGAGAGGCTGTCAGCAATTTTCTCATCGGGTTTTACTCATCTTATTGTTGAATGTAGATCAATTGTAGTGTGAATGAGTGAACGAGGCTATTGTGGCTCGCTGCTTTGGCTCACGGCGGGTCGCATAGTTGGTGGCGTCTGTCGTGGGATAAAGCCCCTGCGCTATTTCACAACGCGGTGTTCTATTTCGCGAATAATACTGCTTTGCTCGACAGAAGGTGTAATGAGTAACGCATTTTTAGCTATGCTTGTCATATTGCGGGTGTTCGGTGACGCCACAACGGGACAAACATGACAGCACAATTTCCAAAACTGATACTGTTCGATTGGCACGGCACGCTGGTGGATACCGCCGATGCCATGTTCAGTGCGATGGCGGATATGCTGCCGCTGCTCGAGGAATTGGGCTTGGTCAAGGCGCTGCTGGCAGAGGCTGATTGTGCCAACGAGGCCGACGCACGACTGGTACGTTATATCCGTATTTTCCGGCGCCTGCATCCACGCATACTCGCCGAGCGTCGTGTATCGCGCACCGAGATTTTCAATGCGATTTTTGGCGACAACCGGGAGGCAAAGCGCATTGCTCACGCGGCCTACAATCGCTGCTATCGCGATCACTTTGGCAAGGTCAGGCCTTTTCAAGACGGCATTTTCGAGTATTTGAGCGCTTTGCAGGCCGCTGGCATACGCTTGGGTGTGGCGACCAATCGCAGTCGAGAATTTCTCGATTACGAATTGAAGACCGTAGACGGTGGCCGGTGGCAGACGTTATTTTCCACCACCGTTTGCGCCGACGATGTGAGTGAATACAAGCCTGAACCAGAAATGTTGGAGCGGGCAATGGCAGATGTGGGTGAGCGCGCGGGCGAACACGTGTGGTATGTGGCTGACAGCATAGTGGATATGCAGACAGCCAAAAACGCCGGCATTAATGCTGTGTTTTATAACGGTGGGTTTTGGGAGGTCCCCGCCCTACGTCTGGCCTTCAGCGGCTACAAGACGCTCGCGGTTATCAATAGCTTTGATGAGCTGTTTGATGTGCTGGCGGAGAGTGCGCCGGACATAGTGTCACGCGTTCGACCCGGTCCGTTCAAGCCCCCTGAACCGCCGCCACCGAGAATTGAGCCAGATTGGCACCCGGCGGTGGCGCGCCTCTCCACACCTGATGTCATTCTGTTCGATTGGCACGCCACCCTGGTCGACACGCTGGATGCCATGTATCACGCGGTAGACGATATGCTGCCTGAACTGGCCGAACTTGGTCTGCTGAAGCGTTTGGTTAAACCTGAAGATAGCCGTTCGCCAGAGGATGCAAAACTGGTGGAGTACGTGCAGAGCTTCAGCCGCTTGCACCCGAAGGTAAGGGCGGATCGAAAAATATCCCGGACCGACATTTTTGAAGTGCTGTTTGGCAAGGATGAAGAGGCCAAACGCATTGCCCACAAAGCCTTCAATCATCATTATCGCAACCACTATGGTGAGGTGGAGCCGTTTGAGCCACAGGTGCGCGCAATGCTGAAAAGTTTGCGGCTGTTGCCGCTAAAGGTTGGTGTGATCACCAATCGCGACCGTGAGTTTTTCGAGCATGAACTGTCGGCGGTAGAGGGCACCGGCTGGTCCGAGCTGTTCGACGCCGACGTCTGTGGCGATGACACGCCGCTGCGCAAGCCGCACCCGGATCAGTTGTTGCTCGCTGCAGAAAAAGTTGGAGCAGCTCCCGGTTTAAATGTCTGGTATGTGGGGGATAGCACCACAGATATCGTTGCCGCCAAAAGGGCGGGCATGACAGCAGTGTTTTTCAATGGCGCGCTATGGGACCTACCCTGGCTGCACAAAATATTTCCGGGTACGCAGGCACACCCTCACCGGCCCGACGTGGTGGTGAATGATTTTTCCGAGTTCTGGGCATTGGTGCTAGCCTGTGAACGCCACCGCCAAAAACCGGGGTCGTAACGAGTATTTTTTGAACAATGACGGCATTTGGTTAAAAAATACTCGTTACGACCCCGGTTTTCTGCGTGTCAGGTGAAGCGGTACTCGCTCATCGGGCCTGTGGTCATTGTGTTGAAGTCGCAAAAGCCCGGCAGCTCCTCATACATCTGTTGCACGATGGCCGGATCTCCGAAGTAGCGATCCTCATCGGTAAAATCCTGCAGTGAGCGAAAGTGCTCCAGCACCAGTGCCCGATAGGGTGGGGCATGCTCGGTCAGCGGACGGGTTACGGCATTGCGCACGTACGACCAACGATCTGGATGCAACTGGAAAGACAGCTCCGTGTGCGCTGCCCAGTTGCGGTAGAAATCGGCGTCGGCCACGTTGGCTGGTTTGCCGTGCGCCGTAAACTGGGTAACGCCGGGGCGACGCTCGCCTTCCGGCCACGTGGTGTCGCAGGGTTGGGGTACTGACTCTGTGACCAGATAGCCGTGCACCTCGCAGCCTATGGCTGCCAGCGTATTCAGATAGGCCGGATGCCGATCAACCGTATCGGTCCATACGGAGACCACCGCGCCGATTGTATCCCAGGGCCCCGCGATACGTTGTGGTGCTACGACAGACACGTCCTTGTCGAGATTGGCTATGTTGATGGTGAAATTGACGGCGCCGGCTTCTCGCAGGTTGGTCAAGGCGTCTCCCAGCAGGAAATGCTGCAGTGTGCCTGCGGTGGTGGCGCGGTCCAGCAGATAGATCAGTTTTTCCATGTGACACCTTTGTGTGGCCTGCAATCACCATAGGCAACCGGTGGCGTTCCCATCATGACAGTTGTGTAAAGTTGTAGTGAACACCTGTGTTGATTTGCTATATTCGAACTCAGACCCCGATTACCCGGAACAGCAACGGAGAACAGCATGAATACTGGGCCAGTAGAAGACCGCCTCGCCATCCGCGAATTGTGTGAAGAGTTTGCCGCAGGCGCCATGCGCATCGATGCCGATGCCTGGGGAGAAACCTGGGCAGAGGAAGGGGTGTGGGGCCTGCCTTCCATGGAGAAGCCCGTGGAAGGCAAAAACAATGTGATAGAGGCCTTTCGCGAAAAGCTCGCCTATGTAGAGTTTATGAGCATGATTTCCTTCCCGGCCGAGCTGGTCATTGAGGGCGAAAAAGCGAAAGGTAAGTGTTATTGCCGCGAACTGATTTTCCCCAAAGCGGGAGGGCAGGTGGTTGTGGTTGGCTGCTTTGACGACGAGTATGTGAAGCGCGACGGCCGCTGGTACTTTACCAAGCGTATTTATGAGGTGATGGGTAAGGGCTGAGTTCTCACTGCGCAAAGTGAACTTGCTTGCCGTCGTCTCGTCAAAGCGTCGCCGCGTTTGAGGACGGAGCGCGGCATGTGCCATTTTTGCTTCGGCCGGAATTGAACAGTATTGTTTAATAGCGATAGACTCAGGGTTCCGGTCCACATCAAATTACAACAGGGCGCCCGATGTCGAATACTTCCCACTATCATGATCTGATTATCGTCGGCAGCGGCGGCGGGTCCATGTGCGCTGCACTTTACGCTGCCAGCCGGGGCAAGAAAGTTCTCGTGCTCGAAAAATCCGGGTATTACGGCGGGACCACGGCGCGCTCTGGCGGGGTGATGTGGATTCCCAACAATCGCTTTATGAAGCGCGATGGTGTGGAAGATTCTTTCGAGCGGGCCCGGACCTACCTGGAAGCTCTGGCGGAAACCTTTGAAGACGCTCCCGGTGCCACGCCCGAGCGCCGCGAGCGTTTTCTGAAGGAAGCCCCGGCCATGATCGATTTTCTGGTAGAGCAGGGGCTGGAGCTGGACCGGGTGCCGTTCTGGCCGGACTACAACGACGAACTGTCGGGCGGCTGCAAAACCAGTCGTTGTGTTGTCGCAGCCCCGTTCAACAAAAAAGCGCTGGGGGAATGGGCGGACAAACTTCGTCCGGGCTTTCTGGATTTGCCGGCCACACTGGACGAGGCGCTGGCTATTCCCTATGTAAAACGCAGTTGGGCCGCCAGAAAAGTTTTCGTGCGGGTGGCTTTCAAGGTGATTGGTGCGTTGCTAACTGGGAAGCGTTATGTGTCTTGTGGCGCAGCGTTGCAGGCTCGGCTGTTACAGGCTGCGCTCAGTCATGGCGTTGAAATCCGCCTCGAAACGGCGGTACGCGAATTATTGGAGCACAACGGGCGTGTCACTGGTGTTATTGCCGAGCACAATGGCAAGCGCGAGCAGCTCGGCACATCGCTGGGCGTTATTGTGGGCGCTGGTGGCTTTGCCCATAACCAGGCTCTGCGAAATCAATATCAGCCGGGCACCAATGTGCAGTGGTCCAGTGCGCCGGTGGAAGATACCGGTGACATGCACCTTGAGCTGCAGCGTATAGGCGCGGCGTTGGCGCAGATGGAAGAAATGGTCGGCCAGCCCTGCATACTGCCACCCGACAGTCAGTACGGAGAAATCCAGCAAAGCGCTCAGGGTCCCTCTGCCAAACCCCATGCGATTCTGGTGGATCAGAGCGGGCAGCGATACCTCAACGAGGCCAGCTCTTACATGACCTATTGTCAGGAAATGCTGGCGCGGAACAGGACGGTACCGGCAGCCCCAAGCTGGATGGTATTCGACAGTCAATATCTGAAAAAGTACATGCTTGCCGGCACCATGCCCGGCAAGAAAAAGCTGGCGGAGTGGGAGCAGTCCGGTTTTCTCAAGAAGGGCGAAACAGTAGAGACGCTGGCCGAAGTCATCAACGTAGAGGCCACAGTGCTGGCGCAAACGGTATCCCGTTTTAATGGCTTTGTGGATCAAAACCGGGACGATGATTTTCATCGCGGAGAGCGGGAGTATGCGCGCTGGCTGGGTGACTATTTGCACCAGCCGTCGCCCACGCTGGGGCGGATTGATCAGGGGCCTTTCTACGCGGTAGCGGTTTATCCCGGTGATGTGGGCACCTATGGCGGCGTTGTCACCGATGAGTGTGCTCGCGTCCTGCGTGATGATGGTTCTGCTATTGAGGGGCTATATGCCGCAGGGGTGGTTACCGCCTCGGTGATGGGGCGCGCATACCCTGGCGCAGGGTCGAGTGTCGGGCCAGCGCTTACCTTCGGTTTTGTTGCAGCGAAGGA
>NZ_JBFJTH010000202.1:0-5870 GCF_041625495.1 Litorivivens sp. | reverse complement strand
GACGCCGAGATGGAAAAGGGCGCTTCCGGTCTGGCGCGCTTTGTTGATCTGGACGCGTTAAAAGCGGGCGGCGAGTATCCCGCGATTATTCTGGGGCGCGCGCTGGCAGATAATCTCGGTGTAGACGTTGGAGATAAAGTAAATGTGGTGCTTCCGGCAAGCCCTGAAAGCTCGCAAAACGTACGTTTCCAGCGGGTTGAAGTAACACAGCTCCTCAATTCGGGTACTGAAATCGATCAGCGGCTGGTGCTGCTCGATCTTTACGCGGCCCGTAGCCTGGCACCCGCGGAGTCTATCGGATTACGTATTACCGTGCATGATGTGTTCGCAGCACGGGCAATAGCCTGGGAGTTGCGCAATACCCTGGGTTTCCACTATCGGTTTTCAGATTGGAGCAGCAAGCTCGGCAATCTTTATCACGCCATTCAGATGTCGCGTAACCTTGTAGTGATCATGTTGCTGGCCGTGGTGGCCGTAGCCGTATTCAATATTGTGTCCACGCTCGTCATGGTGGTTCACGAAAAAGAAGGGGATATTGCGATACTGCGCAGTCAGGGCGCCGCACCATCCCAGATCATCAAAACCTTTTTGCTTTACGGTGCGGTAATAGGACTGATCGGCGTCGCCATCGGTGGGGCTTTGGGCGCGCTGGCAGCCAGTTGGATTACCGAAATGGTGGCGGCACTGGAAGCTGCGTTGGGTATGCAGTTTTTGCATAGCGACGTGTATCCCATCAGCTATTTGCCGTCGGACCTGCGCTGGGCAGACTGGTGGCTGGTGTGTGGCGTGTCCTACGCTATTTGCCTGTTGGCGACGCTGTACCCGGCCTGGCGCGCGTCGAGAGTGCAACCAGCCGAAGTGCTCAGCTACCGATAACCGTTATTTGCGGTTTGCCCGGTCGCGTTTGCGCTTGCGCCAGCGCCGGATGGTGTGGATGCGCCAAAGGGTGTGAATGGTTGCGGCGCTCAGCAGCCCAAAAAACATACCCATGATCGTGCAGCCGACCACTAAGGGTTTCCATTTATAGACCAGCTCAAATTGCACCCAGTGCCAGCTCAGCTCGAAACTGAAGGGGCTGGGTTTGATATCCAGTAGCACAGTGCCGAGTTTGTAGGCGAGATAAAAGAAGGCAGGCATGGTGACCGGATTGGTTATCCAGACCAGGCTTACAGCTAGCGGCAGGTTGGCGCGTATTACGATCGCTGCCAACGCTGCAATCACCATCTGCCCGGGCAGCGGCACAAAGGCGGTAAACACGCCAATAAAAAACGCCAGCGACACAGATCGTCTATTCAGGTGCCACAAGTTCGGTTCGTGAATCATGGGCCCCAGCCACTTTACGGACGGGTGATGACGCACCTTGTCGGGATGTGGCATGTATCGTTGAAAAATTTTGCGGGGCATAATGCTGATGCGCTGATTGCGTTAGGTTCGCTGGCGGGGATATTCCCGGCACGACGGGCGTTATTATGCCTATTTAGAAACCCTATAACCACCATGGATGGCTATGGCATCACGGATGATTGCCTGCGCGGGCGGCATTGCCGCGGTCGCGTGGTTCCCGAAACTTCTTCCTCTATCACTGTTGCTGGTTGCGCTGACGGTTTCCCTTGTGCTGTTCCGGACTGGCGCTCGGCGTCAGGCTATTGCTGTGGTTTGGGTCAGTGTCGGGTTGATCTACGGTACGGTCAGTGGGCTGGCACTCGAAACCCGGATTTTGCCAGCGGCCTATGAAGGTAGTGATCTTCAACTGGTTGGGGTTGTGGTGGGTGAGCCAAGCTATTCGCCGCATCATGGCGGCCGCTGGCGATTTACCGTTCGAGTTGAGCAGTGGCAGTCGTTGACCTGCTGTGAGGCCCGGCAACTGCGTTTAAGCTACCGCTCTTCGCAGTTGGTGGAGGCTGGCCAGCGCTGGCGGATGACGGTTCGCCTGAAGCGTCCCCGTAGCTTTGCCAACCCCGGTGGTTTTGACTATGCGCGCTGGCTGGTCAGTCGAGGTATCCATGCGTCCGGTTATGTCAGGCAGGCAACCCTGTTGGGCCAGCAGGTGTCGGTGCGCGACGACGTGGTGCGGTATTTACGGGAGCAACTGCAGCCGCGAGCCCAGGGCGCAATATTGATGGCATTGGCGGTCGGTGAACGGCAGGGGATTACCGATCAGCAGTGGACGTTATTTCGGCAAACCGGGCTTTCCCATTTAATGGCGATTTCCGGGTTGCATATTGGTATTGCGGCTGGGCTTGGCTTTTTCCTCGGACGCCTACTTACGTTGGCCTTGTCACGCTGGTTGTCCGGCAGCACGCCGCTGCCAGCATTGCTGGCGTTATTCACCGGTTTGCTTTACGCGTGGCTTGCCGGGTTCAGTATACCCACTCAGCGCGCGTGGTTGATGTGCCTGATAATGGTGGGTTCGGTATTGCTGACTCGGAAAGTGGGGCGCTGGACGTGCTGGGCCTGTGCGCTGCTGGTGGTGTTGATGGTGCAACCTATGGCGAGCCTGACGCCAGGGTTTTGGTTGTCGTTTATCGCGGTGTCTATTTTACTGCTGGTTTTCGAGCGTGAGCACCGCTGGCGCTCAATCGTGCGCGCCCAGTGGATGCTGTTGATTGGGTTGATGCCGCTGGGGCTGGTGTTCTTCGACTTTTTTTCGCCGCTAAGCTTTCCGGTTAACCTGATTGCTGTGCCGCTGTTCAGTGCGGTGATTGTCCCGTTGATTCTGTTGGCACTGTGTTTTGAGCTAGTCTCTGCTTCGTTCGCCCAGTGGCTGTGGAGCCTTGCGGACGCACTGCTTGCGCTGTTTATGAATGCGCTTACCGCCGTGGTCGGCCGCCTCGATTTTGTTGCTGTGAACTATCGGCCGGATGCATTGTCGCTACTGGTTATCGTCTTGCTGGTTATGCTGCTGTTGTTACCTCGCGCGGTGCCAGCGCGTTATCTGGCTTTGCTACTGTGTGTGCCGCTCGCGGCGCGTTGGCTAGAGCCTGTGGAAAATCCGGCCCTGGCCGCAGGTCAGTTTGAACTGCAGGTACTGGATGTCGGGCAGGGACTGTCGGTGCTAATAAAAACTCGAAATCACGTGTTGGTATACGATGTCGGGCCAGCCTTCGGACCAGATTTCAATCTGGCCGAGGTTGCGGTGTTACCGGTGTTGCGTGCTGAACAGGTACGGAAAGTGGATGTACTGGTGGTCAGCCACAACGACAATGATCATGCCGGGGCCTATTCCATTGTGCGTGCGGCTTATCCCGGTGCGGTCCTGTATGCGGGTGAGTCGCTGCCGGAAAGTCGTCCCTGCTTAGCAGGGCAGAGGTGGCGCTGGGATGGCGTCGATTTTCAGTTCCTGCACCCGCAATCTAAGGCGGTTTTGGCAAACAATGATTCTAATAATCAATCCTGTGTTTTGCTGGTGCGCAGTGGTGAGGGCATTGCGGTCGTGCCGGGCGATATCGAGGCAAAGGTAGAGAGCATGCTGTTGCCTACCATGCCCAGTGATATCAGCGTATTGGTAGCGCCGCACCACGGTAGTAAAACCTCATCGTCAGTGGCTTTCGTTACGCAGTTGCGCCCGGCATGGGTGGTGTTTTCTGCTGGCTACAAACACCATTTCGGACACCCGGCGCCTGCAGTGCAGCGACGCTATCAGATGGCCGGCAGTACGCAACTGACCACTGCCGAGGCAGGGCGGGTTAGTATGCTTATTGGGGAGCGAGGCGTGGAGAAGGTGTCAGCCTGGCGTGACGGGCACCGCTTTTACTGGCAATAGCCGGCTTTCGCCTGTCGCTTCAAGGCTCAGAGTACGTATAATGCGATCAAACCAGAATAAGAGGTTGTACCGTGTTCGAGATGGTAAAAGCTGGCGGCTGGCTGATGCTGCCCATTCTATTGTGTTCTGCTGCAGCGCTGGCAATCTGCATAGAGCGCTGGATCGAGCTTAACCCGAAAAAAATCGCACCGCCCAACACTTTTCCTCAGGTATCCGACTGGTTGAAAAACAATCAGATGGACGCGGAAAAGCTGCGTCGTTTGCGGCAGTCCTCAGCACTGGGCGAGATTCTCGCAGCGGGGCTGGCCAACGCCCGGCACGGTCGGGAGGTGATGAAAGAAAGCATTGAAGATGCCGCCTCTCATGTAATTCATCGCCTTGAGAAGTATCTCAACGCGCTGGGCACGATCGCCGCGATTACCCCGTTATTGGGTTTGCTCGGTACCGTGATCGGTATGATTCGGGTGTTTTCCGAAATCATGCTGCAGGGCACGGGTAACGCCAGTGTTCTGGCGGGAGGTATCTCCGAGGCGCTGATAACCACAGCCTCTGGGCTGAGTGTGGCGATCCCGGCACTGATGATGCACCGCTACTATGTGCGCCGGATTGACAGTATTGTGGTGGAACTGGAACAGGAAACCATCAAGCTGGTCAACCACATGCATCTGGTGGCCTCAAAGGGCAGCAAGTCGTGAATTTCAAGCGTCAAAAACTGGAGGAAGTCTCGGTCAACCTGACTCCACTGATTGATGTGGTTTTTCTGTTGCTGATTTTCTTTATGGTGTCCACAACCTTTACCAAAGAGAGTCGGTTGACGCTGGAGTTGCCTGAAGCCAGCGGTGATCCCGCTCCACAGGAAGTGGCGGTACTGGAAATCGTGGTGGATGCACAGGGGCAGTACATGGTTAACGACCTGTCGGTAACCACACCAACGCTGAAAGGCTTGATGGCCGCAATCAGCGACATCGCCGGAGAGCCCTCCGATACACCGGTGGTCATAACAGCTGATGCGAAAGCGCCGCACCAGTCAGTGATTACCGCCATGGATGCTGCGGGTCAACTGGGCTTCACGGCGCTGAGTCTGACAACACGAGAACCCAAGTCTGAGTAATGAATCTGGCCGCCCGCATTGAACGTGCCTGGTATCGCAAACGCGCCGTTGGCCTGCTGTTACTGTGGCCGCTGGAGTTGCTGTATCGCCTTCTTTCAGCGCTGCGCAAACGCTGGTTGATTAAAAAATCCATACCCCAGCTGACGCCGGTCATCGTGGTGGGCAATATCAGCGTTGGTGGAACAGGCAAAACACCCCTGGTGATCGCGGTTGTACGCTGGCTTCAATCGCAGGGCTACAAGCCGGGCGTTATCTCGCGGGGCTATGGTGGCGAGGCGCCGGAATATCCCTGTGCGATCACTGACACTTCATCGGCCAGGGAAGTGGGTGATGAACCCCTGCTGATAGCGCGCACTGCACAGTGCCCGGTGGTCGTTGGGCCGGATCGCGTCGCGGCGTTGGCTCGCATAGAGAGTGATTTTGGCTGTGATATTGTGGTCAGTGACGACGGCTTGCAGCATTACGCCTTACAGCGGGATGTAGAAATTATTGTGGTCGATGGCATGCGCGGTATGGGTAATGGCCATTGCTTGCCCGTTGGTCCGCTGCGTGAGCCTCCCAGTCGACTGGCCACAGCTGACCTTTTGGTGGTCAATGGTGAAACCACTGAGCAGTGGGGGCGCAGTGGTCATGTTATGCGCTTGGAACCTGGTAAGTTGGTCAATCTCGTGACTGGTGAAAAGCGCGGGGCTGACGATTTTCCGGTGCATGTTCACGCGGTTGCCGGTATAGGCAACCCCAAACGTTTTTTTACCACCCTCGTCGAGCTTGGGATGCGGCCTGTGCAGCACCGCTTTTCCGATCACCATGCGTTTACCGCCCAGGATTTTAAGTTTAAAGAGCCGCTACCGGTCGTGATGACCGAAAAAGATGCGGTTAAATGCCAAGGCTTTGCTCAGTCAAATCTTTGGTATGTACCGGTTGACGCCGAATTTTCCGCATCGGAGAACCCATTATTGAAAGAACGCATTGTGCAACTAGTCAAATCGACTAGTG